>NZ_JACCBV010000001.1:0-300528 GCF_013409785.1 Microbacterium immunditiarum
TCGAACAGCTTCGGGTATCCCATCAGCACGATCTTGGCGTTCGGTGCTCGGGATCGTATCTCCGCAAGGACCACGCCAAGGCTGGTGTGGAACTCGCCAGACAGGCGGGCAGCGCTGGCATCCTCGGCGCCGAGGGTGTCGCCCTCCAGGACGGAGTCCGAACAGTCCGCTCCAAAGACAGCAAAAAACGCGATGATGCATGCTTGGACGACAGGCGGGAAACGCATGTCGTTCCCGCCGATCGAGAGTGTTACGAGCGTCGTGTTCTCGTCCAGGTAGCCCGCGTCAAGTTGCGAGACCATGCCGTATTGGGTCGAGCTGCCGCGCTGGCCTTCCCCGTTAGCGGGTGCGGTTCCCGACGGGACGGTGTAGAACGGCAGCAGGTTCTCGGTCTGCGCGCCGGCACACGCGACGGTGTGGAAGTCCAGGCTCGCGGCATGCTCGTCCGCGCGCGTCCCGATGCTCTGCGTGTCGCCGGGGAGCACTGTCTTGCGAATCCACGAGTTCGTGGAGACGTGGCAGGCGTTGCGCTCTGCCGCGAAGCTGCCGTTGTTGTCGCTCCAGGGCTCGTAGCTGCCGGCGCCCTCGCCGGATGTGTACGAGTCACCCAGCGCGACGACGAAATCGTCCGGCTTGCTTGCTAATGGCTGGAACCCGACGGCGTCCCACGCGATGTCTTCGATGCCAGCGATGCCGTTTGGATCATCCGCGGTCGTCATGACGTTGCTCAGGGATACCGTTGGTGTCCCGTTCACCAGGAACACTCCCAAGCTCACCCACTCATTGCTGTAGCGACGTTGTGGGAGATATCTGGTCTCAGAGTTCGACCCTCCGAGGCCGATCGTGTATGCGGCCTGCTGAGTCCATCCGGCGTGATCAGGCAGGTGCACCCACACCCGCGTCCACTTGTTGGTCAACGAGCTTCCGTACGTCCATGTGCCGGTGATCTTCCCGCTCGGCACGGAGCCCAGTTGCATGTGCGCGAAGTAGAAATGCGCGTTGTAGCCGCCACCACCTTGATGAAGGTCGATCTTCGCCGGATAGTTCCCGTTGCTGTCCGCCGACGCGAAGGTGAACTGGAACGAGCCAGAGGTCGGCTGTCTCGTACACTCCCCCGCTTTTCGTGCAGATTCTTGAGTGGTGTCGTCGACGACCGTCACACCACTTGGCGGCGGCGTGCAGTTTGCGGGGAAACTCGTCAACAACACGTTCGATGGCGCTCCCAGGCTCGGATCAGTGCTGCTGGCCTCGGTGCTATACGTCGGCCACGGGAAACGCTCCGCGCCGTAGCCACAGGACGTCGAACAGTCGGGCTTCCAGGTCACAGGTTGATGCCACCAGCATTGCAGGCTGGTGAGTGCGCATGGCGATGACGCCAGCGGATCACAATAGTTGTCCGCCGTTGTGCAGAATGAACCGAAAGGCGGATCCACGTGCAGCCGGTTCGTCTCCGGGATCGGGGACGCACCGCCTCCCCACCATGCCAGGTTGTAGGACGACACGTAGATCGCGGGGTTCGTGCGCGTCGACGCGTCCGCCTTCTGCGTCTGAACGAGCGCCGATCCCCATGCGGCCCACCCCATCACCTTCTCGGGATATGACCAGTACTGCGGCGTGGCCGCGTCGGCGGCGTGGTTGCCCTGCAGGAAAGGCGCCCGAGAGGCCGGATAGTTGGGGTTGATCGGGTTGTTGGCCCAGCCCAGACCCCACGTGCCGTCCTCGCCCGTGCAGGTGTCACTCGGACTGCACCCTGTCGGGTTGTACTCACCGTTCGGCTGGAGCCCGGTGTTGTACGCCCACACCGTGGCAAACCAGTTCTCAATCCGGGAGGAGTCAGCGTTGTTCATCGTGATTCCGGCCGCAACGAGCTCATTCCACTTCTGCCCGAGCATCCGTACCGCCATCGCGATATTTGCCTCATAGTCAAGAGCGATCTCACGCTGCTTCCGATATGACAGCGCAGTCACTCCAGGTTTCTCGTGACCGGCCAGCCGCATTCCATCGGTGATCTGACCGACCCCATATCCACAGTCCGCATCTGGGTAGTCGATCGTCCACAGCGAGGATCCTCGGTTGCCATAGAAGTCACCGATGAGCGGGTTCCCGGTGTCGCCGGGCTGCGTGTACTTGTCCGCCTGCCACAGGTTCGATTCCTGCATCAGCACACCGAGCACGATCTGCGGCGGTATACCCCCGCCACCGGTTGGGGCCACCAGAGGGAACTCCACCTGCGGCACGTACGCGTCCATCCCCTGTCCACGCCAATTGGCGGGACGAGTCTCCGTGAGCTGACCCTTCACGGCGCGGTCGACTGCCCACTCGATCTGACGGGGTTTGGGCTGGAATGCCTGGTTGCCCGGGTCGTTTCGAGGAACCGCACAGTACCGTTCAGACTCCGCCGGGTCGTGCGGATCGCCCGTCATCGGCACCATTCCGCCGCCGACGGATGCCATCGCGGCAGACGTCGGGGTCGTCGAAGACGCCGGTTGAAACGCCGTGACCGACAAAGCCGCGACCGAACCCGTGACTGCGCTATCGGAACTAGAGGTATCCGCGGACCCCTGGAACATCTCGGATCCATCGTCATCGGCGTGTGATCGTGCCTTGACGGAGGCTGCTACGTCTCCTACGTCGAAGCTCAGCGCTCTGTGCGTCCCAGGCACCTTGGCATTGATCCAGGCGGTCCGAGTCGCAGCGCTCTCCGCATTGACAGCCGTGGCCAGCCCCGCCGGCACAGCAGACTTCACGATCAGTCGACCTTTGTCAGAGATCACGTCACGCGGGCCAGCATCCGGAAGCGCGGTGACCGCGTCGGCCGTTGAAATGTCTGTCCTTAGGTCGGAGCCGAGTAGGAAGAATCCGCCTTGAGGAGAACGACGCAGCCCAAGCTGAGCCACATCACCTGACGCGATCTCCCGCGCCTTGGCCTTACCGGAAGTCGGCATGAGATATGCGGCAGCCTGCCCGTCACCACGTGAGGCGACATAGCCGAGCCTCCCTTGGTCATCGATCGACAAGTCATACGCGGCCCCGGCCGTGGAAGCGAAGACCGATGGCTTTCCATCAGGCGACGCTCGAAGGATGCCCTTCGCCGTCACGGCGTAAACGGTACCGGCCGCGTCCGCGATAGCTGACGTCGCCTGCCCCCCGATCAAGGCACGATTGCGCACGTCTCCTGTGGTTGCATCAACAACCGCCAACAGCGTGGTCGATGCACTGGTATCGACACGGGTGAACGTGACTGTGTCGCCGGCACCGCACCCGGGGTTGAAGTACGCGATCGAGAACCCGGTGCCAAGCTCGCGGACCTTGCCCGTCGCGAACTCCACGATGACGGCGTTGGCCCCGCCCCCGAACCTTCTCTCCGAGTTCGTGATCTCGCGTGGACCGTACACTACGGCCATGTACTTCCCGCTCGAGGTGACACAACTGTTCGAGATCCACAGATTCGTGGCCGCCTCGTAGATCGGTAACGCAGCCACCGCATGCCACTGATAACCCGAATCACCCTCCGCCTGCAACACAGTTAGCCCGTCGGGACCACCCATCACAACCCTCGAGATGTCCCCCGACGTCGACCAGTCCGCGCCAAGGAGAGCATTCCGATCCTTGGCAGGAATGCCGCTCGCCGCCTGATGAATGGTCTTATTCGCTTCCTCGGACGGCGGCGAGTCCGCAGCCACCGCTGAACTCGCAGTTCCGAGGACTACAACCATTCCCACTGTTGCGACGACCGCAACATGTTTCATCACCGCGACTACCGCTCGGCTCACTGTCGATCCTCCACGAAATGAAGCGCGAGTTCTCCGCCGCGCGACGCTTCAATCGTCAGCGTGATTTCTGCGATCATCTTGCTCCCCATCTGGAACAGGTGCCGAGCCAGGTCTGGCTCCGTGCACGGTTTGTGGGCAAACGCTTGATGTCTCTCCGATGCCGCGGCCTCTTCTGCCAACGACGACCAGAGCGGGGCCGACGGTCTAGCCAGGCTTCGTGACCCGGGCGAATGAGTCGTCCGGAATGACGTACTCTCTGTTCCGGTCCGTAACTTCTTTGATGGGATCGCTCGCCGGCGCACGCTTCGCCACCGTTCAGCCGGTGTACGGGTCGAAGGTCAATGACACGCTGAAGTTGACCGTGGGGTACGTTTCGTAGCAGGGCTGGCCGGGCTGCGCTGTGCCGTACATCGTGCCGTTGTCGAAGAGGAACCTGCTGTTGAGTGCGTAGCTCCCATTGGTTGGAATGCTGATGTTCTTCGTAACGCCCAGCTCGTTCTTGTTCCACTCCGCGTACCCGACTTGGGTGCCACCTGAGTTGCGGAGGCCGATGCGGAACCGGGTGGGCAGGTTTCGGTAGGTCGTATTGCAACCGTCCTTGTAGTTGTCGCAAGTGAAGTAGTTCAGCTTCACCTGGCAAACCCCCCACTTCATGGCCCGCCAGGTGCCCCAGCTGATGACGCCCTCGACAGAGCCCGAGGCGCTGCCTCCATGGGAGCCGGTTGCGGTGACAGTGACCATCTTCGCGTTTCCTCTCTTAGGTGAACCGCCCCCGAGGGTCCGAGGACGGGCATTGAAGAAGCCCCGTGTCGCTTCTCAGGCGGCAGGCCTTCTTGGGTTGGTGCTCTACTCACGCAGGTCGCCGACGAAGCCCTTGCAGATGCCGCTCTCGCTCGCAAGTTCCTGATCGCGGATGGTCCCGTCGTCGCGTGTCAACAAGTTTGGGTAGGGCATATCGGGTTGGGTCGCGTCGGCGCGGGCGGCGTAGTCCTTGGAGAGGATTGGGTCATCGTTTAGGAAGTAGGCGTCCCAGGCTGCGTACACGAGCATGCAGTGGTAGATGCCGGCTGCCGTCGTGTACCCGTCCCAGTCGCCGCCGTGTCCCCACTTGCCGGCAGGCGTACCCGTCCGGGTCGCCGGCCAAGCGAAGCCGGGAGGTAGGGGCGCGGTCCAGGCGGCGACTTGCTCGCGGTACTCGGTGTCGCGTGCGTCCTCGGAGACCATCGATGGAGTGGGCGTCGGTGACTCCGGCGTACTCAAGGTCGTCGAGGTGGCGCTCGAGGTACTCGTCGTGATGTCAGCGGATCCTGTGGCGACCGCTTCGCCTGCGGGCGCAGCACACCCAGCGAGCGAGAGCGCAACTGCAACAGCGGATGCACCGAGCTTGCCCCTGGCGACTCGGTTTACACGCCTCCGACGATGCGGCATCGATGGCGACGAGCTCCGTTTCAACGGCCTAACCTTGCCCGGGCCCACCCAAACCGGTGCCCGCTCTGAAGTTCCGGCGCGTGGCCGACTCTGGGATCGCCCCGAACTCTCCGCGGACCGCTACACCATCGCTCATCTTCGCGACGGTGAACGCGATACCTTCCAGTGCCCCCTGGAACGGCACGTTCCCTACAGACGCGATGTCAACATCCGCGTCGGCTGGGATCGGGTGCTGCACAGGCACTGTCAGGTCAGCGGTTGGGTGGGCGTTCAGCCAATTTGCCGTCTCGGCGACACTCGCCCCCGCGATCCTCCAGTACGCAGTCTTAACCGCCATCGGCGCGCACCACCACTCGGTGTGTTGGATGTCGAAATAAGGTGAAGGGCTCGATGCGGAACGGATTGCCCCGGGCGGCAGCGTTGCTCTGGACAACCATCCAGCGGCTTTCTGGCTCGCGGAGTCTTCCGCTGTGCTGGGCGGTGCCGTGGTGAGTTCGGCGGCGGTCGCCCGCGTCGCAAATAGTGCGCCGAGCGGTTGCATCAGAATGATGCCGGCGCCCGCTACCGCGACACGCAGCATCGTGCGGCGAGAGACGTCAGACGGATCGACTCTGGGCATGGACCCCTCCTCCTTGATCAGGTGGGAGGAATACTACGGTCGGGCAAGCCGACGTAAGCAAGCCCCGATCCAACCGTTTCTGCGTTGTCCAACCCGCAAGGAACAAGCTCCAGCGGCGAGATGGAGCCCGACCTCGATACGGATTTGCACCGTTGCCAGGGGGTGGCGACACGAGGAGCCGATAGGCAGGCCGATTTTCGGATCGTGTCTAGACGCATCGATCTCCGGGCCAAAGTTCACTCAAAAGGACTACTGCATCCGCACGAGCGTTGAATCCCGAGTCTGACCTGAATGCCACGGTGCTTCGGTTGGTCGCTCACCACCGTGCATCCGGACCCTAGGATGGGTCTGCTGTAGGAACAGGTGACATCTGATCTGTGGTGCTGTGAGGCCTCGCTGGAAGCGATGAGTACCATGCCCAAGCCCTACCCGCGCGAGTTCCGTGACGATGTCGTCCGCGTCGCCGAGAACCGTGAGCCCGGGTGCCGTTGCGTCAGATCGCGGCGGACTTCGGGATCAGAGAGACCTGCTTGCAGAACTGGATGCGTCAGGCTGCCGTCGAGACCGGGGCCAGGCCCGGGGCGACCGCGGCGGAGAACGCCGAGTTGCGTGAGCTGCGCAAGCGCAACCGGTTGCTGGAGCAGGAGAACGAGGTCCTCCCTCGCGCGGCGGCGTATTTCTCGCGGGCGCATCTGCCGGGAAGATGATGTACCCGCCCGTGGTCGAGCTCGCCGCCGACGGGATCCCCGTCGCGGTGACGTGCCGGGTGCTCAAGCTCGCGAGCCGTTCTACCGCTGGCTCACACGCCCGATCACCGATCGGGATCGCGACGAGGTGTACCGCGCGGACGCGTTGTTGACGCGCATCGGGACGACCCGGAGTTCGGGCACCGGTTCCTGACCGACGAGGCTCGTGATGCTGGAGAGGTCATGTCGGATCGGACGGCGTGGCGGATCTGCCGCGACAACGGCTGGTGGTCGACGTTCGGGCGCAAGCGCGGCAAGAACGGTAAGAAGGCAGGCCCGCCCGTCCACGACGACCTCGTCGAGCGCGTCTTCACCGCCGGCGCCCCGAACCGGTTGTGGTTGACGGACATCACCGAACACAAGATCGCGGAGGGCAAGCTCTACCTCTGCGCGTTCAAGGATGTGTTCTCGAACAAGATCGTCGGCTACTCCATCGACTCGCGCATGAAGTCCCGCCTCGTCGTGAACGCCATCCGCAACGCCGTCGCGCTGCGCGGCGACGTCGCTGGTTGCGTGGTTCACAGCGACAGGGGCTCGCAATTTCGTTCCCGGAAGGTGGTGCGCGAATTGGCATGTCACCGCATGGTCGGGTCGGTGGGGCGAGTGGGCGCGGCTGGCGACAACGCGGCCATGGAGAGCTTCTTCTCACTGCTGCAGCAGAACGTCCTCGACCGCCGCTCCTGGGCAACGCGACAGGAGCTGCGGATCGCGATCGTCACCTGGATCGAATGGACCTATCACCGCCGGCGCCGACAGGCTCGCCTCGGCCGTTTGACGCCCGTCGAATTCGAGACCATCATGACCAACACCCTGGCCCTCGCGGCCCAACCGAAACTGTCACCTATTCCCACAGCAGACCCAACCGATACCGAGCTTCACGGCGATCGTGCGGATTGCCTCGAATTCGGCTCGGATACTCGATCACATAGCGATCGCCCGCGACCAACTAAGGTCGTGGTCGTGAGCGTGTTCACAGCCGATGCGTCCGCACTGCCGACCACGCCCGGAGCTGACGAGCTTAGTGTGAACGCGGATCGGATCTTGGGCACCCGGCGCTCCGCTCTCGTGCTCGCGCTCACCGTCTTCGTGACGACCGTGATCCAGGTCCTTGCACAACCTGTGGCTTTTCTCATCGATGGTGAGGCCGAGTGGACCCTCGAGTTGCCGCCACCGCTCACGCTCTCCATCCTCATCCTCGGGTGCGCCGTACAAGCAGGCGCGTTCTTGTTGAGTGGTCGCTGGCCCGAGGCGACGGTTCTGATCACGACCGCTGTCTATATCTGTCTGGCTGTGGGCCTCGCGGTCCCAACGTGGCTGATCGGCATGTACCTCGTAATGGCGCTGTCGCTGTTCCTGCTGGCAACTCGGAATTCGGTCACCGTCTCAATCCTGTGGCTGGTGGGTGTCGTTGTGGTCACCGTCGGAGCACTGTTCCTATGGACTTTGGCGTACGGAATGTCAATTAATGCCGCAATGGGCTTCGTGACGGCCGAGGCAGTGCGGATCGCCGCGCCAGCGGCCGCCGGCACTGCGCTCGGCGCTTGGTGGGGAACGCAGTCTCGCCGCGTGAGCCTCGCGCGCATCGAGGCTGAGACGGCCAAGCGCTACCACACGCAGCGTGTCGAAGAAGCGCAGCAGCGGGAGCGGGCCCGGATCGCGCAGGAACTTCACGATGTGGCTGGACAGCACTTGGCGGGTCTGATCACCCTTGCCGACGCCGCGCTCACGATCGCCCCCGCGCAGCCGGAAGAAGCGCTGCACCTGGTCGAAGAGGTGCGAAACGAGGGCCGCTTCGCGGCAGCAAGCCTTGCGGGTGCTCTCGCTGATCTGCGCGCAGCAGGCACGGAGCCGCGTGAGATGACCCGGGACCTGCGACAGGCCAATGAGCTCGTCGAGTACTGGCAGACGCGGGGGATGCACATCCGGCTCGCCACGACCGGGCGTGTCGATGAGCTTCCGGCTGTCGTCTCGGCGACCGCGTATCGGTGCGCCCAGGAGGCCATCACCAACGCCGCAAAGCACGCGCCCGGCGCAGAGGTCGATATCGATATTGCCGCGCGGGTGGACCGTCTCGAGGTGACCATCCGGAACGGTCCATCGCCGGCCGGAACCGGCCCAATCGGGGGCCTCGACTTGGGCTGGGGACTCAGCGGGATCCGTGAACGCATCGACCTGCTGCGCGGCACACTGGTGTTCGGACCGACACCAGGGGGTGGCTGGATGATGAGGTTCGTCATCCCGGTCGCCCAACCCGACGGAGACTGAGACCAAGACGATGACGGCCAGACCCACCCCGATCCGCGTTCTGATCGCCGACGACAACCGCTCGGTTCGCAAAGGACTGCGCCTGCAGCTGGAATCAGCAGGTGGCGTACAAGTCCTCGGCGAGGTCTCCAACGGGGCGGACGCCGTCACGGTTGCACGCCGTGAGCGTGCCGACGTGGTGCTCATGGACCTGCAAATGCCTGGATTGAGTGGTGTGGAGGCAACCCGGGAACTTGTCCGATCGACCGAGCCGCCAATCGCGGTCATCGTGATGACCAGTTACGCGATTGACGCGTACGTGACGGAAGCCCTGGACGCGGGCGCGATCGGGTACCTGCTCAAGAGCCACGACTCCGATCAACTGCTGACCGCGATTCGCGCCGCAGTACGTGGGGAGGCCCTCCTCTCTGGACTGGTCACCGCCCCCGTCCTCCGAGAATTCGCGCGCCGCGGAGCAACCGACCACCTCGTGGTCGCTCGACTGTCAACTGCTGAACGGCGTGTCGTCTCCGTGCTCTCCAGCGGCACCACAAGCAACGACCAGATCGCCGAACGTCTAAGCGTCTCCGTCCACACTGTCCGGTCACAGCTGCATTCCGCGTTGAAGAAAGTCGGCGTGGAAGACCGCACCCAACTCGCGCTTTGGGGCGCCCGCAACCATCTGGACCGCGATGCCGATTCACTCATTTGAGTGAACTTGCAGACGCGAAAATAGAGGCTGCTGATGCCTTCGGATGCGAGCGCGCCCGCTTCTCCCGCGTGAAACAGCGGCGCGCGGCCTCCAACAGCACTTACACGTCGTGCGGTCACGCCCCGCGCCCGGACACACAATGTCGTGCACCATCCGCGCCGACATTGATGGGGACATGTGGACGCAACATACCCGCGTTACGCGGTAGCAGACCCGCTCTTCTACGACGAGCCGAGCCGAGCTCGCGAGGCACCGCATGAGCTGTTCGAACCTTCCGATTCCGCCACGTGGGCGACCTGGTCGCCGGCCGACGACGGAACGTGGTCGTTCTGGATGCCGCCCGACGCGACGCTTCCCGAGCAGGGCTGGAAGATTCACGTCGGCGCCACCCTGGCCACAGCGGGCGTCGTCCTCGAGCAAGTGTCCCTGTACTGCCACCGCAACGGGCTCCCATTCAAGTTCCTCCGCGACCGCCGAATCCTGCAAGTGACGCTGAGCAAAGACGGCGATCGCCATGTCACCGGCAAGTTCATCACCATCTACCCGCTCTCACCCGCCGATCTGCACTCACATCTCACCGAACTGGACGCCGCCCTGGCTGGCATGGCTTCGCCGTATGTGCTGACCGACCTCCGCTGGAAGCAGGGTCCCGTCTTCGTCCGCTACGGCGCCTTCACCCGACAGTTCGTGAATCATGACGGTGCCGACGTGCTCGCGGTACGAGATCTGGACACGGGAGTGCTGGTTCCTGACGTGCGAGCAACCGCGTTCCATGTCCCACCATGGGTGCGCATTCCAGACTTTCTCCAGATCGAATTGGACGCTCTCGGGACCACGCCCCCGCAAGGCTTCCCCCGGATTCGGGGCGCGCTGCAATTCTCCAACGCGGGCGGCGTGTATGAGGCGGAGTTGGAAGGTCGACCAGTGATCTTGAAAGAGGCCCGCCCGCACGTCGGGTGGACACCTGACGGCAGAGACGCCGCCGAGCGACTGCGTGACGAGGAGGCGCTCCTTCAGTCTCTGCAGGGCCGAGTCCCTGTGCCAGCGGTTCAAGCCACGTTCATGGCGCACGATCACGCATACCTTGCGATGGAACGCATCGACGCGGTGTCGTTGAGCACCGCGGTCGCAGCCCACAATCCGCTCGTCAGCTCCGAACACTCGCTCGACGTGCGACGTGCATACCGGGAGTGGGCGTTCACCGTTGCTGCTTCGTTGCGGCAGGCGGTAGCCGCGCTGCACGACACCGGGCGGGTGCACGGCGACCTTCATCCCGGGAACATCCTTGTGCGAGGTGACGGCACCGTCATTCTGATCGATCTAGAGATGTCCCGCCCGGTCGACGACGGTGGGTCTGCGGTGATCGGCGCTCCAGGGTTCGTCGCGACAGATGGACGGGACGCGCTCGGTCAAGACCTGTATGCCCTCGCCTGCACCGAGCTGTTCATGTTCGTGCCGCTGATCCCGCTGTTGAACCTCAGTGCGCGCAAGGTGGGCGAGCTCGTCTGCGAAGCAGCAGATCGGTTCGACCTCGGACAGCGTTGGGTCGACGACCATGTCGCAGTCCTGCGTCGGCGGGACACCTCGGCTGCGGTGACAGTCACCGCCCCAGCCACGCCAAGCAGAATCGCGCGAACGCTACTCGCGGATGCCACACCTGAGCGAGGTGACCGGCTGTGGCCGGGCGACCCGGCACAATTCAGGGAGCCGTCCACCAGCCTCGCGCATGGCGCCCTGGGGGTGCTCACCGCGCTGAGCCACGCGAGGGTCCGCCTTGCACCGCAACACCTTGCATGGCTCGAAGACGCTGCGTCTCGCCCCGGCTACCCCACACGTCTCGGCCTGCTCGACGGCTTGGCAGGCGCGGTCTGGGCGTACCGCCGCATGGGACTCCACGACGCAGCCGACCGCCATCTCGTCCGGCTGTCGGACGCCAACCACGACCGACTAGGCTTCGACCTGTACGGCGGACAGCCCGGGGTGGGTCTGACGCTTCTCGCAGAGGGCGGCAGGCATGCGGGGCTGCGAGATGTCGCACTCGGCATCGCGGCCCGTATCCGTGAGCGCTGGCGAGTCTCGGAGCCGCAGTCAACAGTCGCTACCGGCAGAGGCGGACTCCTGCACGGAGCGACGGGTAGCGCCCTGTTTGCGATGCGGCTGTACGAGGCCACCGGCGACGCCGAGCACCTCCGCATCGCAACCGAGGCAATCGACTTCGACCTTTGCTCACTGAAGGAGTCGGCAGACGGTGCGCTCCATGTCGACGAGGGATGGCGTCTGCTCCCTTACCTCGGCAACGGGTCCGCAGGAATGGGTATCGTCCTCACGCAGCTGCTCACTCATCTGCCGGGCCACAGCCGCTATCTCGAAGCCCTCGATGGCATCACGCGCGCGGCAATCGCGCCCTTCACCATCCAAAGCGGGCTCTTCCAGGGGCGCGCCGGCCTAATCCAATCTCTCCTTGCGCTCGAGCAGGCCGGGTTGGCCACGCCTGCAACTTCTGCCGCTCTGCATCATCACATCTCCGCGTTACAGCTGCACGCAGTGTATGTACAAGACGAGATTCGCTTCGCCGGCAACGGGCTGTTGCGCGCATCCTGCGACCTGGCAACCGGGGCCGCCGGAGTGCTCACCACGTTGATCGACTACGACGCCCACGTGAGTGGACTGCCACACCAACCGGTCTGTGTCCCCTACCTGACACCGTTCGATGGGGTCGAGGATCACTCGCCGCAACCCGCGGCCCGACCCAGTGAGGGAGGTGAGAATCTTGGGCTACCTCCTGTCCCTGCAGTCGCTCGACCGTGCTGACTACAACAAGTCGGACCTGCTGTTTGCCAGCACGCTGAGCGCCGCCTGCATCAGCACCATCTCCGCCGCCTGCTGACGCCGTGCATGGGGCGAGGTTTGAGGTGCACTTCGCCCCATGCAGAACCCACCCAATCGCACCGGATGTACGAATCGAAAGGGAGTCAGATGGCAATCGAAATCACCCAC
Organism: Microbacterium immunditiarum; assembly: GCF_013409785.1. Taxonomy (NCBI): domain Bacteria; kingdom Bacillati; phylum Actinomycetota; class Actinomycetes; order Micrococcales; family Microbacteriaceae; genus Microbacterium; species Microbacterium immunditiarum. The sequence continues at coordinate 12,520 of NZ_JACCBV010000001.1, forward strand.
GTCCGCTTCGGCGGCACCATCAAGACTGAGGACGAAATCGTCCGCTACCGATGGAAGAACACCGGCACGGGCACCACCGGCGAGAGCGATAAGCCGACGCTGGTCGCTTGGGTAGAAAGCAACCCTGGCGCAGCGGTCGTGGGCAGCGGCACGAACCGAGTCCAGGTCGGCGTCGTTGACCCCGTGCGCGGCCGGAAGTACCTGCGGACCTACGCAGATGGCAAATGGACGAACAACCTCGTCAATTTGCCCACCTTCTGACCGTAGGAGCTCAAAGCATCACCCCTGCTGTCATCGGAATCAGGGCGAGCAACAACCAGCAGCGCCGTTGGGCGAATTGTGCGCTGCTCACCCCAACGAGTGTGGGAGTTCCTCGAACCGGGATCGTGTCAATTTAGTGCGTGACGCTCATGGGTGGAGTGTGACGAGGATTTCGGCTGCCTCTCGTTGGGGTGGTGTCGGCGCGGTGAGCTCGTGGCAGTCGATGCTGATCGTGATGTCCCGGAGCGACCGCACCGCGCGGACGATGCGGCGGACGGTGAAGCCGGTCGACTTGTAGAGGTGTCGGCTGATCGCGAGGGCGGTGAACACGATGGTGGGGTGCGCGTGGATCGAGTCCGCGGTCGACGCGAATATCGGTCTCGCGCGCAGGTCGGTCTTGGCCATCCGGAACGTCGCCTCGACCTGGAACAGGTCGTGATACGCCGTCACGACTTCCGCTGCACTGGCGGTGGCGATGCTGAGGTTGGTGACGTACCCGTGGGCGCCCAGCCACAGTTCTGCCTCGGGTCGCTCGATGGCCTCCTTACCGGACAAGCGCGAGATGCCGCCGGGGATACCCCCGGCGTAATCGCGCGGTTCGTTGCTGATCGGAACGAGCTGCGTCGTCATGAGCGTCCTTTCGTTGGATGTGAAGGGACGGATGCCGGAACTCAAGGCCTGGTACCAGACACCTTCGAAGTTCTGGTGCACCGATCCGGCGCCGTCCGGGCTCTGAAAGTCTTGGAACCCTCACGTCCGCACCACGTCGAAGCCGGTCTCCGCAGCAGCATCGAGCACGGCGTCGACCATCGCCTCGGTCTTGTAGTCGAGGTAGTAGAGGTTTGTCCCGGCGAACTCGTACTGCATGCCGCCCTGCCACAGCTTGCCCACTGTCGCGGTGATGAAGGGTGTCGTCAAGGTGCGAGTAAGGCCGGCGCTGCGGTGCCGACCAGCCCCGCAGCGACGACCGCCGCGATGATGGTTGCGCCGAGTCGTCTGCTCGGCCGCCTATTGCTGCGTGTCATCGTTGACCTCCTGGTTGTGGACCGTGGCGGCAGTCGCCGCCAGCAGATCCTCGGCGCCGGATCCGAGGTGACACCACGATCAGCTGTCGAGTGCGGCGACGGAGATGTGGCTCTGAAGGGGGTGCCCGTTCGCCAGAAGCGGCAAAAGGGCGGCGCCGTCGAGGCCCGTACCGCGTGCGTCCTCGATGTGTACGTGCGGTCGCGCCTCGCCAGTCAGCTCCTCGAAGCGGGTCCTGATCTGGTCGGAGCGGAAGACGCCGCCGACAGCGCTGACATATTCATCAGCGTCCGGCTGGAACGGGTCGGAAACGTTGTCGAGCGCGGCGATCACAGACCTCGACAGCTCACGGGCGGCGCGAAGCGAGATCTGGGCTGCTGCTGCGTCCGTTCCAGCCAGACCTGTGACGGCCTCGGCGAACGAGGCCACGACTCGCACCCTGTCCGGATCGGACTGCAGGTCGATGTAGGCGTCTTCGATGTTCGGCCAGCGCTCGCGTACTACGTCGGTGAGCGCAGTCGGCCCTTCCCGGCCGTCGTAGGCGCGCATTGCGGCTTCGAGTGCCTCGCGTCCGATCCAGTATGCGCTTCCGGCGTCGCCCATGATATGGCCCCACCCGTCAACGCGCGTGACCCGGGTCGCGCCCACCCCGAGGGTGACAACGCCGGTGCCGGCGGCGATCACCGCGCCACGACGGTCACCGAGCGAACCAAGGAAGGACGTGACGGAGTCATGAGCGAGGAGCACCTGTCGGGTGCCGAGCGCGCCGAGCATCGCGAGAAGGTGTGCGGCGTCGGCGTCGGGAGCGGTGAGGCCCGAGACGCCCAGCGACACGACGTCCAGTGGCGCGTCGACCTCCTCGTGCAGGGCCTGGGCGATCTGTGCGAGCTGTGGCAGCAGCGGCTCGTGCGTCCGGACGCCCGGGTAGAGCCGGTCCACACCGTCGCCGTCGCGCTCGACGCGCACCTTCGTTGCGGTCTGTCCGGCGTCGACGGCAAGCCGAATCCCGGTCGCGGTGGGGGCGCTCATCGTGCTTCGCCCTTCCAGGTCGCGTACTGGGTCGTCATGTAGGAGGCGGCGGGCTTTCTTTCGGGGCAGTAGTCGTCGTTCTCCGCCGCAGCTTCGGGCGGGTAGAGCGCTGCGGGCCAGTCCCACAGCATGAGACCGCGCACCCAGTCGCGGTCGCGGCAGGACCGGAACATCTCCTCGTAGTGGCGGAACTGCGCATGACCCGAGGGGGCGCCGATGAGATTCCAGTCGTTGGGGACCTGAGAGGCGGGGTCCACCTTGTCGACGAGCAGGGCGATATCGCGTACGAGAGACTCGGCGGTCACGGTCACGTCCACTCCCCCGTCGACTGCCACGGTCGTCACTGTGGTCCGGGCTGCGCGCAGGGCGCTGTCGCGGGGCTCGGCGAGGAACCACGCGCCGCGCGCGCCTGGCGCGGCGGCCGTGATCAGCTCGGCCGTGGCGTCGGCGGCGGTCGCGGCATCCGTGTCGATCTCGATGGTCTGCGTCGAACGCGGGCCGATGTCGATCACAATCCGCTGTTTGCGAGCGCACGACCGTCGAAGCCGCGCCGGGTCACGACGAGCTCGCCCTTCCACGCGTCGGCGCCCTCGTTGGTGAGGACGGCGGAGAGCCCCGACTCGAGCGGCTGGATCGTCACGGCGCGCGCGGCGAAGTTGTTCTTCAGCGACCATTAGCCAGTCCTCTCGGGTGCGTAGCGGGCGACCGGCGCAGAGCGTGCGACGACGGCGCGAAGCTCCCCCAGGTCGGGGGCGACCTCGCCGGCTGCGCGGGCCTGGACGAGCAGGTTCCCCATCGCGGTCGCCTCGACCGGACCGGCTACAACGGGGAGGCCGGTCCGGTTCGCGGTGGCCTGACACAGCAAGGTGTTCTGGGCCCCGCCGCCCACGATGTGGATGACGTGGATCTCGACGTCGGCGAGCACAGCGGCCTGCTCGACGGTGGTGGCGAATGCCGCGGCCAGGCTCTCCACGATGCTCCGGACGATTTCGTCCCTCCCTTGCGGCACAGGCTGTTCGTGCTGACGGCACCAGGCGCGGATGCGACCCGGGATGTCGCCCGGCGGCAGGAAGACCGAGTCGTCCGCGTCGAAGACGGGCACAGGTCCGCGGACTCGGCCGGCCTGCTCGAGCAGTTCGCTGAGCAGGCTGGAGCGCTGCGCATCGGTCGCGCCCGGCTCCCAGTGCCGCAACGACTCCGACAGCAGCCAGAGACCCATCACGTTGTGCAGGAATCGCGTGCGACCGTCGACGCCGCCCTCGTTCGTGAAGTTCGCGAGCCGTGCGTCCTCTGTGAGGACGGGCCGGTCGAGCTCGAGTCCCACCAGGCCCCACGTACCGCAGGAGATGTAAGCGAACTGGCCGCCCGGATTGGGGATCGCGACCACAGCCGAGGCCGTGTCGTGCGAGCCGACGGCGACTACCTCGAGTGCCCGCCCTACGGACAGCGCCGCGGCGGGATCGAGGGCGCCCAGGGTCGTTCCCGGGTCGACGAGCGGCGGCAGAATGCGACTGGGGATGCCGAGCTCCTCCGCAAGGCGCACGTCCCACTCGCGGGTCCCCGGGTCGAGCAGCCCTGTGGTGGAGGCGTTGGTGCGCTCGGCGACCTCTGCACCGGTGAGCCAGTAGGTCAGCAGGTCGGGGATGAGCAGCATCCGGTCGGCCATGCCGAGCAGATCGCCCTCGGCGGCGAGCTGGAAGAGCGTGTTGAACGGGAGGTGCTGGAGCCCGTTCCGCTGATACAGGTCAGCGGGACCGACGATGTCATGCACGGCGGCCACGCCCGCTTCGTTCCGAGCGTCGCGGTAGTGGAACGGCATCCCGAGCAGTCGGCCCCCTCGCATCAGGCCGTAGTCGACGGCCCATGAGTCGATGCCCACGCTCGCGATCTCACCGGGCGCATCCCGCTCAGCGGCCGCGAGACCGAGCAGCAGCTGCCGGTAGAGTTCCAGCACGTTCCAGTGCAGTCCGTCACGGGTGCGCACCGGGTCATTGCCGAAGCGCGCGAGATGCGTGGTCCGCAACAGCCCGTCGGCGACCCGGCCCACGATGACCCGGCCGCTCGTGGCGCCCAGATCGACAGCGGCGAATGCCCGGCTCATCGCAGGAAGGCCGCGGCGACGCCGGAGTCGACCGGGATGTGCAGACCGGTCGTGCGCGAGAGCTCGGGCCCGGTCAGCACGTAGACGGCGTCGGCGACGTTCTCGGGGACGACCTCGCGCTTGAGGATCGTGCGGTTCGCGTAGAACTGGCCGAGATCCTTCTCCTCGACGCCGTAGGTGGCGGCGCGGTTGGCGCCCCAGCCCGAGGCGAAGATGCCCGAGCCGCGCACGACGCCGTCGGGGTTGATGCCGTTGACGCGCACTCCGTGCTCGCCGAGCTCGACCGCGAGGAGGCGCACCTGGTGCGCCTGGTCGGCCTTCGTCGCCGAGTAGGCGATGTTGTTCGGGCCGGCGAACACCGAGTTCTTCGACGAGATGTAGATGATGTCGCCGCCCATGCCCTGCGCGATGAGAGCGGATGCGGCGGCCTTCGACACGAGGAAGGAGCCCTTCGCCATCACGTCGTGCTGCAGATCCCAGTCCTTCTCGGTGGTCTCCAGCAGCGGCTTCGACAGCGACAGGCCGGCGTTGTTCACGACGAGGTCGACACCGCCGAACGCGAGCACGGTCGCGTCGATCGCGGCCTGCACGCCCTCGGCGTCGGCGACGTTCGCGGCGACGCCGATCGCGACGTCCGTGTTCCCGAGCTCCGCGGCGACGGCCTGCGCCTTCTCGAGGTCGAGATCGGCGACGACGACGCACGCGCCCTCCGCCGCGAGCCGGCTCGCGATCGCCTTGCCGATGCCGGAGGCGGCGCCGGTGACGAACGCGACACGTCCCTGATGCGAGGTCGGCTTCGGCATCCGCTGCAGCTTCGCCTCTTCCAGCGCCCAGTACTCGATGCGGAACTTCTCGGCGTCCGAGATCGGCGAGTAGGTCGACAGCGCTTCGGCGCCGCGCATCACGTTGATCGCGTTGACGTAGAACTCGCCCGCGACGCGCGCGGTCTGCTTGTTCGCGCCGAACGAGAACATGCCGACGCCGGGCACGAGCACGATGAGCGGGTCGGCGCCGCGCATCGCGGGCGACTCGGGCAGCGCGTGCGCGTCGTAGTAGGCCCGGTAGTCGGCGCGGTAGGCCTCGTGCAGCTTCTTCAGGCGCGCGATCGAGTCCTCGACCGACGCGTCGGCCGGAAGGTCGAGCAGCATCGGCTTGACCTTGGTCCGCAGGAAGTGGTCGGGGCAGCTGGTGCCGAGCTCGGCGAGCGCCGGAGCCTTCTCGGAGGCGAGGAAGTCGAGCACGACGTCGGAGTCGGTGAAGTGGCCGACCATCGCCTTGTCGGTGGACGCGAGCCCGCGGATCGTGGGGGCGAGGGCGGCGGCCTTCGCGCGGCGCTCGGCCTCGGCGAGGCCCTCGAACCCGGCGCGCACGCCGCCGAACGGGTCGGCCTTGCCGTTGGCGTCGATGTAGGCCTGCGCCGTCTGGATGATCCACAGCGAGTTCGCCTCGGCCTCTTCGGACGTGTCGCCCCACGCGGTGATGCCGTGGCCGCCGAGGATCGTGCCGATCGCCTGCGGGTTGGCAGCCTTGATGTCCGAGATGTCCAGGCCCAGCTGGAAGCCGGGGCGGCGCCACGGCACCCACACGACCTTGTCGTCGAAGATCTTGGCGGTGAGCTCCTTGCCGTCGAGCGCCGTCGCGATCGCGATGCCGGCATCCGGATGCAGGTGATCGACGTGCGCCGCATCCACCAGCCCGTGCATGGCGGTGTCGATCGACGGCGCGGCACCGCCCTTGCCGTGCAGGCAGTAGTCGAACGCGGCGACCATCTCGTCCTCGCGGTCCACGCCCGGGTACACGTCGACCAGCGCGCGCATACGATCCAGCCGCAGCACCGCGAGGCCCTGAGGCTTCAGCGTGCCGAGGTCGCCGCCCGAGCCCTTCACCCACAACAGCTCCACCGGCTCACCCGTGACCGGGTCGATCTCAGTGCCCTTCGCGGACGTGTTGCCGCCCGCGTAGTTCGTGTTCGCAGGGTCGGCGCCGAGGCGGTTCGACCGGGCGATCAGGTCACTGACGGTCTGGTTGGTCATCTCTTCGGTTCCTCTGTCGTAGTGAGAATCTGTTCGGTCGTCACAGATGGCGGGTCAGGGTCCGTCAGCGGTAGCCATCCGTGACGACTGAAGCGGGTGGTCGATCACGCGCCCCAGCCGGCCTGGGTGCCGCCGACGCGGTCGGCGGCGATCTGCTCGCGGTATCCGGATGCGGCGTACGCGGCCATCGGGTCGGCGGCAAGGCCGCGGGACTCGCGCCACTCGGCCAGCGCGGGACGCACGTCGGTGTAGAACGCGTCCATCAGGATCGCGTTCGCGGCGAGCACGTCGTTCGCGGTCTGCGCGGCGTCGAGCGCCTCGCGGTCGACGAGGAGGGCGCGCGCGGTCATCTCCTGCACGTTCAGCACCGAGCGGATCTGGCCGGGGATCTTGTCCTCGATGTTGTGGCACTGGTCGAGCATGAACGCCACGTCGGGGCTGTTCAGACCGCCGCCGCGGATCACCTCGGTGAGGATGCGGAACAGCTGGAACGGGTCGGCCGCACCCACGATCAGGTCGTCGTCGGCGTAGAAGCGCGAGTTGAAGTCGAACGAGCCGAGCTTGCCGAGGCGCAGCAGCTGCATGACGATGAACTCGATGTTGGTGCCCGGCGCGTGGTGGCCGGTGTCGAGGCACACCATCGCGCGCTCGCCGAGGGCCGCGACCTGCACGTACGACGTGCCCCAGTCCGGGACGTCGGTGTGGTAGAACGACGGCTCGAAGAACTTGTACTCGAGCACCAGGCGCTGCTCGCCGGTCAGGCGCGCGTAGATCTGCTGCAGCGAGTCCTGCAGGCGGTCCTGGCGGGCGCGCATGTCGTTCTGACCCGGGTAGTTCGAGCCCTCGGCGAGCCAGATCTTCAGGTCGCGCGAGCCCGTCGCATCCATGATGTCGATGCACTCGAGGTGGTGATCGATCGCCTTCCGACGGATCGTCTCGTCGTGGTGCGTCAGGGCACCGAACTTGTAGTCGTCGTCCTGGAACGTGTTCGAGTTGATGGTGCCGAGCGCAACGCCGAGGTCTTCCGCGTGCTTGCGAAGCTCCGCGTAGTCCGAGACCTTGTCCCACGGGATGTGCAGCGCGACGCTCGGCGCGAGAGCCGTGTAGCGGTGCACCTGTGCGGCATCCGCGATCTTCTCGAACGGGTCGCGAGGCGTTCCCGGCGTCGCGAACACCTTGAAGCGAGTGCCCGAGTTTCCGAACGCCCAGCTCGGCAGTTCGATCGCCTGCTTCTCCAGGACAGAGAGGATGTCGGGAGTGAGTGTGCTCACGATGCGGAGTTTTCCCGATCGGTGGCAGCGGATGCCGTCAGCTGGTCGTGCAAATTGAAGACTTCCGTAAGGGTCGTGGCGGCCTGGTCAGCGCGGCCCTCCAAACCAACAAAGAACTCGGCCATGGATGCCTCCCAACGAGCGGCAACAGGGGATGCGGCGAGATATGCGCGAGCCGCCTCGTCGTCGTCTGTTTCGTAGTAGCCGAAGAGGGTGCTGCGCTCGCGGTCGAGGAAGATCGAGTAATTCCGTCGGCCCGCAGCCGTGATCTCGGCCAGCATGTCCCTCCACACAGGGGTGTGCCGCTCGACGTAGGCGTCGAGCAGCTCGGGGCGCACCTCCAGCGTGAACGCAATGCGGGGCATGGCAATCCTTTCGTGGTTTCGCGGGGTCGTCGCGATCAGCTCATCTGACGTCGATGTGAATCGGTCCAACCATGAATCGTTTCAAAGCATATTGTTGCCCACAGGATCCGTCAAGCGATCCCGTCCGCCGCGTCGATCCGGACGGTGTCGAACATGCTGAATGGTCCCGACAAGGTAGCACCGGCCCCGCGTGACCCGCGCCGAGGTCGATCGACTCAGTTCCGTCCGCAACGGCTCGGCCCGTCAGCTCCGCGCTGGCCGGCGCCGGAGCATCGGCCTCGTTTGCGCCTCTAGCCCGAGCTGGTTGTGCGGGCCATGATCCGCCGCGGGGTTCCGCCAGCGGAGCGCGTAACCGGTCCGTGACTTGACCGACGGGCGACGGATGCCTACAGTTGCCCTGAATCGAACCTGAATCGATTCATACCCGATCCCCAGCACCCTCAACGAGGAGGAACCCCCGTGCCGAGCACAGACGCACCAGTGGTCCTCGAGCTCTCGGAGGTCGTCAAGTCGTTCAGCGCCGTCGTGGCGCTGCGCTCCGCCAGCCTGCGGTTGCAGGCTGGCTCGATCCACGCCCTCATCGGCGAGAACGGCGCCGGCAAGTCCACGTTGGTGAAGATCGTCGCCGGCCTCTACCGCCGCGACGCCGGCGAGTTCCGACTCAACGGCGAGGACGTCGACTTCACCTCCACCGCCCAGTCGAAGGCCGCGGGCGTCGCGGTCATCTACCAGGAGCCGACGCTCTTCCCCGACCTCTCGGTCACCGAGAACATCTTCATGGGCCGCCAACTCACCGGGCGCTTCGGACGCATCGACCGTAAGGCGATGCGGCGCGAGGTCGAGCGCCTCTTCACCCGGCTCGGTGTCGCCATCGACCCCGACCGCCCCGCCGAGGGCTTGTCGATCGCCGACCAGCAGGTCATCGAGATCGCCAAGGCGGTCTCGCTCGACGCGAAGGTGCTGATCATGGACGAGCCCACCGCGGCCCTGTCTGGCGTCGAGGCCGAGCGCCTCTTCGCGATAGCCCGGAGCCTGCGTGACGAGGGCCGCGGCCTGATCTTCATCTCCCACCGCTTCGACGAGGTGTTCGCGCTCTGCGACACGGTCACCGTGATGCGCGACGGCTCCTACATCGCTACGACACCGATCGCCGAGACCACCCCGGGCGACCTCGTGCGGCAGATGGTCGGCCGCGAGGTCACCGAGCTCTTCCCCAAGCAGCAGACCGTCGTCGGTGAGCCGCTGCTCGAGGTCGATGGGCTCACCACACCCGGCGTCTTCCACGACATCAGCTTCACCGTCCGCGCCGGCGAGATCGTCGGGCTCGCGGGCCTCGTCGGCGCCGGGCGCAGCGAGGTCGCTCGAGCGGTCTTCGGCGTCGACCAGTACCGCGAGGGCACCGTCACACTCAAGGGCCGCCGCATCCGCCGCGGCCGGCCCACCGAGGCGATGCGGGCCGGACTCGCCCTAGTGCCCGAGGACCGCCGCAAGCAGGGGCTCGTCATCGACGCGGGAGTCGGCCGCAACATCACTATGGCGATCCGCCGCGAGCTGGCGCGCTTCGGGCTCATCACCACCGGCCTCGAGAACCGCGCCGCCCGGGTCTGGGCGAGCCGGCTGGAGGTGAAGTCGTACGCGCTCGACACCGTCGCGGCGACCCTCTCCGGCGGCAACCAGCAGAAGGTCGTTCTCGCGAAGTGGCTCGCCACGAAGCCCGACGTCCTCATCGTCGACGAGCCGACGCGAGGCATCGACGTCGGCACGAAGGCCGAGGTCCACCGACTCTTGTCGCAGCTCGCAGGCGAGGGCATGGGCATCCTCATGATCTCGTCCGAGCTGCCCGAGGTGCTCGGTATGGCCGACCGCGTGCTGGTGATGCGCGAGGGGCGCATCACTGCCGAGATCGACCGAGCAGACGCCACCAGCGAGAACGTGATGTTCGCCGCCACCCACGCATCGGAGCAGCACTCGTGACCTCCTCTCCCCCCACCACTGTGATCCCCGTCTCCCGGATCACCAAGCACATCGGCGCCCTCGGCAAGGCGCGCGAGTTCGGCATCCTGATCGCCCTCGTGCTGGTCGTGGTCGCTGCGACCACGATGAACCCGAGCTTTCTGTTCTCGGCCGACGGTTGGCGCGACCTGCTGCTGACCCCGTCGATCCTGGTGCTCGTCGCCGCCGGGCAGGCGATTGTCATTATCACCCGCAACGTCGACCTCTCGGTCGGCTCGGTGATGGGCTTGTCGGCCTACCTCACGGGGCGCCTCTTCATCGACGTGCCCGGCCTGCCCATCCCCGCCGTCGTGCTGTTCGCCGTGCTGTTCGGCGCCTTCCTCGGCCTCATCAACGGCTCTCTCGTCGCGTTCGCCCGGGTGCCCGCCATGGTGATCACGCTTGGCACGCTGTACGCCTACCGCGGTATCAACGTGATGTGGGCCGGATCGACCCGCGTGAACGCGTCGGACATGCCGAAGGAGTTCCTCGCCATCGGCACCAGGCAGTTCCTCACGATCCCGATCCTCGCGATCGTCGCCCTCGTCATCCTCTCCGCCGCGGCCTGGTACATGCGCAACACGCGCGGTGGGCGCGAGTACTACGCGATCGGCTCCGACCCGGCCGCGGCAGAGCTCTACGGCCTGCGTGTCACCCGTCGTGTGCTTACCGCCTTCATCCTGTCCGGCGCGCTCGCCGGCCTCGCCGGCGTCTTCTACGTCGCGCGATACGGCACCGTTAGTTCGCAGGCCGGCGCCGGCTGGGAGCTCGACGCCGTCGGCGCGGCCGTCATCGGCGGCGTCGCGATTACCGGCGGCATCGGCACGGTCTGGGGAGCTGCGATCGGCGCCGTTTTGCTCACGACTATCAACCGGGCCCTGCCGATCCTCGGCATCCCCGACTTCTGGCAGCGCGCCGTCGTCGGCGTGCTCATCATCGGTGCCATCGTGCTCGACCGCATCCTCGCGGTGCGGCAAAGACAGCGGCTCATCGAGGCGAGGGACGAATCATGACCATGACATCCATCCCGGCGACCCCGCCCACGACGACGAACCGTGTGAGCCGCGACTACGAGAAGCCGCTCTGGCGGCGGGTGCTGCTCACCCGCGAGATGGCGATCGTGGCGCTTCTTATCCTCGTCGTCGCCTACGCGATGCTCACGGTGCGCGGCTTCGCGCAGCCGATCACGCTCAACTACCTGCTGCTCGACATCGCGCCGATCCTGTTGGTAGCGCTGCCGATGACCCTCGTCATGATCACCGGCGAGATCGACCTCTCGGTCGGCAGCATGGTGGGCCTCGCGAGCGTCGTCACCGGCGCGGGCGTGCACGCCGGGCTGCCCTTCGAGCTCGCCGCGGTGCTCGCGCTCCTCGTCGGCGCGGTTGGCGGCGCGCTCAACGGCTTCCTCGTGACCGTCGTCGGCCTGCCCTCGCTCGCCGTCACGATCGGCACGCTCGCACTCTTCCGCGGCCTCGCGGTGGGCCTGCTCGGCACTACCGCGGTCACCGACTTCCCCGAGGTGTGGACCGCCCTCGCGAAGGCGAAGATCGCCGGCACCACGATCCCGTACATCATGATCCCCTTCCTGATCCTGCTCGTGGCTTTCGTGGTGGTGCTCCACTTCACGCCCTTCGGCCGCGGCATCTACGCGATCGGGCAGTCGAAGGATGCCGCGCGCTTCTCGGGCGTGCACCTGGAGCGCACGAAGTTCCTGCTCTTCATGACGGCCGGCCTCGTCGCGGCAATCGCGGGCGTCTTCTATACGCTGCGCTTTGGCAGCGCCCGCGGCGACAACGCCACCGGCCTCGAGCTTCAGGTCATCGCAGCGGTCGTACTCGGCGGGGTCTCCGTCTTCGGCGGACGCGGCCAACTTTACGGCGTCGTCGCCGCGGTGCTCCTGATCGGGGTGCTCTCGAGCGCCCTCCGCCTCGCGAACGTCACCTCCGATGTGATCAACGTGATCACCGGCACCCTGCTGGTGGCCTCGGTCGTCAGCGGGAGCCTGCTCGCCTGGCTGCAGAGGACCCGACGACGACGGCCCGGCCCTCCCACACCCGTCGCAGCGCCCACAGCATCTTGACGACGCTGCGTCCCCCGGCCGACGGCACCCGTCGCGGTCGCCAGCACGAAAGGAATAGAAGAACAATGAAGTTTGCACACAAGCGTGCGACCGCCGTGGCCGCGGCCGCGGTGGCGGTCGCGCTCGCCCTCACCGGCTGCGCCGACACCGGCTCCTCGGACGCCGGCCCGGGCGAGGGCGGCGGTAGCAGCGATAACCTCGCGATCACCTTCCTCCCGAAGAGTCTCGGCAACCCCTACTTCGACACCTCGAGCATGGGCGGCAAGGCGGCCGTCGAGGAGCTCGGCGGCACCTTCGCCGAGGTCGGCCCGGCCGAGTCGGGGCCGGACGCGCAGGTGAGCTACATCAACACCGCCACCCAGCAAGGCGTCGGCTCGCTCGTCGTCTCAGCCAACGACCCGAAGGCGATCTGCGACGCGCTCAACGAGGCCCGCGACGCGGGTGTCAAGGTCGTCACTTTCGACTCCGACACGAACCCCGACTGCCGCGACTTGTTTGTGAACCAGGCGACCGCTGACGGCATCGCCAAGGTGCAGGTCGACCTCATCGCTGAGCAAATCGGAGACGAGGGCGAGATCGCCATCGTCTCCTCGACGGCGAACGCCACGAACCAGAACACCTGGATCGACACGATGAAGGAGCTGCTCGCCGCGGAGCACCCGAACATCACGCTGGTGGACGTCGTGTACGGTGACGACGACGAGCAGATCTCGTTCGACAAGACTGCGGCCGTGCTGCAGTCGCACCCGAACCTCAAGGGCATCATCTCGCCGACCACGATCGGCATCTCGGCGGCCGCACGCTACCTGTCCACCTCGGAATACAAGGGCAAGGTCGCGCTGACCGGTCTCGGCACGCCGAACCAGATGCGCGAGTACGTCGAGGACGGCACCGTCACCGCGTTCGCGCTGTGGAACCCCGAGGACCTCGGCTACCTCTCCGCGTACGCTGCGCAGGCCCTGATCACCGGTGAGATCACCGGCGCCGAGGGCGACACGTTCGAGGCCGGGGAGCTCGGGTCGTTCGAGGTCGGCGCGGACTCCACCGTGCTGCTCGGTGACCCGTACGTGTTCGACAAGGACAATATCGACGACTTCGACTTCTGAGTCGTCGGCGACGCCGCACTGCGCGCCGCGACATCCACGCAGAGGCACGCCGGTTGGGGGGCGGATTCAAGGGATCGTCGCAACACCGATTGAACTCAGCAGTTCTAGCAAGACGCTCGGCTGGAGTATTCCAGCCGAGCGTCTTGCGTGGGCGGCCGTTGAGTGTTGGGCGACGTGCTCGAGATCTTCCGGCCCGTAGACCGACAGGTCCCTGCCCTTCCGGAAGTACGCGCAGCAGCCCATTGGTGTTCTCGTTCGACCCGCGCTGCCAGGGTGATGTCTGGTCGCAGAAGTAGACCGGGACGCCGGTCGCGATCTTGAAGGCTTTGTGCTCAGCCATCTCCGCGCCCTGATCCTAGGTCAACGACCCGCACAAATGCCCGGGCAGCGTCCCGATCATCGTCTGCAGAACATCAGGGACGTCGAGGACGGAGTGGTCACCGGGGAGGTGTCCGAGCATCACGTATCGGGTGGAGCGCTCGCCGAGCGTGATGATCCCGGTCTGCTTCTTCTCCCCGGTGATCAGATCAGATCACCTCCCCGGTGCCCGGGAACGGTGCGGTCCTCAATCTCCGCGGCCGATCGCTGATCATGATCGGATCAACAAACTGCTCGTGCGATGCTCCGGAGAATTGTGCGGGACGCGGCGAGCCCGACCCGTCCGCAACGCCTGGACAACCTCCCGCCGGAGCCCACCGCGGGCCTGGAAATCGAGGGCCTGACAGATCGTCTCCGGGCTCACTCTCACGCCATCATCATCTGGATGGTCTTCGCAGATCCGGCTGCGGATCTGCTTCGCGACAGCCCGTCCACCACGTAATCCCGCAACGCTCCCGGCTGGGCAAGCTTCGGGCGTGCCCCTGCCGCTGCGGAGGCGCGATGCGCGGCATGCGGCAGATAACGACCATCGATCACGTGCGCGTCCAACTCGCGCATGATCGTCGGCGCCGGCCGACTCATTTCCCGCCCGATCGCCCGCCCGATGCAGGTCGGCAATCTTCTCCCTGTCAACCACGACAACAATCGAGTGCTGATCTTCTCCGGGGCGTGAGACGGGGCGATGGTCATGGTCTCCATCGTGGTGCGGCCGGTCGTGTAATCGACACGTCGCCCGTCCGGATAGACCCGCGGATTCCGCGAGTGCCTGACCCCGCGATCCAAGTCCCGCCCGTCCGCTCATGGGTCCGACCCGAGCCGCGGCCTCCCGCTGCGAGAACCTTCGGTCCCCGACCGCGCAAACTCCTACCCAGGATCCGGCCGCGCCGGGCACATGCCATCGAAACGGAACCCCGACGCCGTCGCCCAACCCCCAGCCGTGTGCCGGTTGATCCCCAGCTCGCGCGCAGCAAGCGTGACACTACCCACCGACTCCGACAACGTCAGAAACTGCGCCCGACGCACCCTCTCCTCCGAAAACGACACGGTGGTCGCAACCCCCGAAACTCGGGGCGTTGCGACCAGCGTTAGAACCCCAGGATCGACCGGGGCGCTTGTGCGTCGCGGGTGCGGGCGCCGGGGCGCGCCGGGGACGCGCGAAGGCTGCGCGGCTCAGCCCTGCTCGGCGAGCGTCGCGACCCAGCCGATGAGGTGGGAGAGGAGCGGCTCGGCGTTCTCCATGTCGAGCCGGCGCGGGTCTGCGCCGAACACGCCGTGCAGCGGGTGGTCGGCGCGGTGCCGGTCCTGGCCGTAGGGGTCCTCGCCAGCGGGAGCCGGGTGCGCCGCGGGATCGGGTAGGGCGTCGACATGCACCAGCTCGGGCGAGAGAGCGTGCAGCAGCAGCGACTCGAAGCGTCCGGCGTGGTCCGGGGCGACCGGCGGCGTGGACGCCTGACCGAGGGTCCGGGCGACGGCGCGCAGCGGGGCATCCGTCGCGTTCCAGAGCTCGGCCACCCGCTCGACCAGCTCGCGCTGCTCCTCGGCGAAGTGGCCGCTCAGGATGACGGCGCGCCGCACGCCCAGCTCGGAGAGCCGGGCGAGGCTCTCGCCGAGGAGCGCTTCGATCGCCTGCGGGGTGTCGCTCATGATCGTCCAGGGGTAACGCAAGTGCTCGCCGCCGACCGCCTGGTAATACGCGGGGAGCACGACGCCGCCATGTCGCTCGGCGGCCCGCAGGCAGATGCCGTAGGCGGTGAGCGCGTCGAGGCCGATCGGCAGGTGCGGGCCGTGGAACTCGAGTGAGCCGAGCGGCAGGTAGGCGACCGAGGCGCGCGCCAGGCGCGCCTCGATCTGCTCGGGGCTCAGCCGCTCGATCGCGGGGGAAACGGCGCTGGCGGTGCTCATACGTAGAAGTTCCTCTCCCACCCGAAACCGGCGAGCTGCTCGCGCAGCCCCTCGGCGAGACCGAGCCCGTCGGCGAAGGACAGATTGCGAGCGATGCGCCGCTGCGAAGTCATGCCGACGATCGCGGTCGAGACCTCGCGGCGGTCGAGCACGAACCGCACGGCGGCCTCGTCGAGGCCGTCGTAGTACGGCGCCGTAACGGTCTTGATCGCCTCGACCCGTTCGAGGGTCTCGGCGAATCGCTCGCCGCGGAACATGGTCTTCAGCACCGAGTCATCCGCCCACTGCGCGTAGCTGTCCGGCGTCCAGGCGCCGCTCAGCGAGCCGGAGTCGAGCGCGACGCGCACGATAATCGCGGTGCCGGACGCGGCCGCCGCCGGCAGCAGCGCCTGCTCGGGCCGCTGCTCGAAGAGGTTGTAGATGACCTGGATCGAGTCGACGAGCCCCGACTCGGCGAGGGCGACGCCCTCGTCCGCGCGGTAGTCGCGCAGCGAGACGCCGATGCGGTCGATCTTGCCTTCGGCGCGTAGCTCGTGAAGGGTCTCCAGCCAGCCGAGCTCCTGCATGCCACGCGGCATCCAGCAGTGCAGCTGGTAGAGGTCTATGCGCTCGACGCCAAGGCGGTGCAGGGACTGCTCGGTCTGGGCGCGAAGGTACTCGGGACGGTAGGCGGCGGCGATGTCCGGGTCGTCGACCGAGGGGTTCGGCCACTCGGGCGGCTGCACCTTCGTGGCGACGTAGACGCGCTCGCCGCCCCACTCGCGCAGCGAGCGGCCGACCACCTCCTCGCTATGGCCGGAGCCGTACATCTCTGCGGTGTCGACGAAGTTGATACCACGCTCGTAGGCGTCGAGCAGGGCGCGGACGGAGGCGTCGTCGTCGACGGGCCCCCACTGCCCGCCGAGTTGCCAGGCACCGAACGACACCTCGCTGATCTCCCACCCTGTGCGACCGAACGGTCGGCGATGAACGGTCATGTGCTGGTGCGCTCCTTCACGCTCGGGGACGCGCGCACTGCGCGCGGCGACGCACGCAAGTGCGCGCGACGCTCTCGAATCTACGAAGCCCGGATGCCCGGCGGAGGGCGCCGGAACGCGGAAACATGGATTGGACGAGCAGGGCCCGCCGCAGGATCACGGCCGTACGGTGTCGCGGGCGAACTGGGTGGGCGCGACCCCGTACGCCCGCCGGAACGCACGCGAGAAGTAGAGCGGGTCGGGGTAACCGACGAGCTGCGCCACTTCGCTCACCCTCATGCCGGTGGTGCGCAGAAGGCTGCCGGCCTCGCGCATGCGGACGTGTCGGATCCACGCCTGCATGGACTCACCGGTGTGTCGGGTGAACAACCGCTGCGCGGTCGTCTCGCTGCACCTGGCGGCCTCGGCGACCCGGGCGACGGTCAGCGGCTCGGCGATGTGATGGCGGATGAACGTCATCATGAGCTCGAGCGAGCCGGGCACCGCGGTCTGCTGCGAGTGGCTGTCGGCCCAGGCGGCGTTCTCGAACAGGATGAGCCGGCCGAGCGCCCGGAAGTACTCTTCATCGAAGGCGCCCTCGCCGAGCCGCTCGATCGCGATGGTGCCGAACTCGGTGATGCGTCGGGCCGCGGCGTTCCGCATGGTCGACAGCCCTGGGCGGAACGCCGCGGCGTCGCCATGCCTCGCCGGGTCGTCGAGCAGCGGGTCGCCCGGGAGATGGGCGACCCGCGGGATGACGGGCGCCGAACGGTCGTAGCGGGGCACGACGTGCAGGGTGCCAATATGGAACGGCCCGCGCCGATTGGCCTGGTACTCGACGTGATGGTGCCACGGCAGCCGCACGACGTGCTGCCCTTCGACCGTCCAGCTCTGCCCGCCGGCGCGGATCTCACCGCCGCCGCTCACGATCCAGATGAACGAGACGCTCAGCACGTGCGGGTTCACGATCTGCTCGCCCGAGGTGAAGCGGTACCAGTTCGCCCCGACGACCACGGGGTCGTCGTCGGGGTGCAACAGCGTCACATCGACCATGGTAGGTCGCACGAGCGTCAGGCGGCGGCCCCCAGTCGAACCGTCACGGTGCCCGCCTCGTATACGGCGACGGGGTGCGCGAAGGGCTGTGGGGTGAGCTGCTCAGCGTCGACGAGCGCGAGCTCGGGGAACGACTCGAGCAGGGCGGTGATCGCCTCGCGGATCTCGACCCGGGCGATCTGCTGGCCGATGCATCCGTGGATTCCGTAGCCGAAGCCGAGGTGGCCGAACGCATCGCGGGTGACATCGAACTCCTCGGAGCGCGCGCCCCAGTGGCCGGGGTCGCGGTTCGCCGCGACCGGCGAGACCGACACCGAGGTGCCGGCCGGGATGCGCGTGCCCTCGACCTCGACATCTTCGAGTGCGGTGCGGGCGAAGAGCGTCACGAACATGGCGCCGACGCGCATGAACTCCTCGACGGCGGGGCGGATCTGCGCGGGGTCGGCACGGAGGATCGCGAGCTGCTCGGGGTTCGTCAGCAACGCGACGGAGGCGGTCGCGATGAGGTAGGCGACGGAGTCGCGGCCGGCCCCCATGAGGAGGCGCAGCAGCGCCTCGATCTCGACGCGATCGAGCTCGGGGTCCTGCAGCAGGTCGGTGATGACATCCTCGCCAGGGGAGTCCCGGCGCTCCTCGAGGAGGGCGCGGATGAAGTCGTACTTCTGCTGCGCCGTCGACTCCTCGACGAAGAGTGAGACGAAGCGTTCGTAGTGGTGCTCGGGGATGCCGATGATGTGGCAGTGCGTGCGCGCCGAGATCGGCATGGCGTAGTCGTGCCGGAGGTCGACGACCGAGCCACGCTCGCGGAGCGCCGTGATCTGCTCGGCGACCATGGCGCGGATCCACGGCTCGCGGGCGCGCGCCTGGCGCACCGAGAAGCGGGCTGTGACCGCGCGGCGGAGCTTCGCGTGCTCCTGGCCGTCGAGGTTCAGGAGGTTCAGCTCGTCGGACGCCTGCCCCGAGGCATCCAACTCGCCCGGCGCCTCGAGCGGCACGGCGGCGCTTTCGGCCTTGCCCTCTTCACCGTGCGCAGGTGGACCGA
Organism: Microbacterium immunditiarum; assembly: GCF_013409785.1. Lineage (NCBI taxonomy): Bacteria > Bacillati > Actinomycetota > Actinomycetes > Micrococcales > Microbacteriaceae > Microbacterium > Microbacterium immunditiarum. Next base: position 31,112 of record NZ_JACCBV010000001.1, read on the forward strand.
CCGGCATCCGCGAAGGGCGCATGCTGAAGCGCGGATCCTGCAGCACGGCGACGGCCGCCTCGTAGCGGGTGGCGACGAGACCCTCGTGGCCGTCCTGGAAGTCGAGCGGCACGAAAGCGCCCTCCTCGCGCCAGGCGGCGAGCTGCGGGGACGGCGTGAGTGGTGTGCCATCGCCGGGGAGCGAGCGGGAGTGGAACGGGCATTCGGCGGGGATCGTCATCGATCTGGTCTCTTTCAGGCGTGGAGGACGAGGGGACGGGTGGTGACGACGGCCGCGCGGGCCGTGCGGAAGTCGCGGGGCGGAGCGTTCCAGCCGACGATGCCGCGCAGTTCGCCGGCGAGATCGTGGCTGCTGTAGACGGTGCCGGTCGAGTCAGAGGTCTTCGGCAGCTCGGCGAGCGGTCGCTCGGGGTCGAACCAGCCGTAGGCGTGGATGCGGGTGCCGTGGATCTCGGACCAGAACAGTGGCACCGGCTGCGCGCGCTCGGCGCCGTGCGCGATGCGGCCGGCGACGGCGATGGCCTGCTCGATGGCGTTGCTCTGGTGTTCGACGCGGCGGTGGCAGCCTGTGATCGGGTCGAGCCACGCGGCGACGTCGCCGACGGCGGAAATGCCGGGGGCGGCCACGCCGAACGGGTCGCAGGCGATGCCGTTGGCGAGGTCGAGCGTCGAGGAGACCAGCCACTCGGTGCACGGGGTTCCGCCGATCATGGTGACGACGAGGTCAAACGCGCGCGTGGAGCCGTCGTCGAAGGTGAGTTCGGCAGCACCGGCGCCGGCGGGCCTGGCGGCAGTGACCTCGGCACGGAGCGCGAGTTCGATGCCGTGCGCCAGGTGCAACCGGGAGAGCTCCTCACTCAGCAGCGTGCCGACCCCGCCGAAGCCGAGCGCGCCCGAGCGGCCGACTAGCAGCACTTCCGAATCGCGCTTGCGCGCCGCGCTCGCGATCTCGGAGCCGAGGATGCCGGAGCCGATCACCGCCACGCGGCCGGCCGCGTCCATGCGCTCGCGCAGGCGAAGGGCGTCGTCCATGGTACGGAGCGTGGATGCCTCGGGCAGCACGGGGTGCGGCCGGGGTTGCGTGCCGGTCGCGATGACGAGCTCGTCGAACGCAAGCGGGCCGTCGGCGGTGTGGAGTATGCGGGCGTCGACGTCGAGCCCGGTCGCGCGGCGGCCGGTGAGCACGCGGATGTCGAGCAGGTCGAGCTCGCTGGCCGTGCGGATGGCCGCCTGCTCGGGTTCCCACTCGCCCGCGAGGATTTGCTTCGACAGCGGCGGGCGGGCGTACGGCAGGCGCGTCTCGTCGCCGAGGAGGGTGATCTCGCCGGCGAAGCCCTCCTCGCGCAGGGTCTCGGCGACGGTCAGACCGCCGATCGATGCGCCGACAATGACGACGCGCTCGGGGGTCCTCATGGCTTGGCGAGCGCGATCGCGCGGGCCGGGCACAGGCGCACGGCGCGGATCGCGGCGTCGAGGTCCGGGCCCTGCGGGTCCGGCTCAAGCAGCAGAACGATGCCGTTGTCGTCCTGATCGAACACGTCGGGGGCGACGAGGGCGCACTGCCCGGCGCCGACGCAGGCGTCGGCCTGGACCAGGATGCTCATCGGTACTCCTCTGTACTAGGTGCAATGGAGTCAATCCAAGCCGTGCAGGGCACTGAATCACATGCCTCGCGGACCCAGAACATGGACTGGACGATCACTGGCTCCTCGGGTTGTGAGGGCAAGAGCGTGCGCAGCGTCCGTACTGCGACCAGGTGGCGCGCAACGCCGGCCACCGCATCGACTGATCGTCTGGCGCGTTCGAGGAGCTCAACGATGAGGGCTCACGCGGAGCCTGCGCGAGCGACAACGTGGAGCCGCAAGACGGCGGCGTCACCGTCTGAGCCGTGGTGGCGACAGAGCCGCGAACTCCGCGCCGCACAAGATCGTGATCGCCCGATTGGCCACAGACCGCGACCCGCGCACCTACGCGGCCTGACGCACCGCCAAGCGCAAGACGAAGTAGAACATCCTCTGCTGCCTACAATGAGCGATCGCTCGCGAGATGTTCCACCGCATCACGAACCCGCGACCTGCGCCCCGCACGCAGGGGTCCCGGACTCAGCCTCACTGACGTCGCCGGCACCACCGGCTGCGCGATCAGCAAGCGCTCAGTCATCGAACGCGGCACCATCCGCAGAAGCACACCCAGATCTCGGCTTGACAACATGTGAGCATCAAGCTCCTGGCTGACGGTCAAGAGCGAGCACGCGCGCTCTTGACCGGGCACCTCCCTGCCAGGAAGGCCTATCGGTTCGGCGGTCTGTGTCGGAGGTCGGGGTGCGCGCCCATCATCGAGCCCCCACTAGCGACACGATCACGCATGCCGGACAACGACTGCAATGGCCACCTGGATGAGCGTTGCTCGACCGGCGCGGCCGCGCCGGTCGAGCAAGAGCGGACTACGCGGGAGCTTCAGCGCCGCGACGGCGCAACCTCGAAGGAGTAGCTGCCCGCGCCCACCTCGAAGACGCCCGGTGCCAGTTGAGTGACGCCAGCGATCTTGCCTACTGGCTTTCCGCGCTCGGTGAGCTCATACCCTTCGGGGATAGCGATCCTTAGCTCTGCGGTGGCGTTGCCCGGGACCACCAGGGTGCCGCTGGATCCCGTGGCGTTCTGCTCCCAGTCGACCGACACGTCGCCACGCACAGTGCCGACCGTCGCCCGCACCCACGTCAGATCGTCGCTGACCAGCGGTTCAACGACGACTCGCCGATAGCCGGGCTCGATGGGCCTGATCCCCGCGAGCTGTTCGAAGAACCACGGCTCAACAGAACCGAACAGATAGTGATCGTGCCCCGACGGCCGTCCCTGCCGTGGGTCGGTGACGGTCCACGTCTCCCACAACGTGTCAGCACCGTTCTCCAACCAGAAGCCCCAGCTCGGGTACGTGCGCTGACTGGCCACGGCAAGCGCCAAATCCTCATGACCACCGTGTGTCAACGCCGGGAGCAGCACGGCCGTCCCAAGAGTTCCCGTATTGAGATGGTTCGCTCGGCTACGAACATCCTGGGCAAGCGCATCCGCCACGGCGGCGCGGGCGTCGTCGGGGACAAGACCGAATTCCAGCGCCAGAGCGTTGCTGGTCTGGCGGTAGCCATTGTCAGATGGCGTGCGATAGAGACCAGCGTCCAGGTCCAGGAACGCGTCATTGAAGTCCGTGCGAAGCTGATCCGCCCGGTCGGCGAACCGCTCCGCGTCGGCGTCGCGTCCCAGCGCCTCAGCCGCCTGTGCCCCGATCCGCAAGCCGCGGTAGAGGTAGGCAGACGCGGGCAGTCTGAGGTCCTCGTCAGCGCTGTCCGGCGGCAACCAGTCACCTCGGCCACGCTTGGCAAGACCGTCGCCATCGACTCGGTCCAGTTCCCAATTGAGATAGCGGGCGACCCCATCGAACTGCTCCTCGAGCACACGGCGGTCTCCGTACCGGGTGTAGAGCTCCCACATGACGATCGGGTAGGCCATCGACCACTCGACCGCCTGCGAGGGCGTGCTCCATCCGCTGGTCGGCGCGATGTCACCAATGCCGCCGTCGGGGGTCTGCGTATCGGCGATGTCATCGAGCCACTTGGCGAGGAAGTTGTGGGCGTCGAAGTTGGACGCGAATCCCGCAGTATTCAGGTGACCGTCGGCCGTCCAGCCGATCTTCTCGTACATCGCGTCCACCGCCGGAATACCCAGCATGTGGTGCTCGAGACTGCGCACCACCATGCTGTGAATCTGATTGAGAGTCGGCTCAGAGGACTCGAAGTTACCGGTCACGTCCGCCGACGTGCGAACCTCCTTGGCCACCAACATATTCAACGGCGGCGCGGAGTCGAGACCCTCGACTTCTACATAGCGGAAGCTCTTTTGGCTGAATCGCGCCTGCCACCGCTCCTCGCCCTCTCCTCTAAAGACGTATTCGTCGCGTTGGAACCGACCACCGAAGACATACCCCTGCTCGAGGTTGATCCTTCCGTCTCCGGACAACTGCTGACCGTAGGCCATAGTGACCTTCTGGCCGGCCGGCGCTTTGCCCCTGAGTTCGACCCAGCCGCTCACGGTCTGCCCGAAGTCGACCAGGTACACCCCGGGCGTGGGCTCGGTTACCTCAACGGCGTCGATGGAATCCATGACCTTGATTGGTTGCTGCACTTGCGGCTCAAGCTTCCCTTGCGGCGCCGCGACGACGGGTGCGGCGGTCCAAGCCGCGTCGTCGAATCCGGCAGTGGCCCACCCCGGCTGTTCGAGCCGGGCGTCGTAGGTCTCACCGGCGTAGACGGAGTCCGACCGGGTGGGGCCTGCCACAGTTCTCCACCCGGGTCCGGTCTTCACCACCTGCGTGGAGCCGTCCCGGTAGGTCAGTTCCAGCTGGGCCAGCACGCGGGGCTCATTGTGCCACGGTGCGGTGGTGTGCATGTTCCACACATTGGGTGTCGTGAGGCCGAAGAAGCCGCGCCCCAGCTCGAAGCCGAGCGCGTTGTCGCCCGCCTTCACACGGTCTGTGACGTCGTAGGCAACGTAAAGAATGCGATCGTCGTAGTCACTCGTCGCGGGTTCCATTACGTTGTCGCTCACCGGCGCGCCATTGAGGTGCGCGACCTGAAATCCTGCGCCGGCCACGTAGAGCCGGGCACTGCTCAAACCGGCCCGGGCCCGGAAATCAGTACGCAGTAGCGGTGCAGGCTCCTCCTTGGGTAGCAGCACCCTGCTGCCCCAGGGCGCCATGCCGTACGTTCCCAGCTCGCTGGCTGGAGACCACTCACTGTCGTCGAAGTCCAACGACGTGCAGCTGGCCGGGTCATCGGCAGTGGCGAGCCACGAACCGTCCGTGATCACGGTCAGCGGCTCTCCATCGTCGAACTCGACCTGCAACTTGGCTATCAGGCCTGCGTATCCCACGGTGGCATTGGTCGCTCGGATCGCCAACAGGTTCTGACCAGCGGCGAGCCCGTCGGTTACGTCGTAGAACTGTCCGGCATCCCATTGCGCACCGCGCGGTGTCCCACCGATCTTCGTCCCGTTCACCGTGGCCACGAAGCTGTCGTCGGCGGCGATGGCGAGCGTGGCGGAGGTGATCGTACGATCGGCTGGGAGTGAGAGTGTCTTGCGGAAGCATCCGGTGCCGGCCGGGAGATCGTTGGTACCCGAAGTCGAACCCGGCGTCCATATCCAGCGCGACCCAGCGAAGCCGAAACTCTCTGCGGGCAGCGAGACTCCGTTGCCCCAAGGAGACACGCCGTAACTCCCGAGTTCCGCCGCGGCGCTCCACCCACTGTCGTCGTAGTTCGCCTCGGTCCAGCCAGTCGCGAGAGTTGCAGCCGAAGACCACGAACTATCGGTAACGATTACTGTCGGCTCCCCGACTGCGAAGTCGACGACGAGTTTGGCGATGAGGCCGGAGAACCCGGGACTTGAGTTCGTCGCTCCAATCGCGAGCTGATTCTCCCCGCTACTCACCAGGTTGGTGATATCCACGACCTGGGACGACTGCCAGTCGGCACCCGGACTAGTGGCGGCGACCTCTGTTCCGTTGACGTGGAGGGCAAAGCGATCGTCCGCCGTAACCACGATCCGCGCCGAGGTGACCTCACGGTCCGCAGGCAGGCTGAAGCCTCGGCGGAAGTACGCATCACCGGCTGGGACCCCTGCGCCGGCGACGGTGCCACTAGTCCAGATCCACTGGGCGTCGGCCAGCGTCACCTGGGTCGGCGCGGGAGGGCCCGCGATCCACCCGCCCTGCCACCCCTCGGTTCCCAAGCCGGCCTCCCACCAGCTCGGCGCGCTCCATGGCGAGACACCACCGCTCTGGTCCCAAATGCGGACCTTGAACCAGGCGCGCTGACCGGCCTCAAGTTTGCCGCCTGTGTAGGGAATGCCTGTCGACTCCTCCGACTCGACCTTGCCGCTGTCCCACAGATCCGGCCGGCCCGCATTGAGGAGAGACGGTGAGCTGGCGACCCACACTTGGTACGCGGACTGCAGCACGCCCCGCTTCTCGGCAGCGACCTGCCACGCTAGCATCGGGCGAGTCTCGTCAACCGCCAGCGGCTGGGTCGCTCGCTCGACCGTGAGCTCGTTCACTTCGGTGCGCAGGGACTGCTCTCCCTGCACGGTGATGGCAGAGGCCGCTGGAATGTTTGCTGGCCATGCAATCGTTACTGCGAGCATCGCAGCCAATGCCACCAGAGCAAGTTGACGGGGTCGAATCGCGTGCTGGCTCATCTGATTTCCTTTCGCTCGACGGTGAACTGAAACGTTTCATGAGCGATTCACAAAACGGAAAGGCACAAACCCAATCGGTGCGGTTGATCGTGGCGAACTCCGTCACCGACACGGGCCCGAACGTCGTGCTGACCCGAGCGGCGCCACCTCATCGGCGAGGAGACGCCCATTCGGCGCATCGACGGACTATCAAATGAAAGCCGGGCGGGGCAGTGAATCATATGCCTCGGGGACCCAGAACATGGACTGGACGATCGCCAGGCTCCCGGGCCGTCGAAGGCAACGGGCGCCCGCAGCGTCCTTTGCCGGCTTCCAGGTGGCGCGCAGCGCGGCCACGATGAGACCTCGGCGATTGGTCAGGAACAGGCCGAGTGTTTCGTTTCAATTTTTCGTCGGACCGACTATTCTCAGAATTCCAGAGACTGGGGGATCATGGCAGTCAGCGTGCGGGATGTCGCGGCCGCGGCATCCGTTTCAGTGGGCACGGTTTCGAATGTGCTCAACCGACCCGACAAGGTAGCGCCGGCCACCGTCAAACGCGTCAACTCTGCCATCGAGGAACTGGGCTTCGTGCGCAACGACGCCGCCCGCCAGCTGCGCGCCGGCCGAAGCCGTTCGATCGGCCTCATCGTGCTGGATGTGCGAAACCCCTTCTTCACCGATGTCGCACGCGGGGCCGAAGATCGTGCGGCCGCAGACGGCATGACGATCCTGCTCGGCAACAGCGACGAGAACGCCGAGCGGGAGCGCTCGTACCTCGACTTGTTCGAAGAGCAGAGGGTGAACGGCGTGCTCATCACCCCGCTCATCGACGATCTGCCACGGCTCGAGCTCTTGCAGCGTCGCGGCACGCCCGTCGTGCTGGTCGACCGTGAGTCCGCCGATCGCAGGTTCTCGTCTGTGGCCGTCGACGACATCGTGGGCGGCGAGCTCGCGGTGCGCCACCTCGTGGAGACCGGTCGCCGGCGGATCGCCTTCGTCGGTGGGCCGATGGCCATCCGCCAGGTGACCGATCGCCTCGAGGGCGCTCGGCGTGCTGCCGCCGAAACGCCGGGCGTGACGGTCGAGGTCGTCGAGACCGAGTCGCTCAGCGCGCTCGCGGGGCGGGAGGCCGGTGCCGAGATACGCGAGCGCGCCGCGGCCGATCGACCCGACGCGATCTTCGCCGCCAACGACCTGCTCGCCATGGGTGTGTTGCAGGCACTCATGATGCAAGGCGAGGTGCGCGTTCCCGACGATATCGCCCTGATCGGCTACGACGACATCGACTTGGCGTCGTCGGCGGTGGTGCCACTGTCGTCGATCCGGCAGCCCGCGGCGCTCATCGGCTACACCGCTGTGGAGCTGCTGCTCAAGCAGGCAAGTAGGCTCGATGGCGGTGGCGAGTGCGAGCGGGTGGTCTTCCAGCCCGAGTTGGTCGTGCGCGCGTCGACGGTTGGGGATGCCGCCGCGGCGGCATCCCCGTAGCTTCCCGCCGGCGCAGGGCGAAGCACACTTCGGCTTCCTGGGAGCCCCCGTGCAGGCCGACAATCCGTCATCGAGCACGCTGACCCGGAAACTCCTCGACTGACAGCCGGTCCAGCCAGGGCTCCTCCAGGAGCTGGCGGAAGGACACTACTCCGACAGCCCTGTGACCACCGTTTCCTGACTCCGAGATCCCTCAACTCGACCGGCTCCGCGGCGACGCCGCAATGCTGCGTCGCGGAACCGGTCGCCGGTTCCCTCGGCAGTCGAGACTTCAGCCCAGAGCGCGTCGAGGGACAGCCCGAGGACGTCGGCGACAGCTGCGACAGTCGGGAACGCCGGGGTGGCCACGCGGCCCGACTCGATCTTCCGCAGCGTCTCCGGCGACACACCGGCATCGAGCGCGGTCCGGAGCATGGACCGCTCGCCTCGAGCGCTCCGCAACGCGGCGCCAAGGCGTCGTCCTCGTTCGATCTCCTCCGCCGTATTCGGCGACCGCACCATCATGCGCCGATTCTAGTACCGGTATAATAAGACTGGTATAGTTATCGGCATGGGTGCTGTCGCATGATCGAGATTCTGAACGCCGACGAACTGTCACGGGCGCGCGACACGGGCGCATTGGTCGCAGATATCCTGCACGAGCTGAAGCGCCGCACTGTCGTCGGCACGAACCTTCTCTCGATCGACCAGTGGGCGAAGGAGATGATCCTCGAAGCCGGGGCGAAGTCGTGCTACGTCGACTACGCGCCGTCGTTCGGACGCGGGCCGTTCGGGCACTACATCTGCACGGCTGTCAACGATGCTGTCCTACACGGCATGCCCCACGACTACGCCCTCGCGGACGGTGACCTTCTGACCCTTGACCTCGCGGTCGCCCTGCGCGGGATCGCCGCTGACGCCGCAATCAGTTTCACGGTCGGAGATGCCGCGGCCGCGGAAGATGCCGCCATGATCACCGCTACGGAACGCGCACTGCACGCCGGGATCGCGGCGGCTCAGTCGGGCGCCCGCATCGGCGACATCTCGCACGTCATCGGAACCGTGCTGACCGCGGCCGGATACCAGATCAACCTCGAGTTCGGAGGGCACGGGATCGGGTCAACAATGCATCAGGATCCTCACATCTCCAACAGCGGACGTCCCAGCCGCGGCTACAAACTGCGCCCAGGACTCATGCTCGCCCTCGAACCATGGGTCATGGCCGACACCGACAGGCTCGTCACCGACGCTGACGGCTGGACCCTCCGCAGCGCGACCGGGTCTCGCACCGCACACACCGAACACACGATCGCCATCACGACGACCGGAGCAGAGATCCTGACCTTGCCGACACACGTTCGGGGTGAAATGGCGACGAGGCTGGCCGCCGAATCGGGCTAACCAGGACGACGCGATCGTCGAGCGCAGCAGTTGCGTGCCGACTTGAAATCGACCGATCCTTACTCGCCCGGCGATCTCATTCAGCTGGGCCGAGATGGACACGACGTCGATGGTCCGGCCGTCTCCGGGTCGCGCGTTCGTCAGCCCGGTGACCGTCGCGTGTGCCGCTACGCGGAACGATTCCGGGTGTCACCGCCGCCCTGAAACGACTAGAACTCCCCCAGCACCTGATTCAGCCGCATTACCATCTCGGTCACCGCGGCATCGTCCACGCTGTATCGCACCCGTTGCCCCCGCTTTGCGACGTCGCGGGGTGGATCGGCGATGATCAGATTGGCGGCGAGTAGCTTCTCGAGCCCATTGAACACAGTGAGGGGCGGCACCTCGAGCGCCTCGGCGATCTCGGCTCTCGTCTGGGCGGGGTGACGACGCAGGTGGCCGATGATCGACGCCTGCATCATGTTCCCGAGAGCCTTGATGGGATCCTCCGCGTAATCACTGTTCGCGGGACGGGCATAGCGAGGCATGTGCCCAGTCTCTCGCACCCTCTTACTGGCGGTCCAGTGGACTGTAGCTAAAAGTGCTTCACATCTGGAGTGTAGTGTTATACGCTTCCCTCGTGTCAAGGGATCGGTGGGACAGAAGGCCTGGAGGCAGCTCGCCTGCGCACCCTCCTGTCCGTCGAAGGGCCTCTAGACACGGCGCGCGTTACCCGGTTGTGTGGGCTCATACGATGCGGCTAGGGCGACCGCCCCTTCTTGCTGGGGAACGACATGGGCACCGCCCCGATCATTCGGGAAGGCTCATGATGTCGGGACCCCAAGGCAGACGTCGGCGCGGGCTGACGTGGGCGATCATCGGCGGGCTGGTTCTCGTCGCCGGTATCGCGGCCGTCATCCTCGTTCCGCTCATCACGAGCAACCCTGCCCCGGATCCCACCGACACAACCCCAACCGACACCACCCCGACCGCGGACCCCACGGACACTCCAACCGGCGAGTTCGTCGACGAGACCGCGTCCGAGCGCGGCTGGGTCGCAGAGCCGATCACGACGGATGCCGAGACCTACGTCCGAGCCGCACTTGCGGCCGCGGCATCCTTCGACACCACCAAGAGCGATCGAGGCGAGTGGCTCAGCTTCCTCGACACGTGGTTCACACCCGACACCCGCTACACGTCGCCCGACGAGCAGCAGGAGGCGATGGAGGCATCGCAGCTCGAGCTCCGTCAGGCTGTCGTCCTCCCCGAACAGGAGTGGGACTCGCTCACCCGCGAAGACGGCCGCGTGGAAGCGAAAGTCGAGGATGACGTCGAGCTCGCGGAGGTTCCTGACGATCAGTCGGGTGACATGCACATCGGCACAGCCGACGTCACGCTGACCTTCACGCGCAGCGACAGCTCGGGCGAAGAGACCTCGTACGACGAGCAGGTGACGGTCAGCGTGCAGGTGCTCTGCGGCACCGACTCGGTTCCGACCCCCGACAGCGGCCAGCGCGCCGGCGACTGCAAGGTCATTCGATTCTTCTCGGAGCCCCAGGAGCCCTGACATGGGCGCCCCGGTCGCAGTCGCCGCAGCCCTCGTGAGAACGAGGACCGGGCGCCGGATCGCGATCGGGATCCTCGCCGCCGTCGCACTCGCGAGTGGCCTCGTCCTGGCACCGCTCGTCGCGATTCCGCTTGCGATCGCGGGGGCTGGCACGACCGCCGCGATAGAAAACCCAGCAGTCGCGCCCGTGGCCAACGGCGACTGGGGTTACCCCCTGGCTGGCGACTACACCAAGGGCCGCGGCTTCGGCTACAACCCCGTCACCGGGTGCAGCTACTGCTCGATCGATCACCAGGGCTACGACATGGCGCAGGGATGCGGTAGCACCATCCACTCCGCTGGTCCGGGCCGAGTCATCACCGCTGGCTCATACCAGGGATACGGCAACGCTGTCCGAGTCGACCACGGCGGCGGACTCATCACGCTCTACGCCCACATGCAGTGGGATTCCCTCCGCGTCAGCGTGGGCGACCTCGTCCACGCCGGCAGTCCGATCGGCGCAGAGGGCAACACCGGCCGCTCATTCGGATGCCATCTCCACTTCGAGGTGCACCGAGACGGCCGCGCCATCGATCCGCAACCGTTCATGGCCGCCCTCGGCCTTCCCCTGAAGTGATGTCCCAGCAGAAGGAGTCGTCATGCAATCCCTCAGTGTGAGTCCCGCCGACGTCGACGTCCCCGATGTCGAGCCGGACTTCTCAGCCCCGTTCTTCCAGGGCTTCCAGTCCGTCGCGTCGTACATTCTGGCGGGCGCGCTGATCGTCGTCTTGATCATGCTGATTGTCGCCGGAGCTGCGCTCGCATTCCGCGGCCTCGCGTCCGACCGGGTCCGGACATGGGCGGGCGAGAACATCCTCTGGATCTTCATCGCCGCCGCGACGCTCGGCGCGGCGAGCGGCCTGTTCCAGTGGTTCGTGAACTTCGATTTCGGGTTCTGATGTCCAAGATCCGGATGCTGGTCACCGGCGTGCTGGTGGGGCTCTGCCTCGCCGGTGCGGCGGTCACCCCCGCGCTCGCTGCGGAACCGGTATCCGTCGTCTCGTCCGTCCCGCTGAGAACGGCGGCCAACACCGCCACCCCGATAGCGGGAGAGGTCTGGTCGGCTCCGGCCTACCCGGTCGACTGCTACCAGGTCGAGCGTCAGGTCACCTGCACGCCGCAGAATGCCAGCGACATCGAAGCTCAGCAGTGCTTCACCAAGGTCTTGATCGACGGCGCCGGCACAACTCTGTGCACGACCTACGAGGAGCACGTCGAGGCCGTCAAAGCCGCTGGGGGGCGGCCGCTCATCGTGCAGTACGGCTGCCAACTGGGCGATCTCGTGTGCGCCTCCTTCGAGAACGCGGGTCGTGGAATGGCGTTGGGCGCGACCGCCGTGATGTACGCCGTCGCCGAGACGATGCGGTTCGACACGTCATCTCTCCTGTGGACAGCGGCGCTCGGCGAATGGTCGTTCTGGCAGTGGGCGATCCTCATCGTGACGTTCGGCGCGATGGTCTGGGCGATCGCCGCCGCCGTCGTGTCCGGCGATCGCGCGGAACTCGTTGGCGCACTGATCCGCAGCTTCATCGTGATCCCCGCCGTACCGCTCACGCTCTGGGCAACCGGGCACCTGCTCAACGCCGTGGACGACATGACCTGGTACCTCCTCAGTCGCGACGGTGCCACGGGGCTGTTCTCAACGCTGCAGAGCGTCATGTGGGCGGGCGGGCAGGCGAACTACTTCTTCGCCTTCCTCATTCACGGTCTGCTCATGCTCGCGATGCTCCTGCTGATGCTCGTCTTCGCGTTCCGCAACATCGTGCTTGCTGCTCTCATTGCGGTGGGCCCGATCGGATGGATGCTGTACCCCGTCCGTACAGTCGGACCGCAGTGGGTCGTGCGCTACGTCTCGGCGGTCGTTGTGCTGCTTCTCACGGGACCGCTGACGATCGGATTCCTGACGCTGGTGATCAACGGACTGGCCGGCGTCAACACGATCTGGGACCCGCGTTCCTGGCCCCTGGTCGTCGGACTCGTGCTCATCGCGTTCGCGCCGGTCGCGGTCTTCGGACTGTTCAACTTCGTCGGCGGCGTCGCGGCGGATGGCCTGGGTTCGCGCATGGGGTCGGGCGCATCGCGCACCGCCTCCAACGCCGCGCGCACCGTCGCGCGAGTGCCGAGTCGCATTGCGGCACTGCCCGCCGGCGTCCCGTCTGGCGGCGGAAAGGCGAGCGCCGCCGCGGTGAGCAGCAGCTCGCGCACCAAGGCGAACGGTCCAGCGCGTGGCCCGTCGGCTCCCGCCGGCAAGCCACGAACCACCGATTCCACTCCCTCGCCAGCATCCACACCTTCCACAACCGCTCCACCGACGCCGAAGACCGCCGAGCCCACACGAACTGAGAGGGCCGCATCATGACCACGACTGATGTGTCGCGCCCCGTGCACCTGCCCCGCCGCTCCCGCCAGGGAGTCGTCATGGGGATGGACGGCTGGCAGCTCGCCTGCATCACGGTCGCCGCGATTCTCGTGCTGATCGCCGTCAACCGGTTCGGCCCGCCCGGCCTCCTATACGCCGCACCGCTATACCTGCCGATCGGCGTATTCGCGCTCGTCACGGTGCACGGCGAGTCCGCGCCGCGGCAAACCGGTCTCTGGCTGATGAAGCAGGCTCGTCACGCGATGGGCGCGTCGACGCACACGTACCGGCCGGAGCGCAAGCAGATCGTCGGCACGCTCAACCTCCCGGGCACGCGAGCGTCGGTTCAACTCTGGGACGCCGATGGCCTCGCGTGCGCATACAACCCGCATGACCGCGCGGTCTCTGTGACCGCCGAGGTCGAGGTGCAGGGGTTCCTGATGCAGGACCTCCCCGAGCGGTACGACCTCGCCCAGCAGTGGTCGTCCGTGCTCGCATCCTTCACGCAGCGCCCGGGCATCAAGCGCGTCGTCCTACAAGAGCGCACGCTGCCGACCACGATTCGCGCGGCACGCGATCACTTCGACACCGTCACCCGCCGCGATGGGCTGGACGCGGAATCCGCCATCGCACGGAACTACGCCGAGGTGATGAACGGCTCGGAGCGGTTCGCGGTCGCCCATCGGAACTACCTGACCTTCACGCTCGATCTGGTCGCACTCGGCGCGCAGTTGAAGGCGCTCGGCGGCGGGAAGGATGCGATCCGTTCGCTCGCGCAGATCGAGGCGCGCAACCTCGCCGACGCGCTGCAAGCGGCGCGCGTACGGGTGCGGCGGTGGCTCGGCCCGCGCGATATCGCGGCGCTCGCTCGAGTCGCGTTCGACCCGGAGTTCGCTGCGAACGTGCAGAACCGCCCGGATGAGCAGGCTGGCGTCGACCCGGTCGCGATCGGCCCGATGCACCTCGAGGAGCCTCGGGGCCGTAACGGCATCGTCCTCACCGACTCCGGCGTGCACACCACGATGTGGATCCACGAGTGGCCGCGGTCGGCAGCTCCGATCGGGTTCGTCGAACCGATTGTGTTTGCACGGATGCCGTCGACCGGCGAGGCGATCACCCACATCTTCTCGATCGTGCTGACTCCGGTGAGCGTCAAGAAGGCGATGAAGCGGATTGAGACCGACAAGAAGGTCTGGCGCGGCAACGAGAAGATGCGCGCTAAGCGCGGGGCGGACGGGTCGGCAGCGGATGCGGCGGACTGGGATGCCCTCGTCAAGCAGGAGCAGGAGATCGTCGCCGGCCACGGCGAGTTCACGTACGGCGCCTATCTGACCGTCACAGCACCCGACGAGGAACGCCTCGACCAGGCGATCGCGGGTATGCGGAACGCGCTCGCGCGAGCAGGGATGGAGCCGCAGATCCTGTACTGCCAGCAGGCGGAGGCACTGATGATCAACGCGCTGCCGCTCGGATTGGGGATGCGGTGATGACCCGTCGTGTCGCCGTGTTCGAGCCGGGTGGGCTCTCGCGGAAGGAGTTGCGTGCGCTGAGGCGGGCCGCGGCCGAACCCAGCGCCGACAGGCGCGACACATCGAAGCGCCCCGAGCGCAATCTGCCCGAGCCCGTCGTACCCGGCCCATTCGGACCGGGGCTCGCGGACCACGGTTACTGGAACCTCGCAAAGACCTTCATCCCCGCGAACCAGGCCACCTCGCAGCAGCTCGCAGGCGTCTACCCCTTCGTCGCCGACGCCGGTCTCGGCCACCGCGGCCCGATCGTCGGCGTCGATCTCAACGCCGACGCGCTGTGGCACTTCTCACCGTGGGAGGCCTACACGGATGCGACCGAGCGAGGCGCCCTGTCGACGAACGTCCTCGTGCTCGGTGCTTACCGCGCGGGCAAGTCTGCCGCGGTCAAGACTCTCGTGGCCCGCTCCCTGGCGTTCGGACACCAAGCCGTCGTGCCGTCCGACCCCAAGGGTGAGTGGGTACGCGTCGCAGAGGCGATCCCCGGCGGGGTGGTCATTCGCATCGGCGGAGGCAGCGGCGCTCGCCTCAACCCGCTCGACCGCGGGCCTCGCAGATCCGATGCGTCCGACGAGCAGCACGAGAAGATGGTCCGCCAGCGCAGGATCACAACTCTCGTGTCGCTCGTCGAAATGGCTCTCGGCAACACACGGCTCACTGCCGTCGAGCACGCCGCACTCCACGAGGCGCTGGAACGCAGCATCCGAATCACCGCCGACCGTCCCACTTTGCGCGACGTATACGAGCACCTCGGCAACATCACGGCGGAGAGGACGGATGCGCGGTTGGCCGAGGGCGCCGTGCAACCGAGGTTCGTGCTGCGCAGGTTCGTGGACGGCGATCTCTCGGGACTCTTCGAGGACGAGTCGACCGTCGCCTTCGACAAGGACGCCCCAATCGTGGTTGTCGACACGTCGGAGCTCTTCGCGCGCAGTGAACTCGTCGCGCAACTCACCCAGGTCTGCACGACGGCATGGATTCAGGCCGTGATCTCCGACCGGTCGGCACGCCGCACGCGGTACCTCATCCGTGAGGAGGGCTGGCGCGACATGACCTCGCTCGCGTCGCTACAGATGTTCCAGCAGTGGCTGAAGCTGTCGCGCCACTACGGCATCAGCAACGTCGTGATCCTGCACAAGATGGGCGACCTGGACGCGGTGGGCGATGCCGATTCGAAGGAGCGCAACCTCGCGTACTCGATCGTCGGTGACATCGAGAACAAGTTCATCTTCCGCATCAACCACCAGGAGACCTCAAGTCTCCGCGAGCGGCTGAACGTCCCGGCATCCCACGTTGAAGATGCCCGTCGGCTGCGGGTCGGCGTGTTCCTCGCGTACGTCGGCCAGTTCGCGTACGTCGTGGACTGCTTCGCCACCTCGACCGAGTGGGAGTACGACCTGTTCACCACCGACGAGGCCATCGAGTCGGCGAGCGTTGACGACGAGGCGTTGAGCTACCTGACACAGGAAGACCTCGACGAACTGTGGCCCGAGCCCGTCGATACCGACGTCGCCGGGTGGCTCAGCGCATCCGGAAAGGAGCAGTGATGAGCACCATCATGCGCACCTACGCGACTGTGACCGGTCCGACGGCGACGTTTGTCTCGGCGGACGGTACGTCCGAGCCGATTGCGGCGCGCGCCGGCGAGGACATCAGAACGATCGTCATGCAGCGCGCCGCCATGGAGGCACGGCGCACAGGCACGGATATCGAGCTGGTCACCTCGGGCGACCGCGGAGAGCACCGGCTGCTCGTCAGCGTGGAGGGCGAGTTTTCGCCGATCGCCGTGCCTCGTGAGCGACCGGATGCTGCGACCGAGCCGCTCGAGCCTCGCGAGGCACCAGAGTCCGACGCCGCCGAACCCCCCGAAGCGGAGACCTCGGCCCGCGCGTCGTTCATCACCGCACCATCTACACGCGATCGCACCGGATGGCGCGGGTTCATGGCCCGCTTGGGCCTCACCGCCGCCGCATCGCCCGACGTCGAGGCACGCCGCGAGCGCGAACGGATCGTGTCTCGACACTGGGCGGGCTGCCGCACGATCGCGGTCGTCAACGGCAAGGGCGGCGTCGGCAAGACGATGACGACCGCGATGCTCGCGGCGGTCTACGCGCGCTTCGGCGGCGGAAACGTGCTCGCGTGGGACAATAACGACACCCGCGGCACTCTCGGCTGGCGCACCGAGTCCGGCCTCTACGACGCCACGCTGCGCGACCTGCTGCCCGCGGCGCCGACGCTGCTCTCGACCGAAGCCGGTGTCTCTGACATCGCCCGGTACGTGCACCACCAGCCCCACGATCGGTACGACGTTCTTCGCTCCAACCCCGAGTTGCTCGCGGCAGACCAGCGCATCGAGCAGGCCGAGTTCGACCTGCTCATGAGCGTCGCCGCCCGCTACTACCGGCTCGTGGTCTTCGACTCGGGCAACGACGAGTCCGCGCAGAGGTGGCTGCGGATGGTCGACAGTTCGTACCAGCTCGTGATCCCGACGCTCCCGGCGCCCGAGTCAGCCGAGTCCGCGGCCCTCCTGCTCGACGCACTGCGCGGCCGTGATGAGCGCTCGGCTTACCTCGCCGACCACGCGGTTGTGGTCGTCACCCAGCCCGAGACAGGTTCGCGGCGCGAAGCGAACCGGATCGCCGACGGATTCATGGGGGATGTTCGCGCGGTCGAGTCGATCCCGTTCGATCACGCGTTGAAGGCTGGACCACTCCGGTTCGACGCCCTGCGACCTGCAACCCAGGACGCGTGGGTTCGCGTCGCGGCTGAGGCGGCTGCCGAGCTGTAGGGGATGCAATGAACGAAGCCCTTGGCAAGACTGTCGCTGTCCTCATCGCGGCGGGTTTCGTGGTGGCGTTCGTCTTCTCGCTTCTCGCCGAGGCCGTCACGTGGCTCATCTGCGGAGCTCGGCCGCAACCCGGAAGCCCGTTCGCCGGCGTGATCGTGGCGATCACCGGTGACCCCGACGCGTACACCGCTCCGGCAGGCTGCGCGCTGCCGTTGTGGCAGATTCGCGTCGCCGACGTTCTCGCGCTCGCCCTCGTGGCCGGCCTTGTGATCCTCGCGGTGCGGGCGCTGCGCACCTACCGCAGATCGGATCAGTCGTTCATCGCCGACCTGCGCATGCGGCTCGGCTTCGCCGATGCGACCGAAGTCCGGCAGCATCTGTCGGCGAAGGCCGTGCTGCGGCGGGCGAAGCAGCTCCGCCCCGACATCGCGAACCCGAAGGCGACCGACGTCGGCTGGCGGGTCGGCCGATCCCGCGGCATGGACGTCTACGTGTCGATCGAGGACTCCGTCGCCCTCGAAGGTCCGCCGCGCTCGGGCAAGGGCTACCGCGTGCTCATCTCAGCGATCCTCGACTGGTCGGGCCCGCTCATCACCACGTCGACCACGAATGACAACCTCACCGCGACGATGCGTATGCGCCAGCAGCGCGGCGACGTTCACGTGTTCGATCCGCAGGGCCTCTCCGGCATCCGTCACCCGCTTCGTGTCAGCCCGCTGACCGGATGCGATGACCCCCTCGTCGCGATGCAGCGCGGCGATGCGATCATCACGGGCACCGCGATCGGCACGTCGACCAACAACGCCGAGTGGGCGCAAGCCGCCGGCACGGTGCTCGGGCGACTGCTGCACGCGGCAGCGGTCGGTGGCCTCTCGATCAAGGAGGTCTACGAGTGGGGCACGAGCCCAGTCCTCGCCCGCAAGGCGGTCGACGTGCTCCGCTCGGATGGCGCACCGGGTTGGGGCGACAACCTCGAGGCCACGATCAGCGGCGACGAGAAGATCGTGTCGTCGATCTGGTTCGGCGTGCAGAACGCGGTCGCGCCACTCGCTGTGCCGAAGATCCGCGAGGCGCTCATGCCCGAGCCGGGTGGCCCCGTGTTCGACCCCCGCGAGTTCCTCGACGCGGCCAACACGCTGTACCTCATCGGGTCGGCGTCGGGCGCGTCGGCGATGGGTGGGTTCCTCGGAGCCCTCCTCGACGACATCGTCGAGGTCGCCCGCAACCGCGCGCTTTCCTCCCCCGGCTCGCGGCTCGCGCACCCGCTCGGGCTGATCCTCGATGAGATCGCGAACATGTTCCGGTGGGGGTCGCTCCCGCGCACGATGGCCGACGGCGGCGGCCGCGGAATCTGCACGTTCGTCGTGCTGCAGGCGCTGTCGCAGGCCGAGACCGCGTGGTCGCGCGCCGAGGCCGACACGATCTGGGCGGCGGCGACCGCGAAGGTGCTGCTCGGCGGCGCATCTCATGTTGATCACCTGCGCGACGTCGAGGCGCTGCTCGGCACCCGGCAGACCCGCCACACGCAGCGGTCGTGGTCGACGCGCGAAGCGGGTCACTCCACGAGCGAGCATCGCGAGCGTCTGCCGTTGATGTCGGTCGACGAGATTCGGCGGATGCCGCACACCACCGGACTGCTCGCGTACCGCAATCGGCGGGGCGTCCTCCTCGACCTGACCGCGTGGGACGAGCGCCGCGACGCCCGAGCCGTGCAGGCCGGCAAGCGCGCGACTGAAGAAGAGCAGCGCGCGGTCTTTACGGATGCGGCCACTCCCCCGCCGCAGTCCGTCGAGGCGGAGGTGATCGACGAATGACGAATCGCCGCAAGCCGCAAATGAGCCGGGCTTACCGGATCGAGTTCCTTCGTTCGCCGGTATGGTTCGCGCGGCGCGCCCGGTGGTTCCGCGACGAGGAGCGGTTCGGGACGCCGCTGGGTTGCGCTGCGTGTGGGATGCGGGCGACACCGGCGGAGCTCGAACTACACCACCTCACGTATCGGGGCGTCGTCCGCGCGGACACTGGGTGGCAGGCGTGGGAGCCACACCGCGACCTCGTGCCGCTGCATCCGTACTGCCACGAACTGCTCCACCGACTCATCGACCGCGACGCGGTGCTCTCCCGGCACCGCACGCGGCGGGCCGCATCGCTGTTCGCGTTGCACCGGCTGCGGGCGAAGCTCGCGACGATCGGGGAGGCGCCGTGAACGACGACAAGCCCGACATCGAGACCCTCATGGCGCGCGAACAGGTGGGGTTCCTGCCCGCCAGCCAGTTCGACCCTGCTGTGCGATCTGGCTCGAACCGGCGGGGTGATGCTCGAAACCAGTTCGACCCGCGGAGCCGGGCGGGCTCGTCAGAACCCATCGGCGCGCACGCGGTCGACTGGCGACGCCTCGGCGACGAAAACGCGGCCGCGGAGTGGCGGATGCTGCGGGACTGGGTCGAGTGGTTCACCGTGCGCTACAACATCGCCGTCAGCGTGGTCCCCGACTGCTGGTGGCGGCACGGCGCCCTCGTTGAGGAGCTCTCGGCGCTTCATATCGCCCACCTCGCCTCCTTCGATTCGAGCGACGGCGGGTACGGCGCGATCGGATGGCACGAACACTTGTCGCTCGCGCTGCCGAGACTCACCCGTGCCGGGGCCGGCTGCGCGAGCGGCCACACGGATAGCAAGCCTCGCTCGTGGTCCAACCGGACCGACGAGCAGGAATGGGAAGCGTGGATCGCCGAGACCCACGCGCATGGAGAAAGGAAGAAGGATGACGACCAGGATCCCGGTCACCATCGAGGGCAACCTCACGGCTGACCCCGAACACGGCGCCAGTGAAGCGGGCAACGAGTACGCCCGGTTCACGGTCGCGATCAACGACCGACGCCTCAACGAGACGACGGGACGGTGGGAGGACGCCGGCACGGTGTTCCACCGCGTCGTGGTCTTCAACCAGCAGTCCCGTCACGTCGCCGAGTCACTCCGCAAGGGAGACTCGGTGCTCGTCGCCGGCGACCTTCGGTTCGGCACCTACGTCGACAAGGAGTCCGGCCAGACCCGCGAGACCCGCGACGTCGTCGCGGACAACGTCGGCGCCTCGCTCAAGTTCGCGAGCGTCGCCGTCGACCGCGCCCCAAAAGCCCGGAACCCCGAAGCTGACGCCTCGGGGCCCGTGGTGACACCGGTCTCGAACACCGGTGTCGGGATTGCTCGCTGACCCATCGCAACAGGAGAGCGGGACGGGAGTCACTGTACTCTCGTCCCGCTCTCATGGCTTGTGCAGGCTGGTTGGTCGCCGGCCGTGACAGGATCACAACATGCATCCGGGGAGTGTCGAGGCGGAGCAGCCACGTTGCCCCGTCGATGGGATCGTGATGCGCGACATCACGGATGGGTGGGAGTGCCCCGCCTGCGGTACCCGCATCGACCTCGTGCCACCGCATCCGCAACTGCCGGAGTTTGACGGTCCGGCACTTCCGAACTCCTGAGCCGTCGCGACCCTTCTATGGGGCCCATCAGGCAGGTGGAGGCGCAGATCAGACTCAGTTCAGAGTCTTGATAAGGATGAGCGTTGGGCCGTCCCAGTCGAGTTTGTGGAACTCATGCATGGGTGTGAATCCGACCGAGTCGTAGAAGGCGCGCGTCGCGGCGTATCCCGCATCCTCGTAACTTGGCCCCACAGTGTGGACCTCTAGGAACCGGCAACCCTCGCCCCGCAAAGAATCCTCGACCGCCTCAACCAATCGGCGTCCGATCCCGGACGCCCGGTGATCGGCGTGCACTGCGATAAGTGCGAGTTCCGCTGAGTGGGCGAAGTGACGTTCGACCAACGCGACGCCAACGGTGACGCCCTCAAGCGAGGCGATGTGCGACTCGAGCCGGGCCGCCATGTTCACGTAGTTGTGAACGGCGTCCTCGATCCCGAACCACTCCGGCAGAGAGCGGAGAACGCGTTCCGTGCCCTCGGGATCCGACTGTCGTTGAACGCTCACCGTCACGTTGCCGATCCTGCCACACGCGTTTCGAAGTGCGATCTCGTTTGTTGGCACCCCTCACCGACCGTGGAGCCACGCCGACGACGCCGCCACAAGCCGCCAGAGCTACTCCATCTCGGTAACCGCACCTGACCAGACCCAGCAGCGCATCTCCCTGCGTCTGACCTCGAACACGATGCCCACTGCGTTCGACGTCCACCTCGCGGCGAGCGCGTCGACCTGAATCGGCGTTGAGCCGAAGCGGACCCAGGCCTTCACTCGACGTCGAGGCGTCGGATCAATCGTGAGGGGAGCCTCGTTCAACTGGAGCTCGAGCGGACTGAGGGTCTGCAACTCGCCGTCGCGCGCGACGCGCTCGAGGATGCGTTCGTCCATGAGCCGGTCGACCCGCTCCGAGTACCGTCTGTTCGTCCCCACAACCGGGTCCCCCTTCATCCCGGCCGATCTCTCAGACTAGCAAGAATCGAACATGTGTTCTATTCTTGAGGATCATGACGGTAAGCCACGTCGAACACGAAGTGACCATATGGATGGCCGACGACATCCCTGCGCGCATGGTCTACGCGGGTCATCGCTGGCGCGTCACCGACACTCCGACGCGGCTGCGCGAGTCGATCTGGTCCGCCCCGCTCGAGTCCCATCACGGACTGTATGGCTGGCGATTCCAAGCCACGAGCGACGCCGGCGACTCGCTCGTGTTCGACGTCTACCGCGAGCGCGACCACTGGCACGTGCATCACACGTACACCTGAGCGCGGCGAGGTTGAACCGGTCCCTTTTCTGCGAAGCGCCACGTACGCCACGATCGACATGCTCTCGTCACTCGCCGGATCTAGCATGAGCGCATGAACTGGGGATCTCTTCATGCCATTGCCGGCGACTCGTCCTTCGAGCGGTGACGATGCGAACCGGGTTTCAGCTCGATGACGGGCACGAGTGTCGCGGGTGTTGGGTGTTGCGGGACGGCGATCTTACGAACGGGTTCGAGACGATCACGGCTCACGAGGATCCGGCGGGTCGATTCGTCACCTTCGAGGACCTTCACGGGACGGT
Source organism: Microbacterium immunditiarum (assembly GCF_013409785.1). Taxonomy (NCBI): domain Bacteria; kingdom Bacillati; phylum Actinomycetota; class Actinomycetes; order Micrococcales; family Microbacteriaceae; genus Microbacterium; species Microbacterium immunditiarum. The sequence continues at coordinate 53,498 of NZ_JACCBV010000001.1, forward strand.
GAGAGAGCGCTACTCGCTCGATGACGTGATGGCTCGCGCGTACCTCGAGTCGATCGGCCTCGACTGGCGGTAGGCGCAGTGGAAAGCTACGCCATTCCGGGCTTGTCGACTGACCGAGCCGGCCTACCCGATCCCACGCCCTGCACGAGAACCAAGCAAGGACGGATGCGGTGCTGCGGCGTCACTGCTGCCGGCAACTCCGCGGTCCGCAGGCTCCCGAGCAACCGCCTCGGCAAGCAGGGCTTCGTACTCGCGCTCTAGCGCGGCGAACTCGGCCTCTCGCGCGCCGATCCGTTCGGCAAGCAGCGCCCGCTGACCCTCGTCAGTCGGCGCTGACTCAGCATTGCGCGCATGTGCATTCGCCGCCGTTGACGCCGCGCTGGCATCGAGTCCCCGCAGGGCCTCCCCCGCGGACCGAATCCAACCGCCCATCGACGCCAGAGCCAGTTCCACGTTGTCGGCCGCCCCGACCGCGGCTGGCCGCGCCGCGCGCCACAACTCCTCCCGCGCCGCCCGCACCGCATCGTCGATCGTGACTTCCTGCGTCCCGCGCATCATGCTGTCCGCGATGGCCTCGCGAGCCGCATCCGTCGTCCGCGCGATCGCGATCGCCTCGTTGTGCTGCCGCCCACGGGTCATTCCGACGTAGAGCCCCGACGCCCCCACCCCCGGCCCGACGACCGAGGCGTCGGTCGTCTCCCCCTGGATGCCGTGCACGGTCGATGCATACGCAAGGTGCACATGCGAGGCCGCGTAATCGAGCCCGACCAACCGCAGATCGGCGCTGTCGGTCACGCTGGCGAGCACGAGCCCGTCGTCACGGATGTGTCGCACAGTCCAGAGCGCCCGGTTCTCGACATCCGCTACATGGTCGTTCCGTCGAGTCTGAACGACATCGCCTTCGAGCAGCCGCTGCTCTCCCTGCCCGACCGCAATTCGAGCGAGCGAAAGCTGCCCGCGGTCGACGCGTGATTGCTGGATGGCTTCGTTGATCCCGTCCGCTTCTTCGTTCGTGCTCGTGACCAGCGCGACCCGCCGGCCGGAGTCCGCCCAGCGGAAGTACGCCTCGACCATCACGTCGCGCGCTTGGGCAGTGTCGACCACGCCGTGGATCAGCCCGCGCTCGTCGAGTTCCGCCGCGACCGCGAGCGCCGCCTCCCGCGACGAGGGTTCGCGTAGCCGTAGCGTCAGTGACGCGTACTCAGGGTCACGGAACCGATGCACTGCGGTCAGCTCGACGACGGCCGTCGCGCGCCGGGTCAGGCAGGCCATCGCGCCGGAGTGTCCGACGGGCATCGCCTGGAGGTGGTCGCCGATCATCGCTATGCCGATTCCGGTTTCGGATGCGACGATCGCGAGCGCGTTCGCGGTGTGGAGATCGACCATGCCGGCCTCGTCGACGACGACCCGGTCGCCGGGTGTGAGCGGGAATCGCCGCGGCCCGTCGTAGACGAGCCCCGTGCGCGGGTCTGCTTCGCCCGGGCGAAGCCGCGTCCAAACCTCGGCACCAGCGTCATCGCGACCCCACCGCCACCCGTGGTCGCCGAGCAGCGCGTGCAGGCTCGACGCCGTCGCGCCGATCTCGCGGCCCGCGACGGAGGCCGCCTTCTTCGTCGGCGCCACCACGACCAACCGCCGGCCCGACTGCGCCAGCGTTGCGCGGGCGACGCGCAGCATCGTGGTCTTGCCGGCTCCGGCGGGGCCGGTCACCGACACGAGGCGGTCGGTTCCGGCGATGGCAGACGCTGCGCGCACCTGGCCCTCGTCGAGCGTGATGTCGGCAGGCAGCATCCGCGCCGCCAAAGCGACGATCGTCGCCCAATCGGCGACCCACCCGAGCTCGGCGAGCGCTTCGAGCCGCGCGGCCAGCTCGAGCTTCAATCGCGCGGTTGCCGCAGCCATGTACCCCTTAACGTGGGCCGGTCGGTCTCCGTCGATGAGGTTGACCACATGCGCGCTCGTGCGCGACAAGATGTCATCGACCACGGGCTGCAGTTCGTCGCGGTCAGCGACGACACCCGTCGCAGCAAGGGCACGGATGGCGCCGGCGCGCAGGTCGAACCGGCTGAAGCGCCCGCCACACGCGGCCGATCGTTCGTCGGCATCCACCACCGCGCGTGCCGCCAAATTGTTGAGGTCAAACTGGTCCAGTGCGGCGGCGCGGGCCGTGGTCGAGTGCCGGCGCCGGAAAATGTCGGAGTCGATCACGGCGAGCTCGTCGCGGATGAGCTGCTCCCACGCGGCTTCGTCGACGACGCCGGGCTTGTTCGGGCGGCCCTGGGCCCACGCCATCCGATCGATTTGTTGCATCACGTCGTGGTCGGGATCCTGGCCGGGGTGCTCGTCGCGCCACCGCGCGAGTAGCACAGCCCGGTTCGCCTCGATCTGGTTGGACCGCCGCGACAACGGACGCACCGCGTGCGCGAGCTGCGCGATCTCGCCGTCGTCATCGAGCGTGTAGCCGTGGGCGGCGAGCGCATTGATCCACGCAGGGTCGGTGCGCGCGGCGAGTTCACCCTCGGCGTTGATGACGGTGTGCAGCTTCATCGCGACGCGTGAGTCAACGTTCGACCACTTGCCGTCGTCGCCGAGTACCTTCACGTTGAGCCACAGGTGCCGGTGGATGTGCGGGTCCAGAGCACGCGACCGCCGGTGGCGAAGCTCGACGACTTCGATCTTGCGGAGGGACTCACGGATACTGCCGCCGGCCCCGCGGCGAGCGTTGAGCTCCTGCTGCCAGAGGCGAATGATCCGGTCCCGCAGGTGGTCCTGCAGCGCCTCGAACTCTTTGGCGAGCTGAGGGTGGATTAGCGCCGCGATGCTATAGGACTTGGGTGCGTTGATTGTGCCGTCGAGGATCAGGTCGGCATCTGGCGAGGTCAGCTCGCGCCCGCGCTGGTCGCCCGTCAACGGGTCGTGGCCATCAACCCAGCTTCGCAACTGGCCTTCGTTCAGGTGATCGGATGCGACTTCCCCGCCCTCAACAGTGAACCGCTCGACCCGTGAGCCGTCGAGCCCGCTGTACCCGGCGAGCGCTTCGACACCCGAGACGGACCGTAGGTGCGAGTCGCAGGTTCCCTTGAACGCGTAGGCAATCGCCTGCCGAACCCCCTGCGATTCGACACCCCGCTTCCAGCGTTCGAGGCCCCCGCGCATGGGTCTAGAGTACGAGGTTTGTGTCTAAGTTACGAGTGCTTACACAGAAAGTGCCTGCGTGCATTGCTCTGTCCGTGCTCATTGAGAGGGCAGCCATGTGGATTGCGGTTGAGTCGCTCGGGGCGCGTTTGCGGCGCCTAAGCGCGCGTCTTCATTGCACGGGGTATGCGGGCATTGAGTCTCGAAGCCAACGCGGGATCCCGTGGGGTGGCCGAGTCGGCGCGATGACCCACCGACATACGTACGCGCCCGCACAGAAGTCCTCGGCACGCTGAAGCGCCGAGCTCACACTCCGCGCCGTGAGACTCCGAGCCATGGTCGCCGCCTCAGGCACCTGCCCTAAGTCGAGATCCCGGCGCCTCACGACGCGTACTACATGTGCGACGGATCACGCTGTCGATGGAACCCGACGCGCGTCCGGGCCGGGGCGTATCCGCGCTCGTCACTAGGATGGCAGCCATGCCGGGGACTGAGGCGCAGCGTGGGGACGTCTACAGAGTCGATCGCGATGCGACGCTCGAACGCGACCCTAAGCCCGGTCCTCGACCGATGGTCTGCGTGGCCGAACAGCCGCACGATGACCTCGCGTGGAAGGCGATGGCGCGAACGACGACCGCTTTCGATCACACACGCGACCTGCACAGCCCCGCAGACCCCGCGACCGGCCTGACCGCGGATGGCTGGTGGTCGTACCGGTTCCTCCGCTCTGTGAAGAAGCGATGGACCGGCCGGAACGATGTCTGTGCCTATCTCGGCACACTCCAGGACCCCGTCAAAGCAGACGTCCTCCGGCACTACATGAGCCGGCCCAAGGCGAAGCTGGGGAACGGCGCATGATACGTTGGCAGACTTTGCTTTTCCGACCGTCTCCGAGGAGTTGCTGTGTCTCTCAGCCTTGACGACGCCCCGCAGGGCGTCGCCGCTGACGTGTGGCTGGGCACCATCTCGGGCGACCCGCAGATCGGCGACCTGTGGCTGCTGTCCTGGGATGCGCAGGCGCTGGGCCTCGTGGTCGTATCGGGTGTCGCGCCGACCTTCGTCCTCGGCTGGCCGGTGACGCTGCCCGACGCTCCGACGTTTCCACCCGCGATCCGTGTCGAAGAGTCACCGCTCGGAGCGGTCGCGGTGTGGCCATCTCGCGAGACCGGAGTCGGCAACCACCTGCTCCATCGGTGCTTCGGCACCATCCTGTCGGAGCGGACCATGCACTTGCTCGCCGACGCCTTCGAGAACGGCACGGACCCAGTGCTCCCCTTCGCGACGGCAAATATCGGCGTGGAGGAGCGCGAGGTCGCGAGCGATCAGTTGGTCGACGCGTGGGAGGTAATCAACCTCAACGTCTGGCCCGTTCCTCGACCCGGCGCCACTCCGCTCGACGCAGACCTCCTCCGTGAAACCGGGATCCGCATCAGCGACCTGACAAAGATCCTGTCGATGTCGGTGCCCGCAGCAGTTTCCCTCTACAACGGCGAGGCAGTCCCGACGCCAGCAGAGCTTCGACTCCTCGTCGACGCCTTGGGTGTACCGACGGAGCAGCTACTTCGCTCCCAGCCGGACGCGGAAGCCGTAGCCATGCTCGCGCCCGGCATCAAGAACGACCTCGTGGAGATCACGCGACGGCGAGCGATCGGGGAAGAAGCCGCGCGAAACCTCGTCCGAAGCGAGTTCGCCCTCGCCGCACGATCAGATGGCGACCCGCACTCACGACTCGTTGCCGCCATCCAACGCGTCCTCCACGAGAGCGATCGGTGACCCGTGGCGTCCGAAGATGAGTTGTTGGACCTCGTTCGCATGAGGAACTACCGGCAGGTCGCGATCGAACTAATCGCCCTCGAAGCCGGTCGCGACGTGTTCGACATTGAGGCGCTGCGGGAAGACCCCGAAGGCGCGCTCGGCGGCAACGATGAGATCACTGTCGAATACGACATGAGCCCGCGCGACGGGTGCTCCGTCTTCGGCTACTACCGGCACGTCCCAGCTGGCCAATCGATGATCTTCGTCCACCCTTCCCTCACGAGCGAACGTGACCGCTTCACGATCCTGCACGAACTTGGCCACCACGTTCAACGGCAGCATCTCGGTTGGGCCAACGTCCGGCACTCCCTTCCAAGCGAAATCGGTGCACAACTCGAGGAGCGCGTCGCGGACGCGTTCGCCGCGGAAGTCCTCATCCCGGCGAGCACGGTCCCGGCCGACGCCACCTGGCTGTCCGCCCGCACCTTGGCTGAGGTCTACACAACGGTGCGCGCCTCACGCGCCGCGGTCGCGATGCGCGCAATCGAGATTGCCCCAGAGGGCGAGCAGGCGACCGTCATCGTCACGGATCACCGCGGCATGGTCACCTTCGCGCGGGCTTCCGGCGATGAGGTCTTTGCGCCTGCGCGTGGGCGAATTCAGCCGGGCATCGCGAAGATGATCGAAAGCGCATTCGAGCGTGGTGGATCCGCCATCGGGCCGCTGGACCGTGGCCTCGAAGCGCGGTCCGGATGGGCGCAGCAGGACTTGCAGGTCGAGGTCGCACTCGACGACACGTGGGGCTATGCCTTCGTGGTGGTCCGCTCCGCTCAGCGGTTCGGACGAAAGCCAACCTGGGATCGTATCGACGATGCCGAATGCGGCAACGAGGCATGCGGAACGGTGTTCACCGTTAACGAGGCCGTCACCATTTGCCCGGCCTGCGAGGTGCCCAAATGCCCGGAGTGCGGGAGGTGCGCATGCGAGCCCAAAACCAGCCCGGTCTGCGACCGGTGCTGGCTTGAACTGACCCCGGCCGAGCAGGCCGACCCGGCGCTCCACGAGTGCCCCTAGCCGTTGCGGCTCAGCACGCCCGCGGCTCCTGATATCAGCTCGAAAGACCGCCTGCCACGGTGAACCATCCGTTCCTCGACGCCGGCAGCCTCACCGGGATATCGAGGCGATGACGAGGCAGTTGGGGGCGTTCCTGTTCGCGGCTCGCAGCCTGGTCCTGCAGAAGATCTCGGCTGAGGGGCTCCTGCGGCTGATTCTGACTCCTAGACTGCGGGGCCCCACAACCGATTGGAGTCCCTCATGGTCAGCATGCGAGTCGTTTACGTCACGATCCCGGGCAGGGTATTCACGCTCACGGGTGATGACGCGATCCTGTTCGAGGCGAACGTCGACCGATATCGTCCGTTCAGGTTCACGGTGCCTGGGGACAGGGAGCCCACGCTGATCAACTTCGCTGGGCTTCGTGTCCACCGCAGGAACGTCACCTTGGTCGACGACGCGGAGGAGGCGAGCTCTGCGCCGATCTGAGCGCCAAGCGGCTGCTCCCCGAGCCTTCGGGAGGTCCAGCCGACGTCCCAGGTCGCGTGTCGGACCCACACGGCCGTGTCGGCTCGGGGGTCAGAACCAGGTGTTCCAGACCTCGACCACGCCCCACACCAGCGCCGTTCCGAGAGCCGCCGCCACCGCGCCGACGATCACCTGTCCCACGACGCCCAGAGCGCTCGCCGCGGTCCGCTGAGTCCAACTCGGGCCGACTGCTTCGCGCAGCGTCTGCGGCCAGCGGAGGAACGTTGCGATAATACCCACGAGTCCCCGTTCATTCTGGACAGCGTTCTCGTGGCGGGTGCGCGCCTGCCCGATGGCCAGATCGACTGCCGACACAACCATCTGCGGTTTGAGCTCGTCTGGGCGCTCCAGTGCGTAGTGCCAGTTTGCAATCGGGTTCACTGTCGTCATGTACGCCGCGTTGCGCATCGTGAATGTGCCGCCACCGTTGGCGCCGTATGCCTCCTGGGCGGCCCCTGCCGCGATCGCCGTATCTCGCTGAAGTTGCGACCACTTGTCGTTCGACACGTTCGGCACCAGACGCGGCAAGTCCCACTCTCCACCCACCGGCTTCGCGGCGTTGATCAACTCGATGAAGGCGCGACGAAACTCGTTTAGTCGCTCCCCCTGTTGCTCAATTCGAGCTGATGGTTTCCCCATACCCTCATCTTCGCGATCGACGCCGACACTGCGCAGTGGACACGCAGTCGGCGAACCAGGGCCTTCAGGATTTCGTAAACGGCCATCGCCCCCTGGGCCTGTCCGGACCTTCACGTTGGCGGGGCAGGCCCGCGCTTCGGTCAGGTCCTGGGGCCTTCCCTCCAGAGGCACGCCGCCTCGCGGCCCCTGCCTGAACGCACAGGGCTCAGACCAGGGCATGAACGTAGAGGGGCCGGCTTCGGCCCGGTCAGCTAGGTTCGCAATAATGGGCAGCCCGCGCGGGAGCGCACCCAATCGCGCACCCATCCCCGGATGTCGACGACGGTTCAAGAACCGGCCAAAACGACGGGCGAAAACTAGGCCACCTGGTTGTCGTTTGCTCAGTCTGCCGGATCCTGCGTCTTGATGCTCGGGAGGCTGTCGATCCCTCGTCCGCGGAGCCGGTAGCTGGCGCCTTTGAGGGTGAGCACGTCGGCGTGGTGGACGATCCGGTCGATCATCGCGGCGGCGACGGCCTGGTCGCCGAACACCCCGCCCCAGCCGGAAAACGGCAGGTTCGAGGTCAGGATCAGCGAGGCGTGTTCGTAGCGGCTCGAGACGAGCTGGAAGAACAGGTTGGCGGCGTCCTGTTCGAACGGGAGGTATCCGACCTCGTCGACGATGATCAGCCCGTAGCGGCGCAGGCGGGTGAGCTCGCGGGGCAGGCTGCCTTGCCGGTGGGCGTCGGTGAGGCGGGTGACCCAGTCGGTCGCGGTGGCGAACAGCACTCGGTGACCGTGCCGGGCGGCGACGATCCCGAGCGCGGTCGCGAGGTGCGTCTTCCCGGTTCCCGGTGGGCCGAGCAGGACCACGTTCTGCGCTTCCAGGAGGAACCCGCCGGAGGCGAGAGCTGCGACCTGCTGGCGGGCGGTGGGTTGGGCGTCCCAGTCGAAGTCCTCGAGCGTCTTTCGTGCCGGGAACCCGGCCGCCTTGATCCGCAGTTCTGCGCCGGACGCATTCCGCGCTGACACCTCCCTCTCTAGGACGGCGGCGAGGTAGTCCTCGAACGACCAGCCCGCGTCGCGGGCCTGGTCGGCCATCCGGGCGGCGGCTTCAGTGATGCGGGGTGCTTTCAGCGCGCCGGCGAGGTAGGTGATCTGCTTGACCGACTCGGTGCTCTTCGCGGCCATCACGCGACCCCGCTGATTCCGAACGCGCGGTCGTAGTCGGCGAGATCTCGGGTGAGATCGTCGACGACGGGTTGTCGTGGTTGCTGGAACTGTTGTCGCAGCAGCTTCGCCGTCTCTCGGTGGGTCGGGTCGGTGACGACGGCGCCGCGGGCCCAGATTCGGCGGTGGTCGGCGAGGATCCGTCCGTCCAGCCGCACTCGGACCCGGTCGAGGTCGGCGGTGACGTCGACCATCCGGCCGATCGCTTGTGGGTCGACGGAGTAGTCGCTGGTGTCCAGACGCACGTAGTAATCCCGTCCCAGACGCACTCGTTCCCGCCAGCCCAGCTGCAGCGGGACCGGAGGCAGCGGCAGCATCCGAGACCGGTCGTGGTCGATCAGGTCGATCGGCCTGGCCTTGATCGTCCGCACCACCCGGGCGTTCGCGCGTTCGAGCCAATCGGTCAGTTGCGTGTTGAAGTCGGCCGGTGAGGTGAAGGTGCGGCCGGGCATGAACGAGCTCTCCATCCAGCCGTTGCGCCGCTCCACGATGCCCTTCGATTCGGGGTCGTAGGGCCGCAGCTGCACGACCTTGGTGGCGAGGGTGCCGGCGAACGCGGCGACACCTTGCGCGAGCCGACCCTTCTGCCCGATACCGGGTTCGTTGTCCCAGATCAGCCGGCGTGGCACCCGCCCCAGCTGTTGGATCAGCTCCCACGAGCCGAGCAGCAGGTCCTCGGTCTTTCGGGTCGGGATCATCCTGGCGGTGATGAACCGGGAGTGCGCTGCGACGATCACCAGCACCGGCAGCAGCACACTGCCACCGTCCTCGAGCGGGATCTTCCGCGGCGGGAACCAGAGATCGCACTGCGCCGCGTCACCGGCGGCCCACGACAGCCGGTCGGCCGGGTCAACCGGGCGGTGCTCCGGCCGCAACCGGCGGACGTTCTCCCGGAACCAGGTGATCGAGCCGGCCCATTCGACCCGTTCTGCGATCACCGTCGCCGGCATCGACGGATGCTCCGCGAGCAACGCCCTCACCCGCGCCTCGAAGGGTGAGAACGACGTCGCCTGCGGCCTTCGCTGATACTTCGGCGGCCGGTCCGACCGCACCGCGGCCGCGACCGTGTCCCTCGCGATCCCGAGGTCCCTCGCGACTTGGCGCTGCGGAACCCCGTCCGCGACCAGCCGCCTGATCAACGCCCAATCTTCCAAGGAGATCACCCACCCAATCTGGTCTGGGTGGCCTAGTTTTCAAGCGTCGTTTTGGCCGGGTTCTTGAGCGTCGCCGACACCGGAACCCCTGGTCCGAGCGTCGACCATCGAGTGCCGCCCTCACCCCGATTGCAGACTGCCTCACGCACAGGGTGGCCCTTATTGTGCTAGCGCACGTATGCGGATCGGACTCGCGCGCCCTACGCTCCGTCCGGCGCGCCGGGCGGACGCCGGATTGCATGTCGCTGCGACGCACTTTCGTTGGCACGCAAGTGCAAGAGCACGACGCGTCCACGAAGACGAGGCCGCCTTCGGATTCGAAGTCAGATGGAAAGCGCCGCACTGCGTGCACGGGTGGACGCCGACGACCACGCGATCGCGTGCTGCTCAAGCATCCTGGCACGCGCGGCGAACAGCGCGCGGCCAGCCACATATAGGGAGGGGTAGGGGGTTTTCGGGCAGGTAAACACCGCGGCTCCATGTCGTGAAACAGGAACGACCGCGGGTAACAGCGGTACTTTGCCGCGGCCCTTCGCGCCACGGCATCACGTGCCCCAAGTCGTTATCTCGCCCCCCTGTCCGGTTGTCGACGGCGCTCGAAAACTGGACAGTAGCGGCGCGGTGGTTTCTAGTGACCGTCGCACGAGGACCATCCGGAAGGGGTTCTCGTATGTCGTCTCGTCGTGTTCGGAAGGGGCCGGGTCGTAGGCCGAAGTCATTGGCGCGGAAGCGGTTCGTTGAGCTGCTTGCTGAAGGCTGGTCGATGGCCGCCGCCGCCCGCGAGGTGGGAGTGAGCCGATCCGCGGCGCACATCTGGAAGAACGGCACGACAGTCAGGCGCAAGGATGGCACCGTCAAGGTCGTGCCCCCGCTCGAGCCGCTTGCCGCCCGTGTCATCTCGCCCCGGTTCCTGTCGGAGGAGGAGCGGGTGCAGATCGCTGACCTCGCATCGCGCGGCCTCGGTCCGACCGCGATCGGAACCGTGCTGGGAAGGGCGCCATCCACGATCAGCCGGGAGCTGCGACGCAATCTGCATCCATCGGGGCAGTACCGGCCGTTTCACGCGCACTCGGCCGCCGCAGCGCGGCGGCGGAGAACCCGAGCGTTCAAGCTGAGCAGCGACCCTGAGCTGCGCTCATACGTGACCGCCAGACTCAAGGAGAGGTGGAGTCCGCAGCAGATCTCCCGCGCCCTGCAACGCGCACACCCCGATGAGCCGGCGCGGCGAGTGGCGGCAGAGACGATCTATCAGGCCATCTACCGTCCATCGGCCGGGATTCTGCGCAAGCCGGCGCCGTCACCGCTACGGACCGGGCGTGACCATCGGCGCGGTCACACCCGGCAGATCCGGGCGGGGAGGCGGTTCGCGCAGCCGATGCTGTCAGTGCACCAGCGCGGCTTCGATCCCTCCGACCGCTCGGAGGCCGGCCACTGGGAGGGGGACCTCATCGTCGGCCCTCACAATCGATCTGCGATCGGCACGCTCGTGGAACGACAGACCCGCTACGTGAAGCTGCTACATCTGCCCGCGTTCAACTCGATCGAGATGCACGCGGCCCTCGTCCGCACGCTCGGCGAACTACCGCCACCGTTGCGGCGCACGCTGACCTGGGATCAGGGCACCGAGATGGCCAATCACCTCGACGTCACCGCCGACACCGGAACGCGGATCTACTTCTGCGACGCCGCGAGCCCCTGGCAACGCGGCAGCAACGAGAACACCAACGGCCTGTTGCGTCAGTACTTCCCGAAATCCACGGACCTGTCTGTGCACAGCCCACGTGACCTCGCTCGCGTCGAGTCCGAACTCAACAGACGTCCCCGGATGACACTCGGCGACCGCACGCCACACGACCTCTTCACTGCTTTGCTAGCCTCCGAGAACCATCCCTCGTTGCGATGACTGCTGGAATACAAGGCGCCGAAAACGTTCAGAGTTCGGGCGCCGTCGACACCGGTTTCCCGCGGGACTTATGCGAGCGATCTAGTGGAATCGATCGTAGCGGTCACGTCGGTCCGTCGGTGACCGCGTATCGCAACAGTTCTCGGATCTAGACGCGGCTATCAACCTCGGACGTGTGGATCAAGTCCGATCTGATCCAGAACAGCGATGAGCGGAGCGTTGCAAGTCGACGATGATTGGTCCATGGTCGCGAACGCCCCACCGGCACTGGCATCAGCGGCTCCAGAACAGCCCAAACCTCATCCGAGATCTCCTTACGCGTCACATCATCGAGACTCGCCGACCACTAACCCAGACCTCTTGATCAACACGCCCTAGGCACGGCGCCCGGACTACAGCCGCAACTCCCCCGCCGGCGAGGCCGCCTGCATCACGTGCCGGAGCTCATCAGCACGCTCGGTGTCGCCGACGCCGCGGCGGTACGAGAACATCCGCATGCCGGCCACAGCAAGGCGTGCCGGACGTCCTTCGAAGCCGACCACATCGAAGGCGGTCGCGGGTCGGTCATCCGGGTACATGAGCACTGCCAGCGGCGAATCGAGCGCGGCGGCCGTCGTGAGCGCCTGGAAGACGTGGTCTCGCGCGGGCGGGGTCGCGCTCGAGTACTTCGCCTCGAAGGTCGCCGCGACCCGCCCGTCCGCCCAGCGCAGCAGCCCGTCCGGCTCGACGCCCTGCGCGACCTTGCCGGTCGCGGCGTCGCGTAGCAGCGGGTGTGTGGTCTTCGATGCGAGATGCAGCGCGGGGTCGAGCGCAACGACGGCCCTCAGCGTGCGCTCGAGCAGCGTTTCGAGCAGCGGCCAGGGCTCGACCGCGACCTCGAGGCCCGTTGCGTGGCCGGGGTCGCCAACGACGGAGCGGTTCCGCAGCAGCGGCGCAGCGATGTCCCACGCGGGCCCGTACGCCGCCCACTGCGACGGCAGGCGCCGCCGCCCGACCATCGGGTTCACGAACGACGGAATCGCTTGTCCCGGCACCACAGCGCTCTGCAGTCGCCGCAACCGGGACGCGAGCTCGCCGCCGGCGGCAGAGCGGCTGAGCAACCCCGCTACGACACTCATCCCGCGCGTGAAGTCGTTGCCGACGCTCAGCTCGTCGCGGCTCATCGGGAATCGCGCCGGGTCGAGGACGACGCCGCGCATCCAGCGGGTGACGTCCAGCCGCCCGCTCCACCGGCGGCTGACGTGGTGCTTGCGCTCGTACACCTGCAGCGGCCCCTCGCGGCGGATGGCGCGTTCGAGGCGGCGGGCGTATTCGAGCGCGAGGGCGGCTGAGAGGTCATCGCGGCGCTGCGACGGGCGGGAGCGCTGGCTGCCGGCAACCGCGAGGCGCGTGTCGTCCGAGAGCAGGTGAATGACGGCGGTCGTCCAGTCGTCGACCCGCAGTTTCGGCGCGACCTCGATGACGTCGCCGCCCGGCAGCGTGAACGAGCCGATGACGTTCATGAACGTGACTGCGTCGCCGTCGGTGGTGAACTGCCGAAGACGCGGCCTGAGCTGTTCGACGAGCCCGGCTGCGGCAGACGTCATCTCGTCCCGGCGCCGACGCTCGACGACCTGGGGCTCGAACTCGCGGAACGAGTGCCGCTCGGACATCACAGCTTCGCTTGATGCTTGAGCTCCTCGACGGCGTCCGCTGCGCCGAGCGTGGACAGCTCGCGGATGTGGAGGCGGGCAGAGGCGTACGTGCCGAGCTCCGAATCCCCCGCCTTCCAGGTTGCCGTCGCGTCTGCCCGGGTGTCTGGTGTCTCCGCGGTGCCGGCCCGCAGTACGGCCGCGAGCGCGCCGTCGTCGTCCTGCATGGCCAGGCGCAGCGTCGAGACAACGCGGAAGTCGAAGGCGCTCGCCAGACTGTGGATGGCGTCCTCCACGGTATCGCGGCGGATACCCCAGAAGTTCGACTGCCCGAGGCGGAAGTCGGTGCCCAGCACGGCGTCGATACGCCCGTTTAGCGCGCGGAGGAGCTCGACGGCCAGAGCGGCCACGGTGCCCGTCGTCCACTCGTCGAGTGGTGCCGCGAAGTCGGGGTCCTCAGCTGCGTTCAGCTGCTGCGCGAGGACGTCGTAGTTCGGTGGCATCTCGATGATGGAGAAGCGGCGGCGCAGCGCCGCGTCGAGCGGCGCGACCGAGCGGTCGGACGAGTTCATTGCCGCGACGACCCAGAGGTTCGAGGGGAGCGTGAACTCGCCCGGCACTCGAACGTCCTTCCCGTGCTTGAACTCGTCGGGCACGTCGATGCCGAGTTCTCCGAACGGGAGATTCACGAAGGAGCGCCCGCGCTTGTCCTTGTCCAGTAGCGCGATGGTGTCGCCGAGGACCGCAGCGGCGTTCCCGCGGTTGAACTCGTCGAGGACCAACAACGCGCGGGTGTCCGGGTTGCCAGCGTACTGCGCGAGGTTGACGAGCGGCCCCGGCGTGGGCTTCACCGAAACGCCGTTCTTCGCCGGGTGCGGCAGCAAGCCGACGACCAGGTTCTCGTAAGTGTAGGCGGGGTGCAGCACGACGACGCGCGCCTTGCCGGGCAGACCGGTGTTCGCTTCACTGAACGCGTCGTGGTTCTTGTCGGGGTCGAACAGCAGGCCGCCAGCGGCGTTCTCCACGAAATGCGTGAGCTTCTCGAGCAGCACCGTCTTGCCCGTCCCTGGCGGGCCGACGAGGAGGATGTTGGGATTCTCGACAAGTCGCTCGATGAGTGCAGCCACATCCGGCTCAGCTGCAACCCCGCCCGATACTTCGATGGCTCGGCACGCGTCGCTATCTCTGGTCGCTGCAGCGCGCTCCTGGACGACAGCGGGGGTTTGGTCGAGTGCGGCCCACTCGAGACCCGGTTGCGGCTTGCCTAGGAACGCGCGGATATGAAGCACATCCTTCTCGTCGCGGAGCTTGACGGCGACGACGTAAGGGTCCAGGTCTCGTGATGCAAAGTCCGCCCACTGGGTCTCAGCATCGGCAAACACAGCCTTCGTCGGGTCACCGGGAAACGTCTCGACCGTTGCTGGGGAGGGATTCAGCGAGACTTTCCACGGAAGTGGCGCGTCGCTATAGCCCCACCCGACGTGGAAGCGCTCGCTTGAGAACGAAACGAAACCGCGATGGGAGCCACCGGGCCACTGGTACGTAATGTCATGGGATGCGTTGGGGACCGCGGGGACATCGAACACCCGAGAGAGCAGCCCGCCACATTGGGAGGACGGACCACCGGACTGAAGGAAGTCGTGCGAATACGGCGCCTTCCCGAGGCGACCGTAGGCAGCCCCGAAATTGGAGCGGGTGTATTTCCATACCCAGACTGCTTCGACCGGCTGAGACCCCACAACTCACCTTCCGATGACGATGGCCTCCGGGGAAAGGTGCGATTCGACCTCGCGCTTGCTCTGCGCAGCCAGTGACCGATGTGTTCTGAAGGTCACGATATCGGCGAAATGGAACAACTCCCGCACACCAGACGTGTCGCGATTCGACATCACCCAGCGGATGCCCCGGCGCGTCATGTCCTCGCACGCCGCAGCGAGCTCGACAAGGTCCCGCAATTCGAACGTCCTAGCCGTGTACTTGTTGAACTTCGCCGTCGGCTCCTTCTCGGAGTCTGGCTTGCTGAACACCGGCAGGTACGGGGGGTCGAGGTATACGAAGTCCCCGGGCTGCACACGGTCGAGGGCTACTCGGAAGTCCTCGGTCCGGATGTCGGCGAGGCTCAGTGTCGCCCGCAGGCCGGCGTACGTGTCCTCAGTGAACCCCTTGAACTGCCGGTCGCCCCACGGCACGTTCATGGCGCCGGTCTTGGAGTTCTCCCGCCAGAGGTGGTTCCAGGATGTCGCGTTGAGATAGAGGAACCGAGCCGCGCTCTCGAGCGGGTCGGTCGGGACCTGGGCCCGCATCTCGTAGTAGTAGTCCTTCGAGTCGCGCTCCTGATGCGCGTCGAGCAGCGGGCGCAGGGCCTCCTGCTCGTCGCGCATGGCGACCCAGGCGTTTACGAGGTGCTTGTTCAGGTCGGCGAGATGCGCTCGGCCGCCGATGCGGGATTCGACGGCGAAGTAAACCGCGCCGCCACCGAGGAACGGCTCGTGGTAGTTCTGGAACGCGTCGGGCACGTGCGGCAGAATGCGCGGGAGCAGGCGGGTCTTCCCACCTGCCCAGCGGACGAAGGGCTTCGTGACCTTCGGCGGCGCGGTCTGCAGCATGAACGGCCTCCGGAGTGCCTGCGATGTCAGTGGGTCTTGCCACTCTAATCTGGAGCAGGCCACCGACATCGGAGGCGGCCGCGGGTGTCGAAGGAGTTGCGGACCATCGTGAGCGGGAGCGTCGAGCTGGTCTGGCCGAACAAGAACCTCCCCCTGCACGCCTCCGGCGCGACCTCTTACACGTGGGTCGAGGACGGCGACAAGCGCCTCCGTGCCCCGTTGAAGGTCGAAGCGTTCGGCTCGACGCTTGGCCCGACGTCGAACGTGCTCGTAGTCGGCGACGGCCTCGATGCACTCGAGGCGCTGCGCGAGACACCGGTCCTAGCGGCCGGAATCCGGGTCGTCTACATCGACCCACCGTTCAACACGCAGAAGACCTTCAACCAGTACGGTGACTCCCTCGCCACCCCGATGTGGCTGAGCATGATGCGCGACCGGCTCGCGGCCCTTAAGCCACTCCTGCGCGAGGACGCCTCCGTGTGGCTGCATCTCGACGACAGCGAGGTGCACCGCGCCCGCGTGGTAATGGACGAGGTCTTCGGCGAGGGCGCATTCGTCGCGTCAGTCGTGTGGCAGAAGCGGACCACGCGCGACTCACGCGCCGCGTTCAGCAGCAACCACGACACCGTGCTCGTGTACGCCCCCTCCGGCCCGCGGAAGTGGAAGCTGAGCCGTAACCTGCTCGTGAAGGACGAGGCGCTGCTTCGCAACCGCGACGACGACCCGCGCGGACCGTGGTCTGATGCCCCGTTCACGGCGCCCGGCTACCGCAAGGCGCAGCAGTACGACATCGTCACGCCCACCGGCGATGTCCTCCGACCCCCGCGAGGCCGCAGCTGGTACGCCACGGAGGCGACCTACCGAGACCTACTCGCGGAGGACCGCATCTGGTTCCCTCGGAACGGTGCCGGCGCCCCGCGCATCAAGCTCTTCGCGCACCAACTCAGGGGCCTCGTGCCCTTCACGGTGTGGGGCTCGGCGGACGTCGGAACCAACGACGACGCCAAGAGGCACCTGCTCGAGATGTTCCCTGGTCGCCCTGTCTTCGACACCCCGAAGCCCGAGGAACTGCTCGAGCGCATCATCCACATCGCCTCGAACCCGGGCGAGCTCGTCGTCGACCTGTTCGCTGGGTCGGGGACCACGGCTGCCACCGCGCACAAGATGCGGCGACACTGGGTCACGGTGGAGCGGAACACGCAGACGGTGCTCGACTTCACCCTCCCCCGTCTTCGGCAGGTCGTCAGCGGCGAGGACAAGGGCGGTATCACCGGCCAGGTGTCCTGGACCGGCGGCGGCAGTTTCAAGGTCGTGCACGTCGCGCCCCGCTTCGGGACGCTCACAGGCGTTCATCGTGCGAGTGCCCTGGGCGCGGCGCTTCGCGATGCACCATTGCCGTTCGTCCGGAAACGCTCGGCCTGAATCTCGGTGGCTGGGCTGCCGGCTCGATGAGTTGCTGCCATCGCCGCAAGGCCGCCTGCGTGCCGGCGCGCGGCCCCCCTCTCCCATTTCCTCGTCCATCGCGCGAGAGCCGCCGTCGCGCTGGCGCGCATGCCACCTCGGCACGCCATGCTGAGGCGATGCCCTCTCCGCGCACTTTGAGGTCAGCGTGAACCTCGACGGGTTGTGGCGATGACCCCCGCTTCGACCCTGGCTGGTGCGGGTCGCGAGGCTCTTCCGGCCCGCTTCCATCCGGACGACACCATCGGCGTCATCTGCCGCACCGGCTACCGCCGCGGCGCTCTCGCGCCCAAGAGAGGATCAGGTCGTTCCCGGCGGTCGGTTCATCTGAACAGCTTTCCGGTCACTCCCTCGATCGCCGCTGTTGCGACCGAACGGCCGTGTGCATCCCCCCGACACTCGTACGCCCTGTGAAGACGGGTCCTCCCACAGATGCGGGATAGGCGGGCGGACCACCGCCGCCTGGTAACCCAAGAGCTTTGTGAGCGAGGCCCCCGGCGCGTGCCCCTCACAAAGGCCGCGACTACATACCGTCTAGCAACGCGCCGCCGGAATCCACGAGGATCGGAGCCGCTGTCCCCGGCTGACCGGTTCCGGGGTCCGTTCCCCGTTCGTCGTCTCCCGGGTTACCACCGATCCGGCGCACCGCGAGGTCGTATGAGCCAGAGCCGAGGCGATAGACGCCAGGCTTGAGTTGCTCGACGCCGTCGATCTGCGCCTGCCCGTTCTCCGTCACCTCGAAGCCGTCCGGGACGGGAAGGTGCAGCTCCGCTGTCGCGTTGCCTGGTACGACCACCATGCCCGCCGACCCTGCGTCATCCAGCGACCAGTCGACGGAGATCGCTCCGCGGACGCTGTGCACGGTCGCCGCGACGTGGGGGAGCAGAGGGCTCACGGCCGGCGCGATCAGCGTATGCGAGTACCCCGGCTCCAGCGGCTTGATTCCGGCGAGTGACTCGTAAAACCACGGATCGATCGACCCGAAGAGGTAGTGGTCACGACCCGGCGGGCGGCCCTGCCCGCTGTGCGTGAGCGTCCACGTCTCCCATAGGGTGTCCGCCCCGTTCTCGATCCAGTAACCCCAACTGGGGTAGGTGCGCTGCCCGGCGATCGCGTGCGCCTCGGCGGCGTGGCCGGTGTCCATCAGCACCTGCAGGAGGACCGCGGTGCCGAGGGTACCGGTGTCGAGGTGATTGTCGTTCGCACGCACATTCGCAGCTAACGCCTCGGCCACGGCGGCCCGGCTCTCCTCGGGCACGAGTCCGAACGCGAGCGAAAGCGCGTTGCTCGTCTGCCGATATCCGGAGTCGGACGCCGTGCGGTAGATCTGCTCTTCAGCGTCGAAGAACTTCGAGTTGAAGTTATGCCGCAGGGTTGCTGCAGCCTCGGTAAGCCGCGCCTCGTCGGCCGTGCGTTCGAGCGTATGCGCGGCCGCGATGCCGATATGTAGGCCGCGGTAGACGTACGCACTCGCCGGCAGTCGCCGATCTTCGGACGCGGGTGTGTCACCAGGGGGTAGCCAGTCACCGAGCACCGTGGACGCGAGCCCCTCCTGATCGAGCTTCGCGAGCTCGGAATCGAGATAGCGGAGCACTCCTTCGATGTGGTCTGAGAGCGCTGCACGGTCACCGAAGCGCTCCCACAACTCCCACATGACGATGGGGTAGGCCATCGTCCAATCCGGCGCGTTCGAATCTCCCCATCCACCGGTCGGCGCGATGACCTGCAAAGACCCGTCCTGGTGCTGCGACTGCTCGAGATCGTCCAGCCACTTCGCGAGGAAGTTTCGCGAATCGAAATTCAGGGCAAAGCCCGGGGTGTTGAGGTGGCCGTCCGCAGTCCAACCGATCTTCTCGTACATCGGATCGACCGCAGGAATCCCTAGCATGTGATGACCGAGGCTGCGCACGACGATGTCGTGGATCCGGCCGTACAGCGGGTTGGATGACGTGAAGGTGCCGGTTTGTTCGGCGGCCGTGCGCACGCCCTTCGCGACGAACATCTCGAGCGGCGGGGCCGCGTCAAGGCCGCCTATTTGGATATAGCGGAAGCTCTTCTGGCTGAACCGCGGTTGCCAACGTTCGGTCTGCGTGCCGGAGAACACGTACTCGTCGCGCTGGAATCGTCCGCCCTTTACGTAGCCCTGCTCCAGGTCGAGGGTGCCGTCGGGCCGTAGCTGCTGCCCGTACTCGATGCGCACGGTACGGCCCGCGTCCCCAGAGCCCGACATCTCGACCCATCCGCTCATGGTCCGCCCGAAGTCGACGATGTACTCACCGGGGCGAGACTCCGTCACCACCACCGCGGGAGAGGATTCGACGACCTCAATGGGCTGCACGAGCTGCGGCGTGAGCGAGCCCCGCGGGCCGTCCACGACAGACGCGAGCGCCCAGTGCGAGTCGTCGAAATCCCTCGTCGCCCACCCCTGCTGCGCGAAGCGGGCGTCATAGGTCTCGCCCGCGTAGACGGAATCGGTTCGTGTCGGGCCTGCCGACACACGCCAGTCGGGACCGGTCAGCACCTTCTGGCGAGACCCGTCCGCGTACTCCAGCACGAGGTCGGCGCGCACGCTCGGTTCTCCGTGCCACGACGCGCGGTGCAGATTCCATACGTTCGCCGTGTTCAGACCGAAGAAGCCACGACCGAGCTCGAAGGCCAGCACGTTGCTTCCCGCATCCAGCAGATCAGTGACGTCGTACGGCACGTACATGACACTCTCGTCGTAGTCGGTGGTGGCGGGTTCCAAGACGTGACCGCTCACCGGCTTTCCGTTGATCGTTCCGATCTGATATCCCGCGGCCGCGACATACAATCGCCCCCGGACGAGGTCGCTTCCCACCTCGAACGCGGTGCGCAAGAGAGGGGCGGGCGCGTTCGACTCCGGCAGTGCGGCGCCCGCACCCCACGGCTCGATGCCGTACGACCCCAGGTCGGCCACCGCCGGCCAGCCACTGTCGTCGAACTCGACACCCGTCCATCCGGCTTGCGCGGTCGCCGCCGACACCCACGTGCTGTCGGTGGCGACGACGATCGGCTCTGCGTCGTAGAATTCCAACACAAGTTTGCCGATCGCGGCGGCAGGCGAACGTTTGGCGTTCGTCGCGAGGATCGACAAGGCATTCTTGCCCGCGCGGATGTGGTCAGTAAGGTCCAGGACCTGGGCTATGTGCCAGCCCCCGCCCTCGGGCGTCGAGCCGACTGGGTCGCCATTCAGCGACAGCGCGTAGCGCTCGTCAACCGTGATGAGCATCCGCGCGCGCTCGAGCTCGCGGTCGGCGGGGACGTCGAACTCCTTCCGAATACACTGGTCTCCAGCCGGCATCGAGTCGTTTCCCGCAACGGTGCCAGGTGCTCCGATCCATCTCGCCCCTGCGAACGTGAGCGTCTCGGCGGGCAGTTGTGGCCCGCCGATCCAGGCGCCCTCCCACGCGTCGCCGAGGCCCCTCTCCCACCAGCCGGCATCGCTCCACGCCGACGGCTCACCGGGACCCGCCCAGACGCGCACCTTCCAGTAGATGCGTGACCCCGGCCCGGGCACTTCGCCCTCGTAGGCCACGCTGACCGACTCGGAGGACTCGACGCGACCGCTGTCCCAAAGATCGACAACAACGTCCTCCAGCCGCTCGCGCGTTGTGGCGGCGACGATCTGGTAGGCCGACTGCAGAATGCCGCGATCCTCGCCGGACAGTTTCCAGCTGAGTTGCGGGTGCGGATCATCGATGGCAAGGGGGTGGCCCGTGCCTTCGACCGAGAGGTCGGCCACGACGATGTTCATGGAGCTCCTTCGCTTGAATGGGCGGCAGAACCATGTCGCGACCAGCCGCGAGAACGCCCCGCTGCGTGCGCCATCGGCACGTCGGTGACGCCGTGGCGCCCTCTCGGCCTCCGATCGGCGTTCACGACGCCCCCGGGATGCCGACGCAGAAGTGATATCGACCGGATGCGACGAAACCGATCACCTCTCCGCGGTCGACGTGGAAGCCGACGCAGCCGTCGGCGAGACTGACCGGCACTCCGCCTTCAGTCACTTGGCGGAGATCCGTCGCCGGGATGCGCACCCGTGCGCTCGCCCCGACCGGGACGCGGATGTCGAGACGGAGGACGTCCGCGTCACGATGCCATCCGACCTGCGCCAGCCCGAGCGGCGTCACCGTGTGCGCGGACGCACTCTCCAGAACCCGGGTCACACGCGGGGCGACATCGAGCACGACACCGCCCCGCTCCCTGCAGACGGCAAGTCCGGCGACATCTCGGAACAACCAATCGTCGATGGTCCCCAAAAAGTAGTGCCCTCTGGAGCGGGCCGCTTTCGACCAGTGCTCCCACATCGTCGTCGCACCCTCGGCGATCAGGTACGCCCAGCCTGGATACCCCGGCTGCCGCGCAACCGCGGCTGCAAGATCGGCGTGCCCGTAGTCCGTGAGGACGCGCAGGAGGTACTTCGTTCCGAGCACGCCCGTGTTGAGTCGATTACCCCGCGTGCGGATGTCATCGACCAGCGCCTCGAGCACGCGACGGATATCCTCGGCCCCCCCGATGAGACCGAAGGCGAGCGCGAGCACGTTGTGGGTCTGCCGGAACCCCTCGTCGCCGACACCGCGGCAGATGCCGCCGGCCGGATCGAAGAACTCCGACTGGAAAGACCGCGCGACGGTCCTGGCAAGCCCGTCGAACCGCAGCGCGTCCTCCGAGCGACCCAGGTGATCGGCTGCGTCCCGCATCACCCGGAGCATTTCGGCGAGGTACGCGGTAGACGCCACTCGCAGGTCCTCCGGCGGGTTGCCCGCGTCAGGGTCCGCGTCGGGCGACATCCAGTCGCCCAGCCGGGGTGCCACGACGATGCCTTCGGCAGACCGGTCGAACTCCATCTGCACATACGACGCCATTCCCTCGTAAAGGGAGCGGAGTGTGCGATCGTCGTCGCAGAAGACGTGCAGCCACCACGGAATGAAGATGTACGCCGCGTGCCAGGGGGTGGCCACACCCCACTGCCCCCAATCGCCGGGGCCCGGCGCGATGACCTTCGGAGCGCCCTGCGCGTCTCGCGCATCGTGGACATCTGCCATCCACTTGGCGAGCAGTTCGTGCACGTCGAGGTTCAGCAGCATCATCTCGGCCCCGACGGTAGCGTCGCCTGTCCACCCGTTCTTCTCGAACATTGGCGTATCCGTGGGAATGCCGTGCAGGTTGTTCGTGATCGTGTCGACGACCGCGCGGTGCACACGGTTCAGCATCGGGTCCGAACTCGAGAATCCTCCCGTTTCCGGGGCATCGCTGTGGACCACGACAGCGGTGACGTCGTCCACCGCCAGACATCCGGGCCAGCCGCGGATCTCGACGTACTGGAAGCCCTTGTAGCTGAACCTCGGCTCCCACTCCACGTCGATCGAGACACCATCGACATACAGCACGTCGGTCTGGAAGCCGGCCTTGAATTCGCCGTTATTACTCTGGTCGACCCAGCCGTCGCGCGTCAGACGCTCGGCGTACCTGGCCGTGATCCGTGTCTTGCCCTCGGCGCGCACCCGCAGCCGCACCCATCCCGCGAGCACACGGGGAAAGCCCACTACGAATACCCCCTGGCCGCGTTCCAGGATCTCCGCCGGGCGCAGACGGTCCACCGCGCGGATCGGCTGATCCCGCTGCGCGACGAGGTTCCCCCGCGGACCCGCGACGACCCGCGCCCGAGCCCAGTCACTCGCGTCGAAGCCGGCCGTGTCATACCCCGGGAAGGCGTGGCTGGTGTCGAAAATTTCGCCCGCATATACGTCATCGAACCGTGTGGGACCGTCCGTGCGGCTCCACGTGCCATCCGTGCCTACCTCGACCACTCCGGTCGCATAGTGCAACCGCAGCACGGCCCGCACAGTCGGCTCGTCATGCCACGGCGCGCGCTCCCAGCCCCAAACGTTGCCCCCGGTAAGTCCGTAGAAGCCCCGGCCGAGTTCGACCCCGATCGCGTTCGCACCTCGCTGGAGGAGGGCGGTGACATCGCTGGCGACGTACTGCACGGTGTGATCGAAGTCCGTCGGACCCGGCGACACGACGTGGTCGTTCACCTCATGACCATTCAGCGAGACTCGGGCGTAACCCGCGGCCGCGACGAACATCGTGGCGACCACCGGAAGTTCCTCCGCGGTGAACTCCGTACGCAGCAGCGGAGCCGGCCGGACGCCCGGGCGCTCCCGGCCGTTGCCGATCCACGAGCTGGCGCTCCAGTCCTCCAGCTCGAAGAGCCCCGTACGCCAGTGCGACGACACCGAAGCGCCCCCGGACGACGTCACCACGTCGACCTGCCAGTGATACTCGGTGTCCGAAGCCAGCGCCGCGCCGTCGTAGTCGACCCAGGTGCGCTTCTCCGAGCGTACCCCGCTGTCCCACACTAGATCACCTTCGCTCAGCGCAGCAGGGCCGGCTGCGACACGCACGCGGAAGGCCTCGAGTCGGACATCACGCTCCGCACTGTCGACCACCCACGACAGACGTGGCGCCCGGACGTCCACGCCAACAGGCCGGACCTTCTTCTCGACCCGCGGATCTGTCAACGTGACCACGGGTGCACCTACATCTCGGCGATCGGCGACAGTCGAAGCGTCCTTACTTCGAACGGCGCCAGATCGAGAATCACGCCACTCTCGTCCTGCTCGACCGGTGCACCCACGTCCTCAATGAGCGAGGCCTCGTGCGCCGATGCCACAGCGAATCGAGCTCGGAGATGGCCGCGCGAGCGTCGACCGAGCGACTCGTACACGCGTACTATGAGCGCACCAGACCGGTCGGCCGCCAGCTTGACGCTCGAGACGACAAGCCCGTCGCCCACGATTTCGACGAGGGGGTCGAATCCGCGCTCCCCGGTGCGAACACGGTCATGCGCGTTGATCAAGTACCCGTGACGGGTCGCCGCGGCGATGTCGGCACCCACGACCAGCCCCAATCGGTGGGTGTGCGTGCCCTGGTCTGTCAGCGGATCGGGATAGCGCGGCGCGCGCAGCAAGGAGATACGCAGGCACGACACTGATCCGTGCTCGCCAGGCTCGCGCGTCACATCGAACCCGTAGGAGGAATCGTTCACCACCGCGGCGCCGAACCCGGGTTCCTCGATAAGGACGTAGCGATGCATGGAGGTCTCGAACCGCGCCGCATCCCAGCTCGTGTTCGTATGGGTGGGGCGACGCACGTAGCCGAACTGCGTCTCGGCGACGCTCGAATCCGCGTGAATGTCGAGCGGGAATGCGATCTTGAGAAGCTTCTCCGTCTCGTGCCACTCGACGGTCTGCTCGATCTGCAGCACACGCTCTCCAGGCGCCAACGACAGCCGCTGCTCCACGGTGGACGAGTCCGAGATGCGTCGACGTACGAAGACGCCCGCCGTCGCATTCGTCACATCCGCCTCGATGTGCTCGACTTCGCCGATCTCGTGCTCGGCGTTGCGATAGAACTCGTCAATGTCCCAGGCGTCCCATTTGTTGGGGAAGTCCTGGTACAGACGCAGACGATTAGCGACGGTGCCTGCCGGGATGATGTCGCGCCCGGCGCGGAGGTCTACCGCAGATGCAATGTGGCCGGACTGGTCGATCACAACGCGGATCACGCCGTTATCGAGCACAAAGGAGGAGTCGCGACGCACGAGGGTCGTCGCTGCAGCGTCGGTGGTTGCGCTATCGGCAGCGCCCCCGCCGGGCGGCGTTGCATGGATCGCGAAAGGCGTCGGGTTGACCTGAATGCGCTGATCGCCCTCCCCAACCAGCCGGCCGAGTGCCTCATCGATGATCGCGTCGGCACGCCCCAACACCTCCGCGTATCGCTCTCGTGCCTCACGGTGAACCCAGGCGATGGAAGTGCCGGGGAGGATGTCGTGGAACTGATGCAGAAGGACCGTTTCCCACAGCTCGTCGAGCTCGTCGTAGGGGTAGTCGGCGCCGACGCGCAGCGCAGCCGTGGCTGCCCACAACTCTGCTTCGAGCAGACGCTCCTCCGCGCGACGATTGCCCCACTTCATCTGGTGGTGTGTTGTGAGGGTCGCGCGGTGCATCTCGAGGTATAGCTCACCGACCCAGACCGGGAGGGTGCCGACCTCGGCAGCTCTCGCGTACAGCTCGTCAGGGCTCGCCCAGCGCACCCTCGGACTTCCTTCAAGGTCGGACAGGCGTGCCGCGCGCCCCAGCATCTCACGTGTTGTTCCGCCACCCCCGTCGCCGTAGCCGACAGGTGCAATGGATTCGTTCGCCACCCGACTCTCGGCGAACTGGCGAGAGGCTTTGGCCAGCTCGTCGCCTGCCAGAGTGGAAGCGTAGGTATCCATCGGAGAGAAGTGCGTGAGCACACGCGACCCGTCGATGCCTTCCCATTCGAACGTGTGATGCGGGAAGCGGTTCGTCTGGTTCCACGAGATCTTCTGCGTGAAGAACCAGTCGAATCCCGCCCGCCGGATCAACTGCGGCAGAGCGGGTGAATAGCCGAAGCTGTCAGGGAGCCACACGCCACGCGAGCGCTCGCCGAACTCGCGGTCGAAGAACCGCTGGCCGTAGAGGAACTGCCGGGCGAGGGACTCGCCGGATGGCATGACGGTGTCGCTTTCGACCCACATTCCGCCGACCGGGATGAAGCGACCGTCCGCGACCGCCCGTGTGATCCGCCCCCACAGTTCGGGGCGCTCCTTGCGGATCCAGTCGAATTGCTGCGCGCTCGACATGCTGTACACGAAGTCCTCGTCGGTTTCCAGCAACGACAGCATCGAGGACGTCGTCCGTGCCACTTTGCGTCGGGTCTCCCGCAGCGGCCACAGCCACGCACTGTCGATGTGCGAGTGCCCGACCGCCAGGATGTCGTGGGCGCTGGCGCTCGCGGGCATCGCGAGCACGGGGCCGAGCGCCGCCCGGGCGGCGGCCGCAGTGCCGGGAATGTCTTGGAGGTGCAAAGCGTCGAGGGAATCGTCCAGCGCTTGCAGGATCTTCGCCCGCCGCGGCTCGACCGGCAGCTCGACCACGAGTTCGAGGAGAACCTCGAGGTCGAGCAGAAGGTCCCACACTTCGCGCTCGAACACCGCGAGCTCGATTCGCCGTGTGGTGTAGATCAACGCAGGCGACGACGTGTGCACGTCGCCCTCGTCGGTCGGCGCGAAGCGATGGTCGCGATCGAGGATGACGGGGTTGGCCGCGGCCTCGATATACAACTCGACGCTCTCGCCGCCCCGCGCCGCATCGGCGATCCGCACCCACTGGTTATCGGGATTCAGCGCCTTCACGGCCGTGCCGTCGGGTCGATGCACAAGCCCCTCGCATTGGAAGCCGGCCATGCGGGTGTCGAATCCGAGGTCGATGACGGCTTCGACCGTGCGGCCGGACCATTCGGCTGGCACCGCGCCGGTGATGCGGAACCAAGTAGTCCCCCACGCGGCGCCCCAGGCACTACCTGGGGCATGCGGCTGGAACGTCCCCTCGAGCGCCTTGTCGAACGGGATCGGCTCTCCAGACAGGCGCTGTTCTTCGACAGTCAGGGGGGCCGTCTGCGAGTACACCGCCGGGGCGATGCGCTCCCGCAGCACCCGCTGCGCGCGTTCGATGGTCAGAGAGTCAGTGATGTGCATCGGTGTCCTTTGTACTTACGGAGTTGTCACTCGCCGCAGGCGCTTCGTGCGCGAAGACCTCCCACTGCCGCAGCGACGCGGAAGAGAGCAACGTCAGTTCGACGTGCGAGACAGGCGCGGTCGTCGGCCCAACACGGAACGGTCTGGTCTGACGATGCCAACGGAAGCGCGCGCTCCGCGTGTCGCTCGCCAGGACGACGCCGTCCGCGCCGACGAGATCGATACGCCAGGCGGCCGTCTGTGGCTCGTCGACGGTTAGCGTGTACAAGCCGATCGGGACGGCGGCCACCAGGCGGGCGCGAAGACAATCACCGGCGGCGAGGACTACGGAGGTCAGCCCTCGGTCATCCGCGAGCGACGCCACCCCCCGCGGTTCTCCGGAGACCTCTGAGATCAGGTCCTCGATGAGCGCGCCGTGACCGGACACAGAACTAAACGACTCGGGACGCGAGTCGCGCGCCCATCCTCGAGCCTGATCGCTCAGCTCGAACTCGATTCGCCCAGCCTGCGCGAGGACGGCATGGGGCACCTCAATCCGATCCCAGGCACGCCCATCGATACGCACCGCACTGATGTACCGGTCTCCCGGCGAGCCGGCCACGATCTCAATCACGAGCTCCGCACGTCCGAGCGGTCGCAGAGTGCTTCTGCGCACACGCGGCGGCACCAGCACGAACGTGCCGCTGCCGGGGACGAGGGGGTAGAGGCCGAGTGTAGCCAGCACATACCAGGCCGACATTTCTCCGTTATCCTCATCACCGGGGTAGCCCTGTCCCAGGTCGGATCCGACGAACAGTCGGTCGAGGACGTCGCCGACGATCCGATGTGCCGTGTCGTGCTCGCCCGCGAACATGTACATGAATGGGATGTGGTGGGCGGGCTGATTCGACATCGCGACCATGCCCAGGCGCACTTCGCGCGCCTCTGACATCTCGTGAATGATCGCGCCGTAGTGCCCCGTCAGATGCGGCGCCGCGGTCTCCGCGCGAGCGAATGTCGTGTCCAGGGCGGAGATCAGCCGCTTCTCTCCACCGTACAGGGCAACGAGGCCCGCGCCGTCGTGATGCGCCGTGAAGCGCGTGCCCCAGGCATTGGTCTCGGTGTAGTCGTTGCCCCACTCATCCGGATCGAACGGCTCGCGCCAGCGTCCATCTTCCGTTCGACCACGGAACATCGCGGTGGTCGGGTCGAAGACCGCCCGGTAAGCGAGCGCACGGCGCGCGAAGTATTCGGCCTCCGCCGCGAAGTCGTGGAGGTCGTCGCCCGGATGCTCCGACTGCCCGGCGCGACGGGCGAGCCGTGCCGCTGCCGCGTCGTTGATGGCGTTGTCGAGCGTCCACGACAGTCCCTCATGGGTGTCGGTGGCTGTCCATCCGCGGAAGATGGCATCGGTCAGCCCTGCCCGCCCGATGCGCGGGTCGGACGCGGGAACCGTGGCGTTCTTGACAACCGAGTCGTACGCCGCCAACAGGTCGAACCCCTCGACACCTCTCGCGTCCAGGTCGGCGAGCACGATGTCGAATGACGTCCCCGTCATGCAGTCGACGGGTCCGGGCGCGCTCCACCTCGGAGTCCATCCGTAGGTGCGAGCGTGGCCGAGGAAGCCGTCTGCGAGAGCACCCGCGTCGTCGGGAACAAACAGCGCCAGCAACGGCCACACGGTGCGGTAGGTGTCCCAGAAGCCATGGGTGGTAGTCAGCTCGCCAGCTTCCACGCGAGCGAGGTCGTAAACGTTGCGGTGCGCCGGCCCGACGCGGTCGGCGAACTCACCGAAGCGGTTGGGATAGAGGAACGCGCGGTACAGACCGGAGAATAGCGCGGTCCGCTGGTCGTCGCTGCACCCCTCGACGTCCAGGACGCTCAGCGCTCGCGTCCACTCCGCTCGAGCGTGGGCGCTGACGTCGTCGAAACCACCGGCCGCGCGAGCATTGGCTCGCGCCTGGGAGATGTCGATCGTTGACAGGGCGATGATGACGTCTACGACGCCTGAAGGTCCGGGGGCCACCGGAACGAAGCCCCGCACCGAATCGTCGATGTGCGGCGCTCCGGCCGCCGCGATCCGGATGTGCACGGCGTGCGGCGGCGTTCCGGGACAGTCGTCGAGCATGCCTTCGATCACAAGCTCGTCGCGCTCGTGCCTCAGCGTCGACAGCGTCGCCGACCCGAGGTGATCGACGATGACGGATCCACCCCGATCGGGGTAGGTGAAGCGAAGCGCGACGGCGAACTGCGATGCCGTGAGCTCGACACGGATGCCGCCGTCCAGCGTGACCTCGTACACATGGCCTCGGGCCCGTTCCTGCTCGCGAGAGAAGCCCAGTCCGCGTGCGGACGGGGCGCAATCCGGTTCCCTCTCCAGACTCGGCATGACTTGCATGACGCCGCGATCGGGGATCCACGGGCTCGGAAGATGGGACGTAGCGAACGCCTCGAGGACAGGGCGATTGAGCGCGTCGCGTCGGTGCCCCGCGTATGAGTAGGGCCAGGACAGGGAAGCCGCGTCGGTCATCGGCAAACCGAACACCCCTCCGTGCGGCAGGCCGACGAGCGGCGCGGTGTTGCCCCGCGAGAACGCCCGGGACGAGTGGCTGCCACGCGTTGTCGATACCCAATCGAGCCGATTGGCGGTGCGTGGCGCGGGCGAGGACAGGGCCACGTCGTCCAGGAACACGGTCAACTCTGCGTGCGCGGACAACTGCCCCACGGCGCGGACCGACCGGATCTTCCGGCCCGCCAACGCGGAGAGATCGACGCTGCGCGCGTTCCATTGGTCGACCCAGAGCCGTTGGTCCGCGCCCTGGGCTGCGGCGTCGACGCGACCTCCGTACTGATCCGTGACGTCATGGCAGCCGAGGCGCGTCCCGTCATCGAACTCGACGTCGAGCGACACCGCAGTCGCATGCCATCGCGCGGGACCGTCGCCGGCAACCGGGAACACTAGCCACCTAAGGTGCAGGCCATCCTCGATCGTGCGCCCGGACCAGTCCAGCGGCAGATCGGCGGTCCAGGGCCCGTCCCCCCGGGGCAATCGGATGCACAGGGGTTCCGCCCATCGCAATCCCACACCGGGTAGAGCTGCGACGGCGGTATCGGGTCCGGGGCCGAACACTGCCTGTACGTTCGTCATCCCTTCACGGCTCCGGCCGTCATTCCCGCGACGATCTGGCGGTTGAACAGGAGGAAGACGATCAGCGGCGGAATCGTGATGAGGAGGATATCCATGAACAGGTAGTTCCAAGACGTGCTGAACTCGCTCTGGAAGTTGTAGAGAGTCAACTGCACGGTCGCGTTCGCATCACCCGGCAAGTAGTACAGCGGATTAGTGAAGTCATTGAACACCGCCACGGTGTTCACGACGATGACGGTGACCGTGACCGGTTTGAGCAGCGGGAGAATCACGCGGAAGAACAGCTGCAGTCCTGTCGCGCCGTCAAGGATGGCCGCCTCGTCCAGCTCTTTCGGGATGGTGGAGATGAAAGCGCGATACAGGACAATGCAGAACGAGAGGCTGTACGCCACCTCGATGAGGATGAGACCCGGCAATGTGGCGTACAGTCCGAGTCCCTGCAGGACCCAGATTGTCGGTACGATCGCGGGCGGAATGATGAGTCCGGCGATCACCATCGCGTTGATCAGGCCGTTCAGCCGCGAACGCCGGCGCTGCAGCACGAATCCGACCATCGCGGCGAACACAACCATGAGGGCCACACTGACGACAGTCAGGACCGTGCTGTTCAC
The DNA here is from genome assembly GCF_013409785.1 of Microbacterium immunditiarum. Taxonomy (NCBI): domain Bacteria; kingdom Bacillati; phylum Actinomycetota; class Actinomycetes; order Micrococcales; family Microbacteriaceae; genus Microbacterium; species Microbacterium immunditiarum. The sequence goes on from NZ_JACCBV010000001.1 coordinate 83,895, forward strand.
GAACGCCCGCACCAGCATCCAGTCGCGCGTCTGCAGTACTGCGATCATGTTCTCGAAGAACTGGAACTGTTCCGGGAAGGCAAATTCCAGTCGCGACGCGTCGGCTCGATCTTTCGACGATGTCAGCAGGATGAACAGGAACGGAACAACGAAGACAACGATCGCCACCACCAACGCCGTAGCGGACAGCACCACACGACGAGCAGTCCTCATCTGTCGACCTCTCTCTTGTTGAGGTAGTGATTGAGTGGGAAGGCTATGGCGGCCACGACGATGAAGAGCACGACGTTGCCCGCGGTGGACAGTCCGTAGAAACCCGCCTGGTACTGCTTGTATATGACCGAGGCCAAGACGTCGGATGCAAAACCGGGGCCGCCCCCGGTCATAGCCCAAATGAGCTCGAACGAGCGCAGTCCACCGATGAACGCCAGCAACAGGACCGTCGAGGTGGCCGGCCGAAGCAGCGGCAACGTGATGTGCCGGAAGCGGTTCCAGGCCCCGGCTCCGTCGACCATCGCGGCGTCGCGATAGTCGCTCGAAATCGACACGATTCCCGCCATATAGATCACCGTGGCCAGGCCGACTCCCTTCCAGACGTCGACGATCGTGACTGAGATGAGTGCCAGGTGCGGGTCGGTGAGCCACCCCGGTCCGGCGATCCCGAAGAACGACAACGTGGTGTTGATGAGGCCGTCGGTCGGGTGCATAAGCACCTTGAATGTGATTCCCACGCCGATCGTGCTCACCAGTACCGGAAAGAAGACGAGCGAGCGCAACAACGTTCTCCCGATGACCGCCGAGGTCAGCAGCAAACCGAGGGCCATGCCGATGACCACCTTCGCAGCGGCGGTGATTCCCGCATAAAGGAAGGTGTTCCCCAGCGAGGCGACGAGCCCCGGCTCGGCGAAGAACTGCCGGAAGTTCTCAAGCCCGATGAATTGCCAGTCGAACAGGGTCCAGCGTGTCAGGCTGAAGAAGAACGACATGAACGTCGGGGCAATGAACAATGTCAGGTAGAGAATGGCCGCCGGAAGGTAGAACCACACGGGGTAGGGGCTGGACCGCCACCGCCGGAAGGCCTGGCGTGCCGGCGCCCGGCCGACCGTCGGTCGAGAAACCGCTGTGGGCAGCGTCATCGAATCCCCCGACTTAGTCGCGCCGGGCACCGGACGAATCACCAGCCCTCGAGCCCGAGTTGCTGCGCCTGCTTCTTGACGTCCTCGTCGTAGCGGCGGGCAGCGTCGACCGCGGTGGTAGCACCGATGCCGAGCTCAACGGTGATCTGCGGCAAGGCCGGTCCCTTCACAGGGGAGACGAACTCGAGCGCAGGGGCGTTCTTGCCCTCGGCGTCCACGAAGGCAGCGGCTTCGGTCACAAGCTGCGGTACATCGTCGCCGAGCTCGCACCCCTCGATCAGGAACGGGCCGTTGATCGCACCGACACTCGTGAACGAGTTGCACGCTTCGGTGCTCGCAACGAACGCCAGGAACTTCTTGGCCTCTTCGGGGTGCGCGGTCTTCTTGGAGATGAAGACGCCCGAGGGATACCAGACGGTAGCCCCATTCTTGTCAGCGGATGCCCCGGGCATCGGAAAGTAGCCGATGTCGTCCATCTGATCGGGATAGGTCTCGCTGAGGACGGTCGCGATCCACGTGAGGGACGGGTACTGCGCACCCTCACCAGTGGCCACCATCTCCACGGCGTCGTCATACTCGGCGGATGCGTAGTCGGCGTTGTAGTACCCCTTGTCGAACATCTCCTGCTGGTGCTCGAAGCTGGCGAGCGCCGCTGGAGTGTCGGCGAAGTGCGCCTCATTCTTGGTGTACTTCTCGGCGAAGTCCGGTACGGCCGCCTGCACGTTGAAGAAATCGGTGAGCACCCACATCTGAGCCGACGTGGAGTCGGCAAGGCTCTGGATGACGGGGACCTCACCCGCGGCCTTGAGTGTCTCGTTGTTCGCAATGAACTCGTCCCAGGTGGTCGGCACCTCGAGTCCATGTTCGGCGAACACCTTCTTGTTGTAGAACATGCCGCCAGCCAGCGCAGTGCCGAAGGGGACGCCGAAGATCTGCCCGTCGGCCGACACGACTTCAGTGAAAGCCGGGTTCACCGAGTCGAGCATCGGGTCGTCAGTCAGCGGAAGCATGTTCTGTGCGGGGTTGAGAGCCTGCAGGAGCGATCCGGAGTTGTAGTTGAAGATGTCGGTGATGTCGCCAGTGGCAAGCCGCGTGCGCATGAGGTTGTCTCCCTCCCCGCCGCCCGGCCGTGTCTCGATCTCGATCTGGATATCGGGGTTCTCGGCCTCGAACGCCTCTACGAGCGAGCTCGCCTGCGCGAAGACCGTCTCTCCTTCATCGATGAGATAACTCAGCTGTACGGTGCCGTCATCTGGGGTGCTCGAGCACCCCGCGAGTGCCAGTACGGTTGCGACCGAAGCCACCGACGCGAGTGCTGCGACGGGCCTCCTACCGGACGAAAACATGCTCATTGCGACCTCCATTGGTACGTTTGCACTGTGTGCCGGTCGTTCAAATCACTATGATGGATTTGAACATCGACGACAGTACAACCCCCGGTGTGCGCGGCGCAACTGGTGGAGTGAATCGTTATAAGGCGAGGCCAGAAAGGCGTGGCATGTCCCGGGGCTCGAACATCACTCGATTGGGTGGCTTCAACCGAGCGGTCGTCTTCGACGCAGTCCGGCGGTCCCGATTCGGAATCAGCCGCGTCGAGCTTGTCGAGTCGACGGGCCTGACGGCGCAAACAGTCAGCAACATCGTCCGCCGACTGATCGAAGATCAAGTCATCGAGGAACGCGAGCCGATCTTCTCCCCTGGGCGTGGGAAGCCTCGTATTCCACTCGTCGTTCGGGCAGCGACGCAAGTCTCGGTCGGTGTTCATCTCGATCCGGCACGTCTCACATGCGTGGTGCTCGATGCGTCCGGAGATCTGCTGCATCGGTCGTCAACTGCTTTGCCCCACACAGTCACTCCTGACGATGCGGTTGGGCTTATCGCAGACTGCACTCACCGGTCGCTGGTCGATGCTGGCGTGGAGCGGGACGCTGTGCTCGGTCTGGGCATCGCTGCGCCGGGACCGCTCGACATCACGACGGGGACCGTGATCAACCCGCCACTTCTTCCCGGATGGGAGCGCGTCGCGTTGCGCTCGAAGGTTCGAGAGGCCACCGGGCTTCGGGTGTTGCTCGATAAGGATGTGACGGCGGCAGCCACCGGCGAAGCCTGGTCGAGGGCCCACGCCGACCGACCGAGCTTTATCTTCGTCTACGTCGGCGCCGGCATCGGGGCCGGGATAGTGATGGACGGAGTGATCCTGCGGGGCTCTCATAACAACATCGGAGAGATCGGCGACCTCATCGTGGGGGAATCGCTCGAGGAAGGCGGGCGGCGGCGCGTGCTCACGCTCGGCCAAGCGTGCGATCCGATTTCTGTGGTCACCCGAGCAGCGCAGAGCGGGGTGGTCGACGCCGACCCGTCGTTGATCGACGTGGCCGCCGCCGAGGCGTACTTCACGTCGATCTGCCACCGGGCGGACACCGGCGATGCCGAGTGCGTCGAGATCGTGAGAGGAATTACCCGTGGCCTCGCCAGAGGCATCGCAGCCCTGGTCAATCTCTTGGATGTCCAAACGGTGGTCATGGGCGGACCGGCCTGGAACCGGATCGCCCATCTCGCACTGCCACAACTGCCCGAGCTCATAGGCGCTCGCATGGTCGCACCTCTCTCACCCCTGACGCTTCAAGCTGCCACGGAAGGAGAGTTCACCGCCGCCCGCGGCGGCGCCGCGATGGTGCTCGACGCTAGCCTCTCGCCTCACGCGTCGGCGCTTCTGCTCGTGTGACTTGGAGATGGTCGGTCCACAGTCCCCTGACACCTGATCCGGGCTGGCGTCGACTGCCGATGTTCCCCACGCGTTCGTCGCCTGGTTTGGTTCGAGTACCCTGCGACCTCTCCACGGGATACCCTCATCAGGGAATTTGCCGCTTCATTCGACGGCGACGACTGTGCCCAAAGGCACAGCAGCCAGCAGATGCCCCCGCGGCGACAAGCGCGGCTGGACTCTGCAACGAAATCGCACCTCTCGTCCGAGCGCGCAGGGTTGCGCCATGGCCGGACACAAGGACGCCCAGTGTCACTCTGCAGGTCCTCCGGCCGGGGCATGAGCTCGAGCTGTCGCTTCCCGATGATGCTGAAATCGCCCACGTCTACACAAGGAGTCGAAGCGCCGGGCTATGCCCTACTCCACCGCTACGCGCATGCCCCTCCGAGCTGATCGCTAGACTGCGTGCTAAGGAGGCGACGTGCAGTGAGTATGTCCGCCTGGCGTGCGAACGATGTCGTCGCATATGACGCCATGCGTGAGGCGGCGAACAGTGTCGTGGCACTCGTTCTGCGCCGCGCAGCCGAGGGCGCGATCGAGCAGTCAGCCGCGGGCACCGAAGCTGCCTCAATTCGCCGCGATGTGTTCCAAGTCGATGGGTACGATCGCGCGGCCGTCGACGCGCTCCGTGACTGCCTCGACGCCAGGGCAGCCGAACTTTCCGGGAACTCGACATGAGCGACTGGATGCCCTCCGAGGCAGAACGCCGGCGGATCTTCGAGGAGTCGATCCTTCCGATCGTGTTCCCCGAAGTTCCGAAGCCCAACGCTCCGACACTCCTGCTCCTCGGCGGACAGTCTGGTGCCGGCAAGTCGCGTGCGACGTCGCGCCTACTGTCGGAGCACTCCTCTGACATGGTGCCCCTCAGCGGCGACGACCTGCGCCCGTTCCACCCACAGTTCCTCGAACTGGCACGATCTCGATCGGTCGAAGCCCCGCAGATCCTCGCCGAGTCGACAGCAGGGTGGCTCCGCGACTGCCTCGTACACGCGCGAACCACGGGTCGATCGTTGCTCCTGGAGGGTACGTTCCACACGCCGGATGTCGCGCTTGGAACGGCCGAGCTGTTCGAGCAGCACGGATTCACCACTCGCGTCGTCGTGGTCGCGACCCCGCGCGCGGAGAGTCTCTTAGCGGCGGCATCTCGCTACCTGCTGGATGCGCAGGCTGGGCGAGCGTCACGGTTCACGAGTCTCGCGATCCACGACAGCGGATGGTATGGAACGCGTGAACTCGTCGCCGAACTCGAGGAGTCGCCGTCGGTCGGACGGCTCACTGTCATCGCGCGCGACGGGTCTGCAGCCTTCGACGCCGAGCGAGACGCGGGCTTCGAGGGTGCCGGCGCAGCCCTCGACCGCGAGCGTTCCGTTTCGATGTCGGGCGCTGAGTCGATGCGCTGGCTGTCGGAGCTGCGCGCAATGACCGCGTTCGCTCTGTCGGCCGGTAAGGTCGAGCGGCCGGTCGCCGAGCTGCTAACCGAGCTGCACGAGGTCGCGCTCAACGAGGTCGTGCCCCGCCTTCAGCTGCCGGCGGGATCTGAGGCTCGGCCCGCGACCGAGGCCGCGTTGGCCGGACAGCTCGCAACGCTGCGGCGCGCGGCATCCCTCGATCTCGAACCAGTTGACCTTGCGGCGCCGGTCATCGCCGTGCCGCAGTCGGGCCGCGGCATCTCGCGCTGACGCGGCGGCTCGGGCATGCACGCAAGGTGCCCGATGCGGCATTGCGCGCAATCGCTCAGCCGCGGAGCGATGTCAGCTGAACATGTCGCCAGTGACGGCACCGAGGACGACAGATGCCGCCACTCCGAGCGCGAAGAGCAGCACGACGACCAGGACGCTGCGCCGCAGCATCCGTCCGTTCCCGCGTGCCGCGCTCATCGCAACGACTGGCATGCCGACGATCAGCCCGATGCCGCCCGCCGCGGACACCGCAATGAGCACCGCGATCATGATTTCGCGCGTCATGTCGGGCCTCCCCTCGTGGTGATGGCCTCGCATTCAACTGTCCTCCGGGGCTCGGACACTCGTGGGGGGACACACCTATGCGGGCGGAAACGCCCTCGCGAGCAGAGTGTGGATCGCGTCCACATCAACACCACGGTCGGGCGCGTCGCTGATCCTCGTTACCAGCAACCGGGGCCACACGACGTCAATCCCATTCACGGTGAATGCGCCACCGATGAGCGGCCGATCGCCTTCGAGAAAGCACAGAGCGCCTATAACTGCCACGTCGACGCCAGCGAGAACGGCCGAGACACGTGCGACCTGAGACTGGACGCCATCGACGAGCTTCGTTCCGTCGCGGCCACCGATCCGGAGCGATTCGACGCGCGGCCGCAATATTCCGCCCTCCACGTGCAAGGCTGGGCGCTTGCCTTTGTAGCGCTTCGCGTCGATCACCCACACTCCGGAAGGGGCGACGACGATGTGGATGCTCCTATGCATTGTCAAGTGGGCAGAAGGTCGGCTTTCAGGGCGCGGTAGAGCTCGCGGACGACGGCTCGTTTGAGGCAGCGGATGATCTCCTTCTTCGTCTTGCCGTCGGTGATGCGTCGGGCCATGTAAGCGCGCGTGGGGGCGTGCCATCGGAGGCGGTTGATCACGATCAGGTGGATCGCGGAGTTCGCTTCGCGGTCGCCGCCACGGTGGAGTCGGTGTCTGGTGGTGTTGCCCGAGCTCGCGGGGATGGGTGCGACGCCGCAGATGCGGGCGAGAGCGGCTTCGGAGTGGAGTCGGTCGATGTTCTCGCCGGCGGTCGCGATGATCTGCCCCGCGGCTTCGGGCGAGGCGACGCAGCATTCGTCGGGCGGTGGCGGCCGGGTCGTCGCTGCCGTCCGTGATGCGCAGACGCGCGCATCGAGCCACCAGCGCCGCGCGATCGTAACCACCCAGCTGAGCGCGCAACTGTTCGGGGGCGCTCCAGAGGACGCCGTGGATCTGGTTGATAGTGGAACGACGCGCTTTGACGGCACTCCGCCGGGTCGCACGGATCAACCGAATTGCTTCAACGAATCCGGTGCGGTCCTTCGGGATCGTTGTCGCTACCTCGCTGAGCGTGGCGCGCGCCGCGTTAATCGCGTCGATCGGGTCCGACTTGCCGCGCGCTCTACGTACCTGCCGGTTCTGCCGCGCCACTTCGATCACAGCGACGCCGCTGGCCTGCAGATGACGTTGCAGACCGGCCCCATATGACCCGGTGCCTTCGACACCGACTTTCCCGATTGTCCCGTGCTCGAGGAACCAGGCCAGCATCCCCGCGTACCCGGCGGGGTTCGCAACGAACTCCTGATCTGAGAGCAGCTTCCCGGATGCGGCGTCCAGGACGGCCGCGTGGTGAGTGAGCTTGTGCGTGTCGACGCCGCCGACGACGATCCGCGAGACGAGTTCCTTTGTCATGCTGGTCCTACCGTCCTTCATCCGATGGGTGGTGAAGTCGTCGGCGTGACGGTCGGACAGCACAGAGACGGGCCTGTTGCAGCAAGCTCCTATCAAGTCACGGCCGTCGCGTCGATGACAGCGCGCCAGCCCCGGTAGCGGCCGACAAATCCACATAAGGACAGCCCAACGGCGTCAATGAGCCTTCAGAGTCAGACCGGGAACCAAGAGACCAGCGATCCCATCTTCACGCCGCACGCGTCAGTGATATTCGAAGTCAGGCCGCCACTAGAACTGGCCCGTCCCCATGCTCTCTGTCGATGTTCGCACGGGCGCCTGGGATGCGGCGGTCGTGCAATATGCGAACGTTTGGCGGCAGATCTTTGAGTCGCTTTGCCAGGAGCTCTTCGCCGATCGCCCCACGTTCCCACGCCCGGGTGCTCTGCGGGTCATCGGTCAGGGCCAGGATGAGTCCGCCCAGCTTCGGATGGTCCTCACGGATCCGCTGCTCGCGATTGCTCTGGCGGCGCGCGTGCTCCCGCCGCGCGGATGCGCCGGCCACGCCAGAATCATCTGCGGCTGCCGTCGACGCGCACTCGACGCAGCGCACGGTTCTCGAGTCCCGTTCGTATATGGCGTCGGCTCCCGCAGGCAACGGGTTGCCACACAGTCGGCATGCGCCGGAGTAGCGCAACCGCATCCGTTTGTCGCCTGGCCCCAGTGCAAGCGTCACCCTGCCGACGGTATCAGCGCGCGCGTCACCGAGTGCTGTGGATGTGCTCCAGCAGTGCGTTGCCCGCGGCCTTCCATTTGTTGAGCAGGCGTTCGCCTTCCGCGCGCATGTCGGCGGCTTCGTCGCGGGGGCCGTCGCACAGTTCGGGCAGGCTGCCGGCCAGGTAGTCGCGAGCGACTTCGACTGCCCACGTCTCGAACACCTGCTTCGCGATCGCGAGTTCGTCGGCCAGTTGTTCGACGGTCGTCGTCTGCATCGTCCCGATCCCCTCCGTGTGATCCGTGCCGGATGGCCCTGGCCATTCGGCCTCCTTGCCGAACGGTGAGCGGAGAGAGCCGGGTCAAGGGTGGCCCGAAGGGCCATTCTCCGCAGGAGAACGCGAAGCGCCCTTGACGCGGTTATCGAAGCGAACTACCTGTCGGTCCGCGTGTCTGCTGATGAATGAGAGCCGGGTGCGGGGCGGATGTGGCGTCGCCACGCAGGAGCTCGCGCGCGGGCATGCCGAACTTGGCGACCGTGCCTCGATTGAGGTTCTGCATGAGCTCTCGGCGGGTTTCCTCGGGAGCCGCCGCTGGATCGCGCGCAAGCAGGTGGATGGTCGCGATGTCCTCGTGGCTCGCGGTGCGCCACCAGTCAGGACTCCGGACTTGGTCGAGAGCCAGCTCCGTGTGTGCGCGGGCGTTCGGCTGATCGCGGAAGGCCGTCTTGGATCGGTATGGGCGCGAGGCGTGGAACGCCTCGATCGCGAGGAGTGTCACGCGCCGCTGCACTTCCGCCTCGTGGTCGACGAGTGCCCGCTTGTGGGAGTGCGCGGCGACAGCGTCCAGACGGACCTCTTCGTGCAACCGCTCCATTTGGGCGTCTGTGACTCGCTCACGAAGGGCCGGCAAGGCCGCCCGTAACTCCGCCCGGCGGCGGCCGAGAGCGGATCGAGCCTCGAACGCCCGGAGTAGATCAGCAGGCGTCTTCTCGCTCAGTGCCGCCTTGTACGCGCGCATCGGGTCGATGTTGGAGACCCGCTCGCGCTGAAGCTGCCGGATCTCATCGCGGGAGCGGCGGCGAGCGAAGTAGGTGTCCGCGGCGGACTGGTCTCGCACCCTGGGCAACTCTCCCGAGGGCTCCAGTGCCGAGAGGTTTCCTTGTGGCGTCCTGCGCATGTTCGCCACCTCATGCCCGCTCCTGGCGTGAGGGACTTTGCGCAGCTCGAGCTTCAGTTGCCGCTTCTCAGTGCGGTCCCGCCTATGGCTGAAGAACTCGTCCGCAGCCGTCGCGTTTGCCCGCTTCTCTGCCGCGAAAACGCGCTCGATGCGTCGCGGCGGCAGGCCGAGCGTCTTCAGACGTTGTCGACGCTTGCTCGCTTCCCGTCCCCGGGCACGTTCGCGCTCGAGGTTCTGCGCGTACCACTGCTTTTGCGCATCAGGGTTTCGTATCCGCCGCTCACGGGCGCGCTCGCGCTGCACCTCACGCTCGCGGTCCGCGTTCGCATCTCGCCACCGTCTTGAGGCGTGACGGCTTTGCTCACGAGCACGCTCGGGATGGTTCTCACGAAAGCGTCGCTGATACTCCCGTACACGCTCGGGATGCTCTCTGCGGTATGCCCGGCTTCGTGCCCGCTCGCGCTCCGGATCAGCCCAATACCGCGCCCGTGACCGTGCGCGGTGCTCGACCCGAGCGAGTTGACGCTTGCGCCGCCGAGCCTCGGACTCACGACGTTGCGCCCGCACTCGATCTCTGTTCGCGTCCTTCCAGACACGTTGGTACTCGGCGCGATGCTCTTTGTTCGCTTCCCGCCACTGCCGCGCCTTCGCGCGGACCCTCTCAGGATTGGCGGCGGCCCAGCGCGCCCGCCTCGCACTTGCAGCGGCGCGACGATCGTCAGCCGACCGCTCCGGCGCCGTCACCGGGCTCTCCGTCTCGTGGAATCGGCAGCCCATTCAGAGCATCCATGAGTTCTTCGCGATACGCGGTCGGGTCGATCACCGTGCGGGCAACCAGCTCGGCGAGGGTCGATCCCTCCTCGGCGATGAACTCGGCGATCGGTTCCAGCACCCAGGCGACGTCGTCCGTGAGGCGGTAGTCCGGCTCGACCGCGTGGATCTCGGGGAAGTAGCTCAGCGCCACGAGACCGAGCCGGACCCGCATATCGGCGATGGGATCGTCCTGCTTCGCAGGTGTCGTGTGGTCAGTCATTGCTTTCTCCTTCGTTCTGTTTCGTGGTCATGCGAGGCCTCGACCGGACTGCGACGTCGGGATCCAGATGCCGTCGAGTAGCGATGTCGCGGGTGCGAACTGATCGCGCGTCCGCCGCGGTGGCCCGAGCGGGAACGTGCGACCGACGTCCGCGGCCGTGCGTCTCCCCCGTGGGAAGTACTCGGTGAACACACCGCTCTGCCCATCGGCGACGATCCAGTGGCAGCGCTGGCCGTGCCACAGGGTCACGCTGATCTCCGCCTCGTCGACCGAGTTCGCCCATACCCCGGTGATCGCGCCATCTATCAGTTGCGCCGTATGCCAAACGCTCGGCCCGGGCGTTACGCCGCGGGCGCCGAGGGTCTTGTCGATCAGTTCCCGCCGCGCTTTGCAGTCGGCATTCGTCGCTCTGTCACCTCTGATCGGGCACGCCGCCCTGATCCGCTCCCCCGCCTCGGCGGGGGTCTCGCCAGGAACCGGCGTCGAGAGGTCGGCGCTCACGAGACGACCCCGATGGTCGGTACTGGTGAGCCGGCGAGTGCCAAGGGTGCGAACAGCCGCGGTGCCGGGCTGTCGGAGTCACATACAACCGGAGTGCCCGACTGCCGGAGTCCGTCACTGCGGGACTGCTGGGCTACTGGAGTCTGCAACTCCGCGACTCCGTGAGTTACAGACTTCCGGAGTTCGTCCTCGTCGGAGCCCCGCAGCTCATCGCGACGAGCGAGGAGGAGGTCGACCGCGACGCGGATGAGTGTGTTCTCGGTGATGCGCTCGCCCTTCACGCGCCGGCGGCGCATCAACGAGCGCGCCAGCGCGGACAGCTCTGCGTACTGGTCCTCGCGCAGTCGTGTCTCTTTGCGGGTGAGGCGAGCGAACATCGGCGCCTCAGCGTCGACGAATTCAGGCAGCTCGGCGTCGACACGGGCGCGCGCGGCGCTCAGCTTGTCCGCGAGGTCGACCTTCGGCATCCGTCATCACATCCCGACACCGGCCGTCGCGAATTGCTCGACCATCTCGTATCCGAGCCTCGTGACGTCGGCGATCAGGCCGGCGTTGCGCTGGTTATCGGGGATGCTGGTGACCAGTTGCCCGAGAACCGGCGCCTCCGCGTGGATCTTGTACTGCCGCCAATGCGTCTCGAACCGCGGCACACCCCAATCGGTGTCGAGTCGCTCGGTCCAGAACTTCAGCTGACTCGGAATGCGGGGATCAATGCGGTTCAGCAGCACGGAGTATCGGAGTCCGCGTGGCTCGATGAGCCGTTGGATCGTGCGCTCGGTCGGATCCACGGCAAGGGGTTCAGGCGTCTGCGGCACGAGCACGAAGTCGGCTGCGTCGAGGACCGTCTCGAGGATGCTCGCGGCCTCGAGATTGCCAGGGGTGTCGACCACGACGAAGTCGTAGTCGATGTCCAGGCGGTGCAGACGCGCGAGTACGCCGGGCTGCTGACTGCCGGCGAAGTCGAACGGCAGACGTTCGACGGCGTTCTCGGCCCACCACATCGTCGACCTCTGCGGGTCGACGTCGACCACGAGCACCCGGTGGCGTCGGGACAGAGTCGCCGCGAGCTGCATCGTGACGGTCGTCTTGCCGACGCCGCCCTTCTGGTTCGCGATCGCGATGGTCTTCATGTCACACGCCTCCATCTGTGTATGGATGGGCTGGTTTGACATGAGTGAAGCACTATTAGCTACGCTATGCAAGAGGCAGATGCGAAGGCCGCCCGCGGTTAGACAGACTGGGGCCATGCCTGTTGACGTGACGACATCCGACGGCTCTGCCGTCGCGCCTGCGCATGCGACGTTGTCGGTGGGATCGTCGCTGCGGATCGTGCCGGCGTTCGTCGCTTTGTCGGTGGACGCCGACCTCGGTGTCCAGACGACTGTCGAGGCTCAGTACAAGGCGACAGAGGGTCGCTACGTGATCAAGCGCGTGTCGGTTCGCGCCGTTCGAGACGACGTCGAGGTGAACTACCCGACGGTCTCGAAGGTGCGCCTGCAGGGGGTCGTCCAGGATGCCGCGCCCCGCTGCATCTTCCTGACCCTCGACGACGAAGCCGACCCACTCGCCGACTGGGTCAGCGTCGCTGACCTCACGACAGCGAAGGGCCGCATCCTTCCCCCTGCGATCGCGGCCGAGGTCGTGCGGCGCGGCGGGTCAGAGGTGCGAATGGAGGTCGTGGAGCTGCTCTACGGCGCCGCGGCGCTGGCCGGGCTACCGCCGGCCCGACTATTGCAGACGGAACTCGGCATCCCCCACCGCACCGCATCGGCGTGGATCATCGAGGCTCGGAATGCTGGCCGGCTCGTCGGAATGAACTACAACGCAGGGCGGCAAGCGCGCCAGTAGATCGCGATACTCCTCAACGCTTGCGCGAGATCTCTGGGTTGCAGACCCTGCGCGAGCGCTCGAGGAATTCATCGATGACATCGCTCGGGTAGCGCACCTGCCGCCCGAACTTCAGGAAGCTCGGCCCGCGCCGATTGTGGCGCCAGATCGCCAGTGTGTTGACTGAGACGCCGAGGATCGTTGCGACCTGATCAGGCCGTAGCAGTCCAGCTCCGGTGACCACGCGTTCCATGTCGTGCCCTCCACTCACTTTCTGCATGTCTAAGCCCCGCTTTGTTTGACATGAGTAGAGCACTAATAGATACACTCAGTCAAGAGGTCATCGAGATGGGCAGTGTTCAGCCATACCGCACTCGGAGCGGCAAGAGGTATGAGGTCCGGTACAAGAAGCCGGACGGCACCCACGCGGGCAAGCGCGGTTTCGCCACGAAGCGCGAGGCCGAGGACTACCTCGCCGACGTCACCGTTTCGATCAACGACAACCAATACATCGATCCCGGCGATGCGCGCATCACAGTTGGTGAACTCGCGCAGGACTGGCTCCTCGATCAGGCGACTGTCCTGAAGCCGTCCTCGTTCCACCCGATCGAGTCGGCGTGGCGCAACCATGTCGAGCCGCGATGGGCGACGTTTCAGATCGGAGCTGTCCGCTACAGCGACGTACGCAGTTGGGTCACCGAACTTGCGGCAGACGTCGGCGCCGTGACGGTGATTCGATCTCACGGAATCCTCTCCGCAATCCTCGACGTCGCCGTCAGAGATCGAAGGATCGCGGAGAACTCCGTGCGAGGCATGCGCCTGCCGAGGAAGCGAGCGAAGCGACGCGTTTACCTCACGCACGGCCAAGTCGAGCGGCTTGCCGCAACATCGAAGTACCCGGAAGTCGTGTACTTCCTCGCTTACACAGGACTTCGCTGGGGTGAGATGACCGGCCTTCGTGTTCGTGACCTCAACCTGACGCGGCGACGCGTCTTCGTGCAGGAGAACGCGGTGATGGTGAACGGCACAGTTCACATCGGGTCGCCCAAGTCGCATGCCTCGCGGTCGGTGCCCTACCCGGAGTTCTTGGATGATGTCCTCCGCGCTTCTGCTGTCAGAAAGGCCCCAGACGCATTCCTGTTCGGGACTGGCGGCGCTCCCCTGAAGCTTCCCAACTCCCGAGACGGATGGTTCGCGGCGGCAGTCAGACGCGCCATGAAGGAGGACCCGCTCTTCCAGCGCGTCACTCCTCACGACATGCGTCACACGGCCGCGAGTCTCGCCATCAGCGCCGGCGCGAACGTGAAGGTCGTGCAGCGGATGCTCGGCCACGCGTCAGCAGCGATGACCCTCGACATCTACGCCGATCTCTTCGACGAGGACCTCGACGACGTCGCGGGTGCGCTTGGCCGGGCACGCCAAGATGTCTATGTTCTGACAGAGTCGGCCGGGCCGAAGGCTCAGGCCGCGATCACAGCATCGCCGGACGCCGTGAGGATCGTGTGGGTGGTGACGGTGGGTCCGATCCCGGTTGCCGCGTGCGAGAACCGTGCCGGGGCAGACGCGTGGGTGCGCGCCGCGCGCTCCACGGATCACAGCGACGCTCCGGCTTCGTACCGGGTGTGGGAGCTTTCCATCGCCCCGGACGAACTCCCGAGTCAGTAACCACGCTGACTTCGCGCCTGATCTCGAGCATGCCGCACGCGGGGTTCGCGGAGACTGACGAGATCGCCCAACGGGGTGCTTCAGACCCGTTTTACGCGATTCTTACGCACGGACCCGATCGGGCAGAGACCGAAGGCCCCGAAACTCGCGGAATTACGCGGTTTTCGGGGCCCGGATCTTGGCGGTGACGGTGGGATTTGAACCCGACATTGGGGGGGTTCGCCCGTCCCGGTTCGCTCGGAATGCTTGATATGACGCTGATCCAGTCAGGCAGAGATGCCTGCTCGGCCCACTGCATCGGAGTTGAATGTGACTCGTCTGTGGGCAGTTCGTGGGCACGGTCTTCAACGGCCTGACGAGTCACTGCCGCGCGCGCCCGGTCCGGAGCGATGCGGATGCTTCTTCGAATCTCGGTGACCTCACGATTCTGAGTCGTAGTGAAAGGAGCTCGGCAGCGCCCAGATGGGTCGGTTGGCCCTGGCCGATTGGAATCGAGGTCCCCTTCAGAGGAGATCGATCAGCCAGCCGCCAATCCTTGAGCTCCCCGCGGACCACGGAGCGTCTTTCACAATCGTCGCGATCGTCTGGCACTCCGAAGCCTTTCAGCACGGCCTTGAGTCGCGATGGTGCGCCCCCACCGATGTGGCTTCATCTCGGAGACCTGAGCCTCCCGCGTCGACTCAGGAGCGATTGCTCCACATCGAGGATGTGCTCCCACTCAGTTGATCGCGGCCACAACGAAGCCCTCGACCGGGACTCCTGTCCGTCGACCCCCCCAAGCTCCAGCTCAAGCCAACGTGCCGCGTCGATTAGTGTCTCCGCACCGGGGCGAGTAACGAGCCCAGCCTGTCGAGCACGTCCGATGTCATTCCTCATCGTGTGGAGGAATCCAGCGCGATGAGTTTCAGCGGTGTCGTCGCGCTGATCTGTCCAGAAGAGGAGACTCTCGAGGGTGTGCCGCTCAGGCTGGGCTATGAACCACTCGGGTCCGACCCACTCCACCCGAGTCCCGAAGGCTCTGGAAAGCTCACCAACCACGTCTCCAAGAGTGGCCTGCGGTACTGGCCCCGCGAGGTTGTGGAGCCCCGTAGCGAACGCCTCTATCTGCAGTACCAGCCAGCTCGCTAAGTCCCGCACGTCAAGGAACTGGACGATAGCCCCCTCGTCACCGGCCACGAGCATCTCGCCACCACGTGCAGCTCTGGCCGCCAAGTATGTACTCGGCGGAAACGTGTTCCCTGGACCGAACACCCAGCCCGGGCGGATCGTTAGCAGCCGACCGGGGAACAGTTCCTCGGCCGCTCGTTCGGCGGCCACCTTCCCCGCTCCGTATGCGCGAAGCCTGGTGAGCTGCTCGACGCTCGGGTCATGGACCGCGTCTCCTTCAACAGTCCAGCTATGTAAGTTCTGGTCAGAGTAGACAGCGTTAGAGGACACGAACGTGTAGTGAGCAACTCGATCATGCAGGATCAGCCCGGTCCGTCTGACCCAGTCGGCGGTGTATGCGGACAGATCAATCGCTGAGTCCCAAGCTCGACCGATGAGAGCGGTTACGTCTCGCTCTCGGTCCCCAACGATAGCTTCCACTGCCCGCGGTAGCTCTGCTCGAGTGTGTCCACGCCGAAACACTGTGACAGCGTGATCCCGGCTGACCAGAGCACGCACTAGATGCGGACCGATGAATCGGGTGCCACCTAGAACTAGCACCTTCATGTTGCGCACCCTCCGAGCTTGCTGCCGCGGCTCGCGTTCAAATCCCCTTCGAATCGGCGAGCATCATTAGCGACTTCGAACGCCCAACGACGAGGCTGCCGGATGCCCGAAGTGCGATAGAGCAGCCGGCTCCGCCGCCGTGCGTGCGAGCCGCAGCCACGTCTCGACGACGGTGTCGGGGTTGAGCGACACCGACTCGATGCCTTGTGCGACGAGCCACTCGGCGAGGTCCGGGTGATCGCTCGGGCCCTGGCCGCAGATGCCGACGTACTTGCCTCGGGCGCGGCAGGCCTCGATCGCCATCGAGAGCAGCTTGAGCACGGCGGGGTCGCGCTCGTCGAACGTGTCGGCGACGAGCGCGGAGTCGCGGTCGAGGCCGAGGGCGAGCTGGGTCATGTCGTTCGACCCGATCGAGAACCCGTCGAAGAACTCGAGGTAGTCGTCGGCGAGCAGGGCGTTGGTGGGCACTTCGCACATCATGATGACCTTGAGGTCGTTGACGCCGCGGCGCAGGCCGTTCTCGGCGAGCAGCTCGACGACGGCGTGGCCCTCGCCGACCGTGCGGACGAAGGGGACCATGACCTGCACGTTGGTGAAGCCCATGTCGTCGCGCACGTGCCGGATCGCTTCGCACTCCATGTCGAAGCACTCGCGGAAGTCGGTGGAGATGTAGCGGGACGCGCCGCGGTAGCCGATCATCGGGTTCTCCTCGTGCGGCTCGTACAGGTCGCCGCCGATGAGGTTGGCGTACTCGTTCGTCTTGAAGTCGCTCATCCGCACGATCACCGGCTCGGGCGCGAACGCGGCCGCGATCATCGAGACACCCTCGGCCACCCGCTGCACGTAGTAGTCGCGGGCTGACGGGTAGGCGGCGATGCGCTCCGCGATCTCGTCGCGCAGCTTGTCGGGGAGGGCCCCCGAGCCGTAGTCGAGCAGGGCCCGCGGATGGATGCCGATCTGCCGGTTGATGATGAACTCGAGCCGGGCAAGGCCGACTCCGCGGTGCGGGAGGCGCGAGAACGAGAACGCCTGATCGGGAGTCCCGACGTTCATCATGATCTTGACGGGCGATTGCGGCATCTTGTCGAGGTGGGTCTCCTCTTCGACGAAGTCGAGGATGCCGTCGTAGACGAAGCCCGTGTCGCCTTCGGCGCACGAGACCGTCACGTCCCGTCCGTCCTGCAGCGTCCTGGTGGCGTCGCCCGCGCCGACGACGGCGGGGATGCCGAGCTCGCGCGCGATGATCGCGGCGTGGCACGTGCGCCCGCCGCGGTTGGTGACGATCGCGGCGGCCTTCTTCATGATCGGCTCCCAGTCGGGGTCGGTCATGTCCGCGACGAGCACGTCGCCGGCCCGGAACCGGTCCATCTGGGCGATGTCGGTGAGCACCCGCACGGGGCCCGCGCCGATGCGCTGCCCGATCGCGCGCCCGGCGATCGCGACGGTGCCGCGCTCGCGCAGGCGGAATCGGCGGATGACGTTCGCCGACGCCCGCGAGACGACCGTCTCCGGCCGCGCCTGGAGGATGTAGAGGAGTCCGTCCACACCGTCCTTGCCCCACTCGATGTCCATGGGCCGGCCATAGTGCTCTTCGATGACGAGGGCGTGCCGGGCGAGCTCTTCGACGTCGGCGTCGGTCACGGAGAAGCGGATGCGGTCGTCGTGCGGCACGTCGACGAACTCCGTGCTGGCACCCGCCGCCAGGCTGTCGGTGTAGCGCATCGCGATGGCCTTCTCGCCGACCGAGCGCTTGAGCACGGCGGGTCGGCCGGCGCGCAGCGCGGGCTTGGACACGTAGAACTCGTCGGGATTGACGGCGCCCTGCACGACGGCCTCGCCGAGCCCGTACGCGCTCGTGACGAACACGGCCTGATCGAACCCCGACTCGGTGTCGACGGTGAACATGACGCCGGAGGCGCCGACATCCGATCGCACCATCCGCTGCACGCCCGCCGAGAGCGCCACCTCACCGTGGTCGAACCCGTGGTGGGCGCGGTACGCGATCGCACGGTCGTTGTAGAGCGAGGCGAACACGCTGCGGATCGCCGCGAGCACGTTGTCGACCCCGCCCACGTTGAGGAACGTCTCCTGCTGGCCCGCGAACGAGGCGTCCGGCAGGTCTTCCGCGGTCGCCGACGAGCGCACGGCCCACGTCACGGCATCCGGATCGGCGTCCTGCGCGATGAGCCGGTCGTACGCGGCACGGATGTCGCGCTCGAGATCGCCCGGGAGCGGATGCGCCTCGATCCACGAGCGGATCTCGCCGCCGACGCGTGCCAGTTCGGTGACGTCGTCGATGTCGAGCGCGTCGACGAGCGCCTGGATGCGCTCGCCCAGGCCGTCGTGGGCGAGGAAGCGACGGTAGGCGTCGGCGGTCGTCGCGAAGCCGCCCGGCACGCGCACGCCGAGGTCCGTCAGATGCGAGACCATCTCGCCGAGCGAGGCGTTCTTGCCGCCCACCTGCGGCAGGTCGGTCATGCCGACTTCGTCGAACCAGAGGATGTTGGTCATGATGCACTCTCCTTCGTGAGGTCTTCAGTTGCGGAGCTTGAGCGTCTGCAGGATCACGGCCGAGATCTCCTCGACGCTCTTGGTCGACGAGTTGAGGAACGGCACGCGATTGCGGCGGTAGAGGTCCTCGGCACGGCGCAGCTCGAGCGAGCACTGCGCGAGGCTCGCGTAGCGCGAGTCCGGCCGGCGCTCGTGGCGCACCTGGCTCAGCCGCAGCGGCGTTGTGGTCAGCCCGAAGCAGCGGGACGTGTACGGGGCGACCATGGGCGGCAGGCCGTCGGTCGGGAAGTCGTCGTCGGTCAGCGGGTAGTTGGCCACGAGCAGGCCGTACTGCAGCGCGAGGTACATCGTCGTCGGGGTCTTGCCGCACCGCGACGGCGCGATGACGATGACGTCCGCGAGATCGAGCGCTCTCGAGCTCTGCCCGTCGTCGTGCTCGATCGCGTACTCGATCGCGCGCATCCGCGCGAAGTACGTCTCGGTGTCGCCGACGGTGTGGTACTGCCCGAGCTGCTCGGACGCCGTCGTGCCGAGAGTCGCCTCCAGCTCGGTGAGGTGCCCCCCGAGAAGGTCGATGCGGGTGGCCGGCGCCTCGGCGAGCACCCGACTCACCACGGCGTCCTTCGTCGTCGTGAAGACGATCGGCGCGAGCCCTTCGGCGTCGGCGGCCGCGATCTCACGCACCACGTTCGCGGCCCCTTCGGCGGTGTCGACGAAGGGGATCGTGTGACGCCGGAACCCGACGCCCGGGAAGTTGGCGAGCAACGCGCTGCCGAGCGTCTCGGCGGTGATGCCCGTGCTGTCCGACACGAAGAACACGGCTCGTAGCTGCGTGGCACAGAGGTTTGGCTCAGTGCTGCACATGAGTCACGTTGCTTGAAGGACGAGGGATCGACTGTGCATAGCCTCCCGCGACGGCTGATCGCTCATCGGACTGCGCGCCCAGTCGGCGCTAGAAGTCGAACCTATGACGGATTGCCGTTCTCTGGGCTTCCCTCGCTCGTCTACCAACACAGCATCCGCCGCAATGTCGCCTCCCAGCTGTGTGGCGGACTCAGCTTGCGGCACGTCCAGCCAACCTTCCAACGAAGGCGAGCAACATGATAGGCGCATGACTTCCCCGGCACTACTTGACGGCGCCTGCAATGAGCCCCCGCTCAAAGAGGCGTTGAAAGCACAGGTATGCGATCACAACCGGCAAAGAAATCAACACCAGCGACGCGAAGACCTTTGAGGTGTCACTATTGAAGTCACTAACAAAGTACAAAGGCACCTGTGTGATTACCTGCATGTCAGGGTCGGAAAGTAGAAGCAATGGCAGGAAGAACTCGTTCCAGGACTGAAGAAAGGTCCACACGATAACAACTGCGCTGATCGGCTTTGAGAGCGGCAAGACTACATAGTAGAGAGCGCGGATTGTACTCGCACCGTCAATCCGGGCAGCTTCCAGAAGCTCATTCGGGATATCGTCCATGAAAGTTCTTGCGAGCAAGATCGTGAATGGCAAGATAGAGACAGATAGAGGTATTACAACGGCGATATGTGTGTTATAGAGCCCGACGCGAGTCACGATAATGAAGATCGGGACTATGAGCGCCATAGACGGCAGCATCAACCCAACCAAGAACATTCGGTACAGTCCGGTTGAGCCGCGAAACCGGAGTTTGCTAAACGCGTACGCCGATAGCATTGTGGTCACAAATACCACGACAATTGTGCCGGCAGAGATTATCGTGCTGTTCACTAGAAAGCGCATGAACGGCGTCTTTGTGAGGACGTCAGCGTAGTTTGTGATGAATCCTTGACCGGCACCCGACTGGGCCAGCACTGAGACAAGCGGGATTGCGAACATGCCTGCGATGACGTAGGCGACGACGTAGGTGATAACCCTCCCGATTCGCGTGGGCTTACCAAGCAACGGTCTCGCTCCTTCTACGTGACATCTGAAGTTGAACAACGGTCAGAACAAGCGCGATGAGCAAGAGAAGAATCGACAGCGCGGATGCGTAGCCAGCATTGAACACGTCGATCGTCTGACGGTATATGTACGTCGCGAGGAACTCCGTAGCTCCCGCTGGGCCCCCGCGAGTCGTCAGGAAGACGATGTCGAACATCCGAAGCGCGCCAATCACTCCGAGCAAGATAAGCGTCGCGTGAGTGCCGGCGAGTTGCGGAAAGATCACGGAACGTACGATTCGGAACTTCCCCGCTCCATCGAGTTGCGCGGCCTCGATCGTATCCTCATCGATCTGCGATAGCGCAGCCTGGTAGAGAATGAAGTTCAGCCCTGCAGTGGCCCATACCGTGATGAGTGCTATCGCGTAGAGCGCTGTCGATGTCTGCGCAAGCCAAGGCTGAGCGAGACCTCCGAGCCCTATCGCTCGCAGCACCTGGTTCAACATTCCGTCGGCGCCAAGCAGTTCGCGGAACGACACTGCTATCGCCGCAGATGAGAGCACGACGGGTACGAACATGATCACCTTGATCACGCCGCTGAGAAAAACACGCTGGGTCAGGAGTATTGCCATGGTCAGCCCGATGGCCATATTCACCGGTATCACGATGACCGCGTAAACGGCGGAGTGAGCCAAGCACTCCCAGAAGACCGGATCGGTGAAGGCTCGCAGGTAGTTGTCAATACCAGCGAACTCTGGATTGGGAGACAACCCATCCCAATCCAGAACGCTGACGTAACCGGTGTAGGCAACTCCGAGGTAGATGACCACCAAGATGAGCGTCGCCGCCGGGAGCACGTACCAGAATGCGCCGCCACCAACGCGAAAGGGTCGCCTGCGCGGGCTCTGCATTCTTGCCCGCGGCGCTAGCACGAGCGTCTCTGTGGCTGACTCTCCGGCGTTCTTCGATCGCATGTCCTCGATCACTCATTCCAATCTTCCCGCGCTACGCGAACATACCGCTGGGGTGCGCCGCTCCTTCCGTGGACGAACCCACGGCGAAAGCGCACCCCAGCGGAGAGCGTGCCTGCTAGTTCGTCTGCGAATCAATCACGGTCTGGACCGCGGTGGCAGCGTCCTGCGGAGTCTGTGTCCCCGCCGCTACCGCTGCAAGCGCCGCGATGAGAGCGTCCTTCACCTCGGGGTTCGAGACCTCTCGCGCTCCCACCAGATTCTTGCTTCGAGCGAGAAGATCCTCGACTGCTGCCTTCTGCTCCGGGGTAACGACCGTGGAGAGATCGGGACCGGGAGCTTCCTTGTAAGACGCGGAACGCAGATCAGCGGACAGCAAGCTCATCGCCGTCTCTGAACTCGTAAGCCAGTTCACAAGTGTCGCGGCTGCATCCTTCTTCTCACTCTCCTTGGAGATCGCCCATCCGACGTCAGGACCACCGATGAGCGACCCGAGCTCCGCTCCTTCCACGAACGCGGGGAAGTCGTACGGCATGAAGATCGTGTCTACGAGCGAAGGATCACCATACTGTTCGGCGTACTGTTCGAGTCGCGGCAAGGTCGTGTCGCGGATGCTCCTGATGAAGCCCGCGGTCACGCCCTGGTTCGTGTTGAAGATGTCGTTCACGTCCGGGTAGATGGGCATCGCGAGTGCACCCTCTGGCATTACCCCATTGGTGAACAGTTCTCCCCAGACGGTGAGGGCTGTCACGAACTGCTCGCTATCGAACGGCGCCTCGCCGGTCACCGCCTCCTGGAAGAGTCCGGGCTCGATCTGGTTCGCAATCACCTGGAAGAGATCGAGGTTTGCCCAGCCCTCCTGGGCTCCCATAGCAAACCCTGTGACGCCTGCCGCCTTGGCTGCAGCAGACAGATCAGCCAGCTCATCCAGCGTCTTCGGGACTTCGAGGCCTAGCGAATCAAGAAGCGTCTGGTTCACCCACATCACGCCAACCGGCGCAAGGTCGAACCAAGGAACGGCAATCTGGGCGCCATCAATGTTGAACTGATCAGCCCCGACGAACATGTCGCTCCAGCCCGCGCCATGCTCAGCTTCGAGAGCACTCGCTTGGTCATCTGCCAGAGGTGCAAACTGCTCGGCGAACGCACCGACTTGGATGCCAAAGACATCGGGACCATCGGAAGTCGTGACTCCGAGTCGCAGGGCATTCAGGTAGTCGGCGTAGGGGAAGACCCGATAGTCGACCTTGATGTTGGGATTCTCCTCCTCGAAGGCATCAAAGTACTTCGGTGCGGTAGTGGCGTCAGGGTTCCAGCCCCAGACGCTCAGAGTCACTTCCTCGTCGACGGGATCGTCGCTCTCGCCGGCGGAGCAGCCTGCAAGGACGAGGGTCACCGCTGCGGTGACTCCAATGATTGCTTTCTTGAACCTCATTGTTGCTTGGACCTCTCATTGTGCGATGCAGATCGGGATGTGATCGCGCAGGCTAGGTTGATGCTGCGTTGGTCGTACACTGTATACGCTCTACGACCCGGCGGCAAGCCTTGCTCAATAGCTTCCCCTCCCGACAACCCCGCAATGCGACCACGGTGCTCAGTGAGCGCTCGCCAGCTCATCCGCTGTTGGCCAGAGACAGTTGCAACTCACGTCCGGGCAGGCGTGCTTAGCGCTGGCAAATCTCGCCCGAACTACGCGGCAACCGACCAGGGTCGATGGCCACCGCCGTCAGTACGGGTGCGTCCAGCCGCGGACCAGCACAAGCCATCGGTGGACCAAGAAGCAAGACCCGTCCGTCCGGGCGGCCGCCTTACCCTCCTTGAGGCGAGATCTTCTCGATCAAGCGGAAGGGCTCCGCAAGGGCGTGATCCTCGACTGCCCTGAGGGCCACGTCGACATCGAGCGACCGCATCGACTCCAGTAGCCTGCGGTGTTCGTCTACGATCTCGCGATAGTCGTCGTGGAGAGAACCCAGACGGTAGAAGCCAGCCTTGATGCGAGCGTCGATCGAGTCCCACAGGTGCTGAGTGTGGAACCCTCCGTACTCCCGCACGGTAATCGAGTGGAACTCCATATCAAGTTCGACCAGTGCCCGCAAGAGATCCGGACCGTCGGCGCGATCGATTCGAGCCTCCATTTCGTTCACGAGCGATTCCAGTGCATAGAAGTGGCTGGGGGGAATCGAACCGAGCGCGTCAGCCAAGACGTGCTTCTCGAGCAGACTCCTCAGCGGGAGGATGACATCGCGCAGTTCTTCGAGCGTGATATCCGCTACCAGGGCGCCGCGGTAAGGCTCGATTCTCACGAGCCCCTCATTCTGGAGAGTTCGAACAGCTTCTCGTACGGGCACGCGGCTAACACCGAACTCGCGGGCAAGCCGCTCCTCGGCGACATGGTCCCCCGGTGCAAGCTCACCCGTGATTATTCTCCATCGGAGGACCGAAAGCACTTCATCGGAGATGGTCCGCCGCCCGCTCAGCGGATTCACCGAAACTGATCGATCGGGGTAGCTCAAGCTTGGACTCCTTGCTCTCTCCCGCCCGGCACTCTCATTTGGTTTCGGGCATTTGTCGAGTCCGACGCGGACATGGAGCGTCTCGTGTCGGCGCGATCGGCGACGGCGCGCCCGGCTCTTGATCAGGGTAGACCTCACCCGCACTCAAGACCCGCACTGGCGCGACTTGCATCGAACGGGACGTGCAGCACAACTCATTCGCAACGTCCTTGCGTAGCGCAGTCTACTGTCTACCGAGTGCTACTTGAGCCGGGAACTCGATCTCCCCTCAGCCCAATTCCTAGCTCAAGCCAATCCTTATGATGGCGCTTAGCGCGAGTTTCGTATACCGTCTACGCTGTACCAGCCTAGAGGAGAGCGTGTAGATGAAGATCGTCGATGTCCAGGCGCATGGGTTGCGAGGAGCCACGCCCAAAGGCGGATGGGCCAACGAGCTGGATCCTAACGACGTCGTGCATACAGTCATCATGATCACCGCTGAGTCAGGGGAGATTGGGTACGGCAGCTCCTTCACAAGCGAGCATCTCGTGCGTGCAGCTCTGGAGGTGCTCAGGCCGATGCTCCTGGGCGAGGACGCCAGGGAGGCTGATCGCATTAGCCAGGTTCTGCACGAGAACACGTTCTGGCAAGGCCGCGGTGGGGCAATCACGCACGCGATCAGCGGGATCGACATCGCCCTCTGGGATCTCCTGGGTAGAGCACTCGGCGAGCCAGTGTGGCGACTTCTCGGAGGTGCGTACCGCACTCGAGTGCGGCCGTATGCGTCGGTCCTCATGCAGGAGCCGCCGCTGCTTGCGGAGGAACTTAGCCAGTTGCGGGCAAGGGGATTCACCGCGTTCAAGATCGGGTGGGGGGATTTTGGAAGGGTCAGTACTGCACGTGACGAGGAGTACATCTCAGTGGCGCGTGGCATCGTCGGCGTCGACTGCATTCTTGCAGTCGACGCCGGAGGCTCAGATGCCTTCTGGCGCGGGAACCGTACGTGGGCGCGGCGCACGGCAGACATGCTGTTCGAGTATGGCGTCGACTGGTTCGAGGAACCTCTCCACCCCGACGATATCGATGGCTTCGTGGAACTGCGTCGGACATCGCGGGTCCCGATTTCTGGCGGCGAGACCTTCTCGCGGCGACAGGAGTTTGCGAAGGCGCTGAGTGCCGGCGCATTCGACATCGTCCAACCTGATCTCACCAAGGCTGGCGGTTTCAGCGAGGCTCGCCGCATAGCAGTGCTCGCCGAGAGCGTTGGCGCGCGACTGATCCCCCATGGTTGGAACACCGCGTTCGGCCTGGCCGCCGACATTCACTTCGTGGCGGCAAGCCCACTCAGCGATCTGGTGGAGTACAAGACGGGGTCGCCCTACATCGACGACCTCCTTGAGGGGTCACCATTCGAACTCGACAACGACGGTTTGCTGGCCGTTCCAAGCTCCTCGGGGCTAGGCGTAGACGCCAGCCACTCCGCGCTTCGTACATACAGCTCAAGCTTTGCCGGTCACCGCTGAGGGGTGACCGCGGTCGGCTGCAACTGGAATGTGCTCACTCGATCCGCGCGTTGCCGTGGCCATTGACGAAGACGCACGTGTCAAGGCACGTGCCATAGACCGTGCCGCGTACGCCGCGGACGCATCGCACTTTCTCTTCACTCCAAGCGCAGTGATCATCGCCAGAGATGCGGCCGAAGTGGCTGGCCTGTTGAGAGCGGCCAGCATCGCAGGCGACGCAGTGACATTCCGATCTGGTGGAACAAGCCTGTCCGGCCAGGCGTCGACCGATCGTTTGCTCGTCGATGTTCGTCAGCGCTTCCGTGGCATCGAAGTGCTTGACGATGGCCGTCGTGTCAGAGTGCAACCGGGGGCAACAGTTCGACAAGTCAACACTCGGCTCGCTCGTTACGGGTATCGCCTCGGTCCGGATCCAGCGAGCGAGATAGCCTGCACGGTGGGCGGCGTGGTCGCCAACAACTCGAGCGGTATGGCATGTGGAACGGTCGAGAATGCGTACCGAACGTTGGAATCGATGGTCTTCGTGCTTCCATCGGGAACCGTAGTTGATACGAGTTCTCCCGACGCGGACGACCAGCTCTGGGCAGAGGAGCCTCGGCTCGCCAAGGGGCTGCTCCGTCTCCAACGTCGCGTGTCAGAGAACCCGGGTTCACGTGCGATTGTGGAACGTCAGTTCGCCATGAAGAACACGATCGGCTATGGCATCAACGCTTTCCTCGACTTCGCAGGACCATCCGATCTGCTTCAGCACCTGATCATCGGCAGCGAGGGAACACTTGCCTTCGTTGCAGAGGTCACATTCAGGACGGTCCCGCTCTCGCCCCACCTAGCAACGAGTCTGGCTGTATTCAGTTCTCTCGATGACGCCGCGCGCGCGGTTCCAGCGCTCGTCTCGACGGGCGCCGCCACCTTGGAGCTGATGGATGCGGCAAGCATACGGGTCGGACAATCGCTTAGCGGGCCTCCGGACGAGATCGTGGGGTTCAAGGCGACAACGCAAGCAGCGCTACTCGTTGAGTACCGGACCGCCGATCCGGCCCACCTACTCGATCTCAGTGCAGATGCCGAGCGGGTCTTCAATCAACTCGACACCCTCGCACCCGTGGCCATATCTACCGACCCGTCAATGCGCGCACGCGCGTGGGGGTTCCGTAAGGGACTCTACGCCTCCGTCGCTGGCGCTCGCCCAGTCGGGACTACGGCTTTGCTTGAGGACATTGTTGTTCCAGTTTCCTCGCTAGCCGACGCGTGCCGCGGTCTAGATGTGCTCTTTGGGGAACATGGCTACAACGATTCGGTCATCTTCGGTCACGCGAAGGATGGAAACTTGCACTTCATGATCGCTGATCGCTTTGAAGGGGATGAAGCGATAGGTCGCCTCGATCGATTCACAGACGGCTTGGTGGATCTGGTTCTGGATGCAGGTGGCAACCTCAAGGCGGAGCACGGTACGGGTCGCGCCATGGCGCCGTTCGTGCGACGCCAGTACGGAGATGAACTGTACCAAGTGATGTGCGAGCTAAAGCGCCTGTGTGACCCGGCCGGAGTCTTGAACCCGGGAGTCATCATCAGCGACGATCCGCAAGCTCACATCCGAGGAATCAAGACAGTCGTGCCGATCGAGGAAGAAGTAGATCGATGCGTCGAGTGCGGCTACTGCGAGCCGGTCTGTCCCTCCAGGGACCTCACACTCACGCCCCGCCAACGGATCGTTGTACGTCGCGCAATCTCCCAGGCTCGGCTAGCAGGCGACACTGCGCTCGCGTCGACACTGTCCACCGACTATCGGTACAGCGGCATCGATACCTGTGCGGTCGACGGAATGTGCAAGACGACCTGCCCTGTCGGAATCGACACTGGACAGCTCGTCAAACGCCTCCGCCGCGAAGACCAACGAACTTCGGTAGCGGCCGTTTGGAAGGCCGCCGCCACGGCCTGGGCGCCAGCCACTCGCACTGGCGCAGCTGCACTGACAGCTGCACGCGTGGTGCCAAACCGATTGCTCAACGTCGCGACGGACGCCGCCCGGTCCATTCTGGGCGCCGACAACTTCCCTGAGTACTCGTCCGACTTGCCATCGGGCGGCTCGTCCCGGCGCAGACTACGTGGTGTACAGGGTTCAGCGAACAGCACGCCGATAGCCATATATGTCCCTGCATGCGTCAACAGCATGTTTGGTCCCGTCCGAGGCGGGATTGGAGCTACTTCAGCATTCATCCAACTCGCCGAACGGGCAGGCGTCAGCGTGATCGTCCCAGACGGCATCGAGTCGCTATGCTGTGGAACCCCGTGGACGTCGAAGGGTTACACCGATGGAGCCGCTGTCATGTCTCGTCGTGTGCGGGATGCGATGCGCGAGTCGAGCATGGACGGCTACCTGCGAATCGTGTGCGACGCCTCTAGTTGCACCGAAGGACTCAAACGCACACTGATGACTGCAGACGCGGAGTACCGCGTCGAGGACGCGGTGGAGTTCGTTGCACGCGACGTGCTTCCGCGTTTGGGTCCAGTGCCGCCGCTAGTCGAGAAGCTAGTAATGCACCCTACGTGCTCATCGCTTCAGATGGGGCTGGACGGACCGCTGTCGAACATCGCGCACGCCGTGGCAAGTGAGGTCACCATCCCCGATGCTTGGGGGTGCTGCGGATTTGCGGGCGACCGCGGCATGCTCCACCCCGAGCTCACCTCAGCTGCGTCCGCGGCGGAGGCGGCTGAAGTATCGGAGTTGAGCGCGACGCAGGGAACTACCGCGTACGCCTCATGCAACCGGACTTGCGAGATTGGGATGACACGGGCCACTGGCCGCGACTACCGCCACCTACTTGAGCTCTTGGAACAGGCAACTAGGCCGCCCGAGAAGTAGGCATTCAGACCCTAACGGGCTCCACCTGGCCGCTTCATCCGATACATGCCCTACGGCATGTTCGCGAGATTCACCTTCGCGAGTTCAGACCTGACCTGTCGGAGGTGAAGGAACATTGCCGCCGATGCGCCCTCCGAGTCACCCTTCTTGATCGCCTCAAGAACGATACGGTGCCAATCCTCAGCCCGCTCCATCGCGCCATCGACCTCCGTTGAGGCAACTCGCGCCCGATGCCCAAGCCCCGTAATCAGGTCATGCATCGAGGCCAACACAGAGTTGTCGGTCGCTCGAGCGATCGCTTCGTGGAAGGCGATGTCGAGTTCAGCGTGCTCTTTAGGCGACGAAGTTGCTGACTGGCGCTCCAAGATCGCCTCCATCGCGACTATCTGCTCTTTAGTTGCCCGAGCTGCTGCCAGTGCGGCGATCTGAGGCTCAATGTGGTCTCGAGTCTCTTGCAGGAGCTCGAAGAACTCAGCGCCCGTGTTGACTTCGAGGAAGTCAGGATCAAGTACGTGCCAATTGCGCTTCGGAGCTACCGATGTCGTGGCACCCTGGCGCACGAGGACGAAGCCCTTCGCGTCCAGAGCTTGAAACGCCTCGCGCACCACACTGCGCCCGACACTGTACATCTCGCAGACGGTAGCTTCGGGCGGAAGCAAGTCGCCTGGGCGGAGTTCACCAGACCCGATCAGACGCAAGTAGTCGTGCACAATTGCGGTGCTGAGCCGAGTCCTAGCCACGGATGCCTCCCCACTGCATGACCGAAACGTCCTCCGTCATGGTACTGACTGGCACTTTCCCACCGCGCCGGGGTGGACCAAGCCTGTACTTGGCAGTGTCACGGGCGGTTGCGCCATTGGTCGAACCACGAACTCGGCTACGCTCTCTAGTCGCTCGCGGACGCGAATGAACGCCAATCCAGTACCACCGCAACGGCCGACAACTGAGCGGAAGCGACCTCGCGCATGGTCAGTTCAAACTGATCAGATGCGCGCACCGAGATGAGCTTCTCGATCGGCAGCTGACCTGATCGCATAAGTTCTAGCGTGGTCAGGATTCGCTCACGCGTCAGGCCGGACACAAACTGACACCGAAGCTCTCGCGACTGAACGTGTGTCCAGTCGACGCCCCACTGGCTGCCCGCGGGAATCCAGCCGCTGAAGACGATCTCACCCTCAGCCGGCGGAACAAGATCAGCGTATAGAGCGAAGGCGTTCGCAGACTGAACCGTGTCGATGATGGCGACCGGTGCCCACCGCCCCAGCGAAGATGTCGCTCCAGCGCTATTCGCGGTCTGAACCGCAGCAATTCCGCGGACGGCGCGGAGCTTCTGGTCATGGCGACCGACGAGCAGGACGTCGTAGCCGAGAGCGCTCGCCGCTAGCGCACAGCAGGCGCCCACGACACCATCGCCGATCACAGCCACACGCGATCCACGCGGTACAGTCAGCCGTCTTGCGGCGTTGTATCCCACTTGTGCTACAACCACTAAAGCCGCCGCTCGCGGGTCAACACCTTGGGCTGGGAACACCGCGTCGCTGGGACTCGCAGCCAAGGCGAGGTGGCTTCCGGAGCGCCTGGACCCGAGACCCGTTGAGAACGTCGCCGCGACATGGTCTCCCAGTCGGAAGTCTGAGACCGCTTCGCCCACCGCTAGCACGACCCCGCTGCGCTGGTATCCCGGGACAAGTGGCTGGAACGGCCTTGGGGAACTCGGCATTGTGCCGTGGATAGTCCAACGATCAGTCCCTGTGCTCACGCCTGAGTAGAGCGTTTGAATGAGCACGTCATGCGGACCCAACGCACAGAGTTGCATCGTTCCAAGCTCGGGCTCGCCCGGTGATCGAACAATGATCGCGGTCGTCGTCCGCGATGCACTCACGTCTCTGTGCTCGCGAACTTTGTAGTCTCGCCTAGACCCTCGGGGCCGAGCGCCGAGTACCCGCCATCGACCATCAGTTCTGTGCCAGTAACGAAGCTCGAACGCGGACTACTCAAGTACAGCACTGCGTCGGCGACCTCGCGTGGCTCTCCAAGTCGTTCAAGAATATGGAAACGCCCCCAAAGAGGTTCCCACGCGCCACGATCACCACCTGCGGCCTTCGCGACTTCCGGGGTCCAGATCCAACCCGGACTGACGGCGTTCACTCTGATCCGATCTCCGCGAAAGTCGAGCGCCTGACAACGAGTGAGCGCAAGAATCGCCGCCTTGGACGCGTTGTAGGTCCATCGGTCAGGCTGTGCCACATGCGCGGAAATCGATGACACGTTTACTATCGTCGAGCCCGGTGGCATGTGCACCGATACCTTGGCGGTCAATAGCGCGGCTCCTGCGACATTCACGCTCAAGGCAGACTCCCACTGAGACCTCGACGCTTCGCGGCCCGCTGCCACGAAGTTCACTGCACAGTTGACCAGATGGTCGATTCTTCCCCATCGAGCAATGACATCCGAGATGGCAGACTCAACGGCCACGTCGTCACGCAGGTCCGCTGCGAGCTCAACTGCATCGGTGCCGGCGGCCATGAGTTCGTCTCTCACGCGACCTGCACCCACATAGTCAATGTCAACGATTGCGACTCTCGCACCAGCGTCGGCGAAGGCTCGAGCACACGCCGCCCCGATTCCAGACGCCGCACCGGTCAGAACGACTACGTGACCCTCAAGCTCACGCACCTATCCCACCTCATCTCTCAGGAGGACCTTGTTGGCTTTGGTCGTCCCGTTGAGCAGTGCCGCGAAGACGTGAGGGCCGCGGGCCAGAGGCTCATGCAAGTCCACGAGGACACTCATAGTCTCGGGGTGGTCCGCCGCCCAGGCCGCGGTGGATCGAAAATCCTCGTGGCTGTAGCAGTATGCTCCGATGAGCACGCGCTCGGCAGCTGTGATGTCGTAGGCCCACAGCGTCAGTTGCTGGCTTGCCATGCCCACCAGCACGATTCTGGCCCCCCGCTGTGAATTGGAGAGCGCCGCAGCCACGGTCATACTTGAACCGACCGCGTCAATGACCACGGTCGCCTTGGTGTCAAGATGGCGTCGAACAGCTTCGTTGAGGTCTGCTGGTGTGGTGCGTACAAAACCAAGCGCCTCAACAACTGCCCCCCGCAACTCGTCTGGCTCGCTGACGACAACCCGTTCCACGCCAAGTCGCCGGCAGGCAATCGCGGCCGCCTGACCGATCGGGCCTCCGCCGATAATCAGTACTCGATCGTTTGGATTGGTGGCCGCTCTGA
Organism: Microbacterium immunditiarum; assembly: GCF_013409785.1. NCBI lineage: Bacteria > Bacillati > Actinomycetota > Actinomycetes > Micrococcales > Microbacteriaceae > Microbacterium > Microbacterium immunditiarum. The sequence goes on from NZ_JACCBV010000001.1 coordinate 115,287, forward strand.
CCATCGCGTGATACCCCACCGCGAGGGGTTCGATAAGGGCCCCGTACCAGACAGGCATCGCGACTGGTAGCAACACGACAGAGTCGATTGGAACAGTGATGTACTCGGCAAACGCCGCGTCGAAGTCGGCCCTCACTCCGATTACCCAGCGATCAGGACACTGTTGGGCCGCACCGTTTCGACACGCATCGCAGTCACCGCACGAGACCAGAGGGTCGATCGTTACAGGGCGTCCGACGATCGCGGGATCAACACCATCACCTACGCGATCGACGTAGCCGGCTGTCTCGTGCCCCATGACTTGGCCCGGCGTGCGGCGGCCATTCTCGCCTGCAACGCCGTGTAGGTCGGTCCCGCAAATCCCCGTCGCGACAATCTTGATGAGAACTTCCCTACTTGTCGGCTCCCGGACCGACCTCCGCTCCAGCGCCATGACACCTGGCGCCACCATGGTGAGAACGCTCATTGTTCGACTCATGCAACCACTCCGTCGGGGAATCGCTCGAAGTTGCGGCCGTCATAGAGCGGCAACACTATGTCTGACTTCCGAGCTCTGGCATGCGCCGCTAGTGCTTCATAGATGTTCTCGCAGATACCGATCGGGTGATCCCGCTCCACATTCGCGAGCCAGAAGAAGGCATCGCTTATGACTACCGACCCGTTCACCGTGTCGACTTCGACGGCGTAGCTGGCGCGATGGTGGCTTCCGGCCCACCAGGTGCGCAGCCCTGGGGCGATTTCCTCCTCCTCCTCAAGGAGCACAACTCGCGGCCACGCGCTGCCGACAAGCTCGCGAAGTATGTCTGGCGGGATGCTGGTGTCGCGATCATCATGCGGGTGCACATGAGATGTCTGGAAATGCTCCCAGCCCTTTCGGGAGATAAGGATCTGGGCGTTTGGGAAACTCAGGACGTTGCTCACGGTATAGAGCTGTAGGGGTGTCAGGAAGACGTGAGTGATGTCTTGTGGTGCAACGTGGAGCCGCTCAAGTTGGTCTGTAACGAACTCGCCTTCGCCGCGTGTGAACTGAGCTCTAGGCCCAAGGAAGGAAGCCCAACGTTCGTTCATCGGGCGAAGATCTCGCGCGGGTCCCGTATTCACCAGCGCCGTGACTCCACCACCACGGATTAGCACAACCTGGAAGTGGAGCGGAAGCCACTCATCCCACCTGGCCATCCAGAAGACCTCGGGGCCGGGAACCTCACCTATACCCATGCGTAGAGACTGGACTCGATACATCACGATGGACAGCTTATCAGATAAGTGTTCGGCAGAAGGCCCCAAGAATTGCCAAATCATCGCAGGAGTGCTGCTACAGGTCTGATATCTAGCTAGAGTGGGGACATGACTCACAGGATTCTGCTCACTGATCTCGACCTCGGGACGCCCGAGCTGGAGAGAGATCTGATAAGCCGGCATCTCGACGCCGAACTGGTCGCTCGCGACTGCCGGACGGAGAACGACGTTCTGGAAGCAGTGCGGGAGGTGCGGCCGGACGGCATCATCGTCCAGTGGGCGCCGATCACAGACGCCGTACTAGCCGAGGCACCCGGCTGCCGGATCGTCAGTCGGATCGGGATCGGCCTCGACATGGTCGATCTCGAGGCAGCCGCGCGACGCGGCGTGCTGGTGAAGAACGTCCCCCACTACTGCACCGAAGAGGTGGCGACCCACGCAGTCGCGATGGGCCTCGCGCTCTGGCGCCAACTTCCCAGACTTGACCACGAGTTGCGTATGGGCACTTGGAACGCCGTTGGAGCAGCGGACGACATTAGGCGCTTATCAGAATCAACGGTCGGATTGATCGGAATGGGGAGAATCGGAAGATTGGTGGCGGACGCGTACGCAGCCTGGGGCGCTCGCGTGATCGTGGCGGACCCGTTGGTCGGAGACGATGCGTATGAACGCGTCGCACTCTCGACGATCGCAGCTGAGGCTGACCTGATTTCGATCCACGCTCCGTTAGTCCCGGAGACCCACCACATCGTCGACGCTGCCTTCCTGAGCACTACGGTGAAGCGACCTGTTCTTGTCAATGTGAGCAGGGGAGCGCTTGTGGACACTTTGGCCGCAGCAGTAGCCGTCAATGACGGCGTACTTTCCGGGCTCGGGCTGGATGTCTTCGAGTCCGAGCCGCTTCCTGCCGATCACCCAGTTCGCCGGACGCCCAACACTCTCATCTCTCCGCATGCGGCATGGTCCTCGGTCACGGCGCTCCCAGAGCTGCGTCGAATGGCCGCGCTGAACGTCGTTGAAGCGTTGAGCGGGGCCTAAGCGTGCGCGCCCCATGCCGTCTAGCCCTGAACGGAGACTGGCACCGTCCCGCGACAGTGGAAGTCGCGCGAGACGGGGCGATCGTGACTGCCCGGGGAGTGCGCTTGCTTGCCTGCTCTCCAATGCGATAGATCGAATAGAACATCAGCAGTCGCGGACCTCGGCCCCGTGGTCGAGCTCTAGCGTGCTGTCGCGACCCAACTTCAGCTCGTCGCCGACTTACTCACTTCGAGTGTGTCCCTTCAGGCGGGATCGTGCCTACTGAGCATTGGGTACACTTCCAGCGGATGATCCTCGATCTCGAAGTAGGGGACAAGACGCAAACCGGGCATTCCCGGAATCGGGAAGCTAATCAGGTCGCGCTCCTTTGTCGCCTCAATCGACTCGATCGCGTTGTCGATACTTATAGGTAGCGCCGAAGATTCGTCGGCGAAACCAGTCAACGCAAGCAGGAGCGGGCCGAAGAAGAAGGCGGCGCGATCGCAACCTGGAGCCTGATCGATGCCCTCGTACGGCGCAATACGAAGACGTGGCGCGAGGTCGAATACAAGGCTGTCACCGTCCTGCCAATCTCGCTCGACTCGGAAGTACTCCCCTGGGATGCCTACACCGATCAACTCTTCACCGAGCCAGAACTCGACCGGATGGGGACTCCAAGCGGGCACCCTTATGTGGAGCACGAATGCCGATATCGCGCCTTGAATGGTGAGCCGAATCTTGCCGGAGTAGGGGAAGGTCGAGTCGAGTGCGATACGCCGCGTGGCTTCAGCCGGGCCCCCTGTCTCCAGGACTCCCGCGAAATACTGATGTACGAAGATGTCGTCGCCACTTAGCGAGAACAGCAACTCTGGCAGGCGGGCAATGAGCTGCGACCCAGACACCTCACAGCACGTCGACTGACAGTTGGTCGGATGCTTGTGACCGCTCAACGATGCCCAGTAGCGCAAGCGTCCTTCGCGGTCCTGCGCCGCGAGGACCGCACCCAGGATCGTTTCCTCGATCTCCCTGGCATACGCCTCCTGTGTTGGATCCAGGCTTTGAAGCAATTGATTCACCCACACCCAGAACACCGCGCCGCAAAGCTCGCCAAGCGGGTATCCCCCAATCTCGTACGACTTTGGAAGACAGACCTGATCGCGCTCCATCAGGGTGGTGACGCCACCTACGTGGAGGAAATTCTCGCGATACGCTTTCCAACCGCCGAGGAGAGCATCCAGATACCTGGGGTCCCCTGTCGCAAGGTACTCCAGCCCGAATGCCTCCAGACCGAGAAGCAAGTAGCAGTGCGGTCGTTCCCCCGGGTAGAAGGCGAAGGCAAGCGGCTCCGATCGTCCCAACTCCTCGATCCAGTAGTCCTGGTCGTAGAAGCGGACCGTCGTCACCAGATCCTCCGATCGGCCGACACTGGAGAGATAGACGAGTGGGCCTCCAGGCAACCCATTGGTCGCGTTGCTCCCGAAGAGCATCGAAGGCAGCGAATCGATCGAATTGAACCAGTCATACAGCTCTCGAACGAGTTCATCCGCGCCAGGCGCACCTACTTCAGCCGCCGCTAGCATCCCCCGCGTCCAGAAGACACGATCGTAGTTCTTTCTCTCGCTGAACCGCCCCCACTCAAGTGCGAACTCATCCTCGGGATAGAAGTCGTAGTAGCCGTCCACCCGCTTGCGCTTGCGCGCGTGCGAGACAATAGAATGCATCGATTCCCTCAAGTCGGAATGAGACTCCCAGCGCAGACTATTGGCGATACCAGCAAGCATTCGACCTTCGTTAGATGCAGGCAGCCATTCGGTCCAGCCGATGCCATTGGCCCAGGTTGGGCTGGCCAGGCAGTCACGGAGATAGCGAAGGTTGCGGTCGAACGCGTCCCGGAGAACCCCTCTGCTAAGCAAGACTCCCGTTCTGGGAACGATCGCCTGCGGCACCACGGGGATCCACGATCGAGGATCTGGAACTGGCTTCTCGCCAGCACGAATTGTCGAGTACTCGAGCGACCGAGCATCCGCGATCTCAACTGGGTAGCTGAGCGGAACGACGGCCTCGAGCCTCTGCACTACCTGGCGCGTCCCCTCTCCTTGGGAAGCACGTCGCGCTACTACCCGGATCTTGTGGGGGACGCCCGGGTCGAGGTCCGCTCGCTCGTACAGCAGGACTTCGTCTTCGGCTACATCGGCATGGGCATCCACTACCGCACGCAACTCACCGTCGACGTAGACTTCAGCCCGACCATGGGCTGGACCACGGCTGCCGAACCAGCGGATAACCGAACCGCCAAAGACGAGTTCGAAGGAGTCGAACTCACCAGAAGAGCGGAAACTCGGGAAGGGGCCCGGCACTGTGCGTTCCCACCGCCCAACGAACACGATGATCGGCGTGGGGCGGAACGCCCTCGAGAATGCCCAGGCGTTGTCGACTGGAAACACCGCCATCGGTTCCCCGGTGGGGATGTGTCCGAGACGCGTTTGCCAGAAGGACGGGATCCCGTCACCATCTGTCATGAAGGTTCCTCTCATCGTCGGTGGGAAGGATAGTTCGTGACGCGCCCTACCGCGCCAGGACAATGTGAACGTCGACTCACCCTGGCGGGCGACTCCCTCAGCTCACGCCAGCAGGTTTAGTAGTCCGCCATCCACGAGTTGTACCGTTCCCGTGGTGGACGCGGCTCGAGGCGAGCTGAGGTTCGTGATCGCAAATGCAACCTCGTCAGGCGTCACGAGACGACCGATCGGCTGACGAGTGCGCAGAGCCTTGGCCGCTGCTTCTGGTGTTGGGGCGGCGCTGAGCAGCCTCTCTACCCAAGGAGTGTCCGTTGTTCCCGGAGCAACTGCGTTGACTCGAATACCCTCTGCGACGAGATCTGCCGCCATCGCGTATGTCATCGCAACAACAGCTCCTTTAGTAGCTGAGTAGAGGACGCGGTCTCGGAGCCCAGTAAGCCCCGCAACTGAAGCCGTATTGACCACTGAGCCAGACGCCGAGTTGCGCAACCAAGGGAGCGCCGCTCGCGTCACGCGGACGATCCCAACCACGTTCACATCGAAGACGTGATTCCACTCTTCGATCGTGTTTGCCTCCACGTCCCCGGAAGCGCCGATCCCCGCATTGTTGACGACGACATCAATGCGCCCATATCGCTCACCGACGAAGTCGATCGCAGCCTTGACGGAGTCACCGTCCGTAACGTCCGCCTCAAGCAGGAGATCGTCGGGCGCACCAACCTCGCGGTCGATGATCGCCACCAGGGCGCCTCTCGTACGCATCTGCCTTACGACTGCGGCACCAATCCCACTAGAGCCGCCAGTGACGACGGCAACCATCCCCTCTAGGTCACTCATGCCTACAAACACTCCAGACGTCTACTGTCATTCGCTTCCACCGAGCCGAATCGGCTAGAAGTCACGTTTAGTATACGGTGTACTGCTGCTAGGCTCAGCGTATCCGACAGGAGGGAGTGTCATGGGTCCATCTATGCGCCGACCCAGAGCTGTCTCGATCACGAGGATGCACCTCGTCAGCACGCGGGACGTTGGTAGTCCCCGGACGGACCCATACAATCCAGCATTCGATCTGACCATGAGAGCCGTTGGACCTCAGGATCGGCCAGCACCATCTGGACCAGATCGATGACGGACTTCGACATCTTGATCGAGGGAGGCGAGGTCGTCATTGGTTCCCCTCCAACAATTGAGCGAGCTGACGTAGGCGTCAAGGATGGACGTATCGGCGCCGTACGGTCTTCACTCGCAGGGGCAACAGCTGATCGAAGGATCGATGCGCGCGACCTTCTAGTCTCGCCGGGATTCATTGATCCTCACAGCCATACGGACTGGACCGTTCTCATCAACCCCGCCGCGCAAAGCACCATTCGTCAGGGCGTCACGACTGAGATCGTTGGCAACTGTGGCGTGACTTTGGCTCCTGTGTCCCCCTCGTCGAGCACAAGTATCTCGGCGCTACTCAAGTCGTTCGGCTACACCGGCACGATCGGATGGCTGAGTCTTGCTGATCTGTTCGATGAGATCGCCGGCGAAGGAACGAGTCAGAACCTGGCCTGGTTCGTCGGTCATTCAGCAATACGCGATGCCGCCGGTGTTCGCGGCCCTCGCGTGGATGCGACCCAGACAAGACGAATGCAGCGCCTGTTGGCCGAGTCTCTCGACGCCGGGGCACTGGGCATGTCGACCGGGCTCGAGTATGGATCTGGACGAGATGCCAGCACTGAGGAGCTCCTTGCCCTGGCTCAAACGCTGCATACGAAGGGCGCTGGCTACGCTAGCCACATTCGCAATCGGGACGCGAGTATTGACGCGGCCGTAGATGAGTTCTTCTCTATTGCTCATGCCGCCGACCATCTCGTGCAACTCTCACATCTGAATGTGAGAGCCGGCACCGGAGCAGCCGATGGAGCTTGGGAGCGCGCTGCTCAGCGGGTGGTTGATGAGCGACAACGAGGGTTGAGGGTCCTGGCCGACTTCACGCCCTTCTCGAACGGCATTGGGCTCGCAGAGGGACTCATGCCCGGATGGTTCCTCACCATGAGCGCGTCTGAACGAAGCGACCTGCTGAGTAGCCCCGAGGGACGTGCTCGATTGAAGGACGATACAGATCGCTACTGGAGGTTCCTGCAACGAGGAGAGTGGGGTCGGGTGTCGTTCAGCGTCGCGCCGGGTCGGCCTTGGTACGAAGGGCGGCAGATTGACGAGCTCGCAGCTGATCTGACCCTTGACCCTTGGGATGTGTTCTTCGATGCAGTTGCTGCGGCCGGTGCCGACCTCGGCGCCTTGCAACTCATTGGCGACTTGTTCACGCCGGAGCACATGCGGGAGGCCATCTCGCACGACCACTTCTTGCTCGGAGTCGATGGATACAGCACCGTCACGGAAGGCGTTCTGGGAGAACGCACGCGAACGCACCCCCTCTTCTACGCCGGGCACGTCCACTACCTCGCGTATCACGCCCTCTCCAACAGAACCCTGAGCATTGAAGACGCGATTCACAAGATGTCCGGTAGGGTCGCTGATCACTTTGCAATCCAGGATCGCGGCTACATCGCAACTGGACTCTTCGCTGACCTTGCGGTCATTGATCTTCGAGGTCTTCGCTCGCTCGACACGACTTCTCACAAGGGAACCTATGTCGACGTCGTTCCATACGTGCTGGTCAATGGCGTGCTGACCGTCGACCAACGAGTCCATACCGGTGCTCGGGCAGGTCGGCTCCTGACACGATGACTCGCCGCCGGCCTAGCGTCCGCCAAGTTGCCGACGATGACGCGCTCCAGGTGAAGGAAACTCAAAGGCTCGCATCACGGGCCGCCCGACAGGAATGTGAGGACTATCAGTGAAGCTGTTGCGTGTCGGTCCGGCGGGGGCGGAGCGCCCTGCCGCCCTGGCTACCCCTGACGAGTATGTGGACCTCGCCGATATCGTCGACGATTTCGACGAGTCATTCTTCGCGTCAGGCGGGATCCAGCGGATCAAGCCAATAGTGGAAGATCGAATCGAATCCGGAGAACGTCGCCGTCTGGAGGAGGTGCGCGTCGGGGCACCCATTGCCCGGCCGCATCAGATCATCTGTGTTGGCCTGAACTATCGAGATCACGCTGCAGAGACCGGTCAACCAGTGCCGCACGAACCGATCCTCTTTACGAAGTCACCCAATACTCTCGTTGGCCCTTACGACGACGTTCGCATCCCGAGAGACTCCAGCAAGCTCGACTGGGAGGTCGAGCTCGGCATCGTAGTTGGTCGCCGAACCCGTTACCTATCGGCACCGAACGAGGCTGGCGCATCTATCGCGGGCTGGTTGGTCGTGAATGACGTCAGCGAACGCTCCTTCCAGTTGGATCGCGGCGGTCAGTGGATGAAAGGCAAGTCGTCCGAGACCTTCAACCCCGCGGGCCCCGTTCTCGTGACTCCGGACGAGGTTGAGGATGTCGGCAATCTAGGCCTGTGGCTAGACGTCAACGGTGTCAGACGCCAGAACGGGTCGACCTCGACGATGATCTTTGACCCCTACTTCATCGTCTACTACATCAGTCAATTCATGGTGCTTGAGCCTGGTGACCTCATCAATACGGGTACACCTCCAGGTGTCGGAATGGGGCACACGCCAGCAGTTTGGCTCCAAGAGGGAGACGTCGTCGAGTTGGGAGTCGACGGCCTTGGTACCCAGCGACAAACGATAGTCCGTTGCGTCTAGGAGGTTTCATGGACCGACGGCCCAGAGTTGTCCTATCGCGCTACCTGCCCGATCGCCTCATCACGCGCATCACGAACTCGTGTCCGTGGGCGGACATCATCGCCGAACCTAACGCAATGTTGCCACCGACTGGCCGAGTTGGCCTGCTGTACGCGAGTAGCGACCGTGCTTGGGAGCTGGACAGCGACCCTGAACTCAGCGAGTTGGCTTGGCGACGACTGCTTCCCGACACTGACGTTCTCTTCGACCTCCATCCATCCGCGGTGGACCTTCTTCCCGCCGATGGGCGAATCGCGTTCATTCAATCCCTCGCGGCGGGGGCCGGAGAGCTCCTACATGACGAGCGCGTCCATCGCGCTGGGATACCGATCTGCACGGCTCGCGGCGTTCACGACGACGGGCTCGCAGACTTCACATTGGCAGCGATCCTTGCCCATGCCAAACGACTAGGCGAGCTCGAGCAGAACAAGCGGCGTCGGTCTTGGGTCGAGTCCGAGGGTCGTCGCCTCCGAGGAACAACAATGCTGGTCGTGGGCCTTGGAAGCATCGGCAAGGCGATCGCGCGCCGCGCAACTGCCTTTGGCATAGTTGTGCGCGGCGTACAGCGGCGCCCCCGCGCATGCGACGAGGTGGAGTCCACTCACTCGCTCGATGAGCTCGACGGACTGCTTGGTGATGCGGATTGGGTTGTTGACGTTCTCCCAGCCTCACCGGATACACGGTGGATCTTTGATTCGGAACGGTTCTCCCGATTTCGGACGGGCGCCTACTTCGTCAATATCGGCCGCGGATCCACAGTCGACGAACTCGCGCTGTGCCGAGCCCTCGCGTCCGGCGTGCTCGGCGGCGCTGCTCTCGACGCGTACGAAGAGGAACCACTCGGCCCATCCAGCCCCCTGTGGGATGCTCCGAATCTGGTCATCAGTCCGCATAGTTCAGCGCTGATCCCCGGCTCAGTGGATCGGATTGTCGACCTGTTCATAGACAATCTTCGCCGACACCACGAAGGTCGCCCGCTGCGGAATCTTGCATCGCCGCTCGGACACGCCAATCTCTCGGAAGAGCCTTCCCATGGCTAGTGCCGCGCACTGGAGCTATCGCGCGCATTCGAACGTGCGAACGACTGACCAGAACGTCGTCGCCCTGTGCTCGAGTCGGCGTACAGGGTCGAGGTCCGGAAGAGGTGGAAGCACTCCTTGGCCATGCCGATAGGTTCGCGCTGGTTCGTGAGGGCTGCAACGAGTCGCCCTCAAACCTCGCCGATGGCTTGCCCAAGTTGGAGGTACATCTCGCTGACGGCTTCGTCGTTGACGCGGTATCGGATGTGTTCGCCACGGCGGGCGAGTTCGGGTGGTGGGTCGGGGGTGAGGAGTTCGCTGGCGGTGAGGGCCACGAGCGCGTTGGAGACAGTGTTGGGGAGCAGGTCGATGCCGCGGGCGATTTCGGAGCGGGTGGCTGGTCCGTTTTCGCGGAGGTATCCGATGATGCCGGCGCGCACCATGTTGCCGAGAGCTTTGATGGGGTCCTCCCCGGTCTCGCTGCGGGCTGGTCGCACAATTCGTGGCATGTCGCTATCTTGCCGTCCCTTCGTGCGGTCGGCGAGCAGATTCGCCAAACTTAAGGGTTCACCTTTTATGAGTGTACCTATATAGTGTGAGGTGTCAACGGGTCGACGGTTCCCTTCAGAAAGGACCTCGAGATGGCGAAATCCAACATCGGCAGGCGGCGCGGTCTGGTGTGGGCGCTGGTCGGCGCCGCCGTGCTCGCCTTTGCCATTCTCGCGATCGTGCTCTCGGTCTGGCTGGCCGGACCCGCTGACCCCTCTCCCACCGGGACACCAGATCCTTCGGCGTCGTCATCCTCGACGCCTTCCACGTCTGGCGATGCTGAGGGTCCGGTTGTCGACGAGTCGGTGTCTGAGAGGGGATGGCGGGTCGAGCCGATCACACAGGACCCGGAGGTGTATGCCCGTGCGGCGTTGGAGGCCGCGTCGACGTTCGACACCCGGGAATCGACGCGGGCGGAGTGGGTGGAGTGGCTGTCGACATGGTTCACCACGCCGACTCAGTACACCGACCCGACCGAGCAGGACGACGCCAAGCGCGGGTTCCTCGCCGAGCTGCGCTCGCACGTGGTAGTCCCCGCGGAGGCGTGGGACGCCCTGGCACGGGAGAACGGCACCGTGGTCGCGAACACCGACGAGGACATGACGTTCCTTGATGATGCGGAGTTCGAAGCTCTCGGGATCCACACCGCCACGGCGGATGTCGTCCTGACGTTCAACCGTGACGCCGACGCGGAGGGCACGGATCGTGTCTCCTACGACGAGCGGGTACGAGTCAGTGTGCAGGTCATGTGCGGGGCGCCGACCGACACGACACCGGGCAGTGCGCAGCGCAGCGGAGACTGCAAGGTCGTGCGGTTCTTCACGGAGCCGGTGGGATAGCCGATGCCGGCTCCGGTGATCGTGAAGGGGGCGGCTGTGGTCGCCTCACGCTCCCGCCTGGTCCGCAAGCTGGCCTTGTTTCTCGCCATCGTCGGGATGGCCCTCCTGGTCGGCACAGCCTCCGCAATGGCACTCCCGATCGCGGTCCTGGCGACCGGAACCAGCGCGAACGCCGTCGGATCAGGGGAAGGCTCCGGGTTGCCCGAGGTGTCCGGCGACTGGGGCTACCCGCTCGCCGGCGGCTATACGAAGGGGCGGGGGTTCGGGTATCACCCGGTCCACGGCTGCTCGTTCTGCTCGAGCGATCACAAGGGCTACGACATGGCCCAGGGCTGCGGGGCGCGGATCTTCGCCACGGGGCCAGGGAGGGTCACGATCGCCGGAGCGCATTACGGGTGGGGCAACACCGTCATCATCGACCACGGTAGGGGGATCGAGACGCTCTACGGCCACATGCAGTGGGATTCGATCCGTGTTCATATCGGGCAACGGGTCGAGACGGGGACGGTCCTGGGGGCCGAGGGCAACACCGGCAACTCGTTCGGATGCCACCTGCATTTTGAGGTGCGAGTGGACGGCACAGCGGTGCCGCCAGAGAGGTTCATGGCAGCTCGGGGACTGCCGCTGCAGTGACGCCACTGAGCGTGACACAACGGAAGGAAACGAACACATGATCAGCAGACTCATCACCGCCCTCTTGACGGTGGACATCCCACCCGTAGAGCCGGACTTCTCCGCGCCCTTCATTACCGGGCTGCACCGGTTCGCGTCCTGGGCGCTCGCAGGCGGGCTGGTTGTCTTGCTGATCTGCGCGGTGCTGGCCGCGATCGCGCTCGGGGTGAAGTCGACCCCGGACCGGATGCGGTCGATCGCGGAGAACTGGTTCTTCCGGATCATCATCGCTTTGCTCGTGCTCGGGTCCCTGAACGGGCTCTTCGCGTTCTTCTTCAACTACGACTTCGGTTTCTGACCCATGCGCCGCCTCCCCGCGCTCACCACCACAGCGCTCGCCCTCGCTCTCGTCGCTCTCCCGGCCTCGGCGCACGCCGATGCGACGATGACGGGGGTCGGTCAGTCGCCGCGCGCGGCGGTTGTGGCGGTCGAGGCGCCCGTGTCTGGTGAGCCGTGGTCGGCGCCGGGGTATCCGGTGGAGTGCAAACGTGAGGGCGATCTGGTGTCCTGCACACCGGTCGATCCGTCGTTCGTTGTGGCGCAGCAGTGCTACCTCGGCGTGGTCACGGCGGCGGGAACGGCGCTGGTGTGCACGACGTTCGAGGATCACCGGCCCCTGATCGAGGCCCGCGGAGGGAAGCCGACTCTGGTGGACTACGGGTGCAGCTTCGGGGACCTCGCGTGTGCCGCGTTCGAGGGAGCCGGTCGCGGCATGGCGATCTCGGCGACCGCGGCGATGTACGTGATGGCCACCAACGTGTCGTTCAACACGGAGTCGGTGCTGTGGGATGCCGCCGTCGGGGAGTGGGCGTTCTGGCGGTGGGCGGTGCTGTTCGTCGTGCTGCTGGCGATGATCTGGACGATCACCGCCGCTGCGGTGAACAAGGACCGGGAAGAGCTGGTCGGGGCTCTGCTGCGCTGCGCCCTGGCACTCCCGATGGTGCCGTTCACGCTGTGGGTGACCGGGCACCTGGTGAACGCGGTCGATGACATGACTTGGTACATCCTGTCCCGCGACGGGATCACCGGGCTGTTCCGCACCATGCAGTCGGTCATGTGGGCCGGCGGACAGGCCGCATGGTTCTTCGCGTACCTGATGCACGGGCTCCTGCTGGTAGCCATGGTGCTGCTCATCTTCGTGTTCATGTTCCGCAACCTGGGCCTTGCCGCGCTGGTCGCGATCGGACCGGTCGCGTGGATGCTGTTCCCGCTGCGGCGGATCGGCCCCGACTGGGTCATCCGCTACATCTCCGCACTTCTGACTCTCCTGCTGACAGGGCCATTGACCATCGGGTTCGTGTCGTTGATCGTGCACGGGCTGGCCGGGGTGAAGACGATCTGGGACCCAGCAGCGTGGCCGCTCGTCGTGGGGCTTGCCGCGGTCGCGGTCGCTCCGTTCGCGATCTTCGGGCTGTTCAGCTTCCTCGGCGGTGTCGCGGTGGACTCCATCGGCTCCCGCATGGGCGCGACCACCGCCCGAGCGGGGTCCACTGCCGCGCACACCATCATCCGCATGCCCACCCGCCTCGCCTCCAGCCCCGCCGGACAGTCCGTCTCCCGCGGCCCCGCACCCGCAGGCGGAAGCGCCGGTGGGGCATCCTCCCCGCGCCAGCCCGCCGGTGCGACCGCGTCGGCACCGGCCACGACGGCATCCCCAGCGCGGAGTTTGAGCGGCGGGTCCACCGCCCCACTGCCGGCGCCCGCACCTGCTGCGGCGCCAGCGAGTCCAGCGAGGAGGACGTCATGAGCGTTCCGGAGTCCGTAGCGCGCCCGGTGCGGTTGGCGCGCCGGTCCCGGCAGGGCGTCCTGCTCGGGTTGGACGGCGGGCAGCTGATGTGCATCGGCGCGGCGATCGGCTTCCTGTTCCTGGCCGTGAACCGGTTCGGCCTGGCCGGGGTGCTGATCGCCGCGCCCGTCTCGATCCCGCTCGCGGTGGCGGGGGTGATCACGATCCACGGGCTGCCCTGCCCCACCATGATCACCCTGTGGGTTCTGCTGCACGTGCGGCACGCGACCGGCACCACGAAGGCGACCTATAGGCCGGAGGCGAAGCGGCTGGAAGGGACGGTGAACCTGCCGGGGCGGGCCGGGTTCGTGCAGATTTGGTCAGCGGACGGGATGGCGGTCGCGTACCACCCGCACGAACGAACCGTGTCGATCACCGCCGAGCTCGAGGTGCAGGGGTTCTTGATGCGGGACGCGCAGGACCGGCTCGAGCTCGCCCGGCAGTGGTCCAACGTGCTGGGCCCGTTCACGCAGCGCCCGGGCGTGAAGCGGGTCGCATTGCAGGAGCGCACGCATCACACCACGATCCGTGCCGCCCGGGACGCGTTCAACGACACCACGCGGCGCCGCCGGGTCGACCCGGGCTCGGCTGTCGTTCGCAACTACCAGGAGGTGCTCGACCTGGGCGAGCGGTTCGCCGTGTCGCACCGCAACTACCTCACGCTCACCTTCGACCTCATCGACCTGACCGCCCAGGTGCGTGCGCTCGGCGGTGGGAAGGACGCGGTGATCGCCCTCGCCGCGATGGAAGCGGGAAACGTGACCGCAGCACTGCGCACGGCGGGCAAGACAGTGCGGAAGTGGGTGTCGCCACGGGATTGGGCGGGGCTGGCAAGGGCGGTATTCGACCCGGAGTTCCTGACCGCCCTCGACGACCGCACCGGAGACCTGTCCGGGTTGGATCTGGCGGCGATCGGGCCGATGGCGTTGGAAGAACCACGCGGGCGGAACGGGATCGTGAGAACGGACAGTGGCGTACACACCACGATGTGGATCCACGAATGGCCGCGTACCGACGCGCCGGTCGGGTTCCTCGAGCCGCTGGTGTTCGCCCGGCTGCCGATCAGCAACCAGGCCGTCGCGCACATCCTCACCATCGTGCTCACCCCCGGCCCCATCGCGAAGGCGCTCAAACGCATCCAAGACGACAAGCGGGTCTGGCGCTCCAATCAGCGAATGCGTGCCAAGCGCGGCCGGGAAGGGTCCGCGGCCGACGACGCCGACTACGCCGCCCTGCGCCAACAGGAAGAGGAGCTGGTGTCCGGTCACGGCGAATACACCTACGGCGGATACCTCACGATCACTGCCCGCGACGAAGACACGCTGGAGCAGTCCGTCGCCGGTGCCCGCAACGCCATGGGACAGGTCGGAATGGAGGCGCAGGTGCTGTACTGCCAACAAGCCGAAGCCCTCCTGGTCAACGCCCTCCCGCTGGGCTGGGGGATGAAGTAGATGCCCCGCAACGTGATCACCATCACCGCGCCCGACCGCACCCGCAAGCAGCGGCGCGCCGAGGCACGGGCCATCGCGCTGCTGCACGCACAGGAGCCTGGCACGTCCAGCGCGTCCGGCTTGGTGCTGCCGCCGGCGCCGCCGGGGAGCCGGCTCGGGGTGGGGCTGACCCGGGGCGGGTACTGGAATCCGGCACGGGTGCGTGTGCCGGCGCACCGGGCCACGAGTCAGCACATCGCCGGCATGTATCCGTTCGTCGCCGACACCGGCATCGGTCACCGCGGGCCCGTGCTCGGCGTGGACCTGAACGCCGACAGCCTGTGGCACTTCTCCCCGTGGGACGCATACACCGACACCACCGGCCGCGGCACTCTCTCCACCAACGTGCTCGTGCTCGGCGCGTACCGGTCCGGGAAGAGCGCGGTGGTGAAGATGCTCACCACCCGCTCGCTGGCGTTCGGGCACCAGACCGTGGTGCCGTCGGACTCGAAGGGCGAATGGGGACCGGTCGCCGAAGCGGTCGGCGGGAAGGTGATCCGGCTCGGCGGCACCCACCGCGCCACCCTCAATCCCCTCAACCGGGGACCGCGCCGCACCGGCGCCAGTGACGACGAGCACGAGAAAATGGTCCGCGACCGGCGGATGGCCACGCTCGGCAGTCTCGTCGAGATGACCCTGCCCCGCGATGCCCGGCTCACCCCGGTCGAGCACGTCTGCCTGCACACCGCCCTGGACCGCGCGGTCACCACGACCGGCGATCACCCGACGTTGCGGGCGGTGCTCGCACACCTCGCCGAGCTCGCCGCGTCGACCGACCCAGCCGATGCCGAGGTGCGGGTCGCGACCAGCCGGCCCCGGTTCGTGCTGCAACGGTTCGTGCACGGCGACCTGTCCGGGCTGTTCGAGGACGAGTCCACGGTCGAGTTCGACGCCGACGCGCCGATGGTGGTCGTCGACACATCGGAGTTGTTCGCGCGCGGCGAGTTCGTCGCCCAGCTGACGCAGGTGTGCACAACCGCATGGGTGCAGGCGGTGATCTCCGACCGCGCCGCCAAACGCACCCGCTACGTGGTCCGGGAAGAAGGCTGGCGGGACATGGGGTCGCTTCAAAATCTGCAGATGTATCAGCAGTGGCTGAAGCTGTCCCGCCACTACGGGATCAGCAACATCGTCATCCTGCACAAGTTCACCGACCTGGACGCGGTCGGCGACGCCCAATCCCAGGAACGCCACCTCGCGTACTCGATCGCCGGGGACATCGAGAACAAGTTCATCTTCCGCGTCAACCACCAGGAGCAGCAGTCGCTGACCGCCCGGCTGAACCTGCCACCGCATCACACCGAGATGGCCCGCGGCCTGCAATCCGGACGGTTCCTCGCCTACGTGGGCCAGTTCTCCTACCTGGTGGACGGGTTCTGCACCTCCACCGGATGGGAGCGGACCCTGTTCGACACCGACGACGCCATCACCGACCCCACCGCCGCCCCCGCACCGCCCGTGTTCGACCCGGCGGTGCTGGAGGCGGTCTGGCCCGAACAGCAGGAATGGACATGACCAGAGATACCGTCCGAGTGACCGTCACCGGCGACACGGCGACCTACTGGGGACCGTCCGGGCAGATGAAGTTCATCACCCCCACCGAGACGCAGGATATCCGCGCGGCGATCCTGGACCGCGCCCTCAGTGACGCGGTCGGCGCCGGGGTGGAGCTCGACGTGATCATCTCCGGCGATCGCGGCGAACACCGCGTCGCCGTGACACCCGACGGACAAGTCCGCCAGGTTCCCGATCCCGACCCTCCCACCAACCCCACCCCGGTACTCGCGTTGCCGACACCGACGTTCGCCGCGGTCCCCGCGGAGCATGTGCCGTCCCCGCCGGCGCTGCGCCGTCGAGTGTCCTTCGTGACCACCGAACCGGCACCGCCGCGCCCGCACCGTGGCATCCGGGGCCTTCTCGCTGCCGCCGGGCTGCCCGTGACCGCGTCCCGGCAGGAGCGGGAGCACTGGGAAAGCGTGCAGGCGGTGTCTTCCCATTGGGCGGGGTGCCGGGTGGTCGCCGTAGGCAACGGGAAGGGCGGCGCGGGCAAGACGATGACCACCGCGATGCTCGCGGCCGTGTTCGCCCGGCACGGCGGCGCCGGGGTGCTGGCCTGGGACAACAACGACACCCGCGGCACCCTCGGCTGGCGCACCGAGCAAGGCGCCCACCAGGGCACCGTGCAAGACCTGCTGCCCTCCGCCGACCATCTGCTGGCGCCGGACGCGGGGGCGGGGCAGATCGCCGAGTACGTGCACCATCAGCGGGATGACAAGTACGACGTGCTCCGCTCCAACCCGCACCTGCTGGCCGTGGATCAGCGCATCGGCGCGGCCGAGTTCGACCGGCTGATGCAGGTCGCCGTCCGCTACTACCGGATGGTCATCTTCGACTCGGGCAACGACGAGTCCGCCGACCGCTGGCTGCGGATGGTCGACCACGCCCACCAGCTGGTGATCCCCACCTCGGCGGCGCCGGACGCCGCCGAATCCGCCGTCCTGTTGCTGGAAGAGCTGCAGGGCAGGGACGCGCACTCCGCGAAGCTTGCCGAGGAGGCCGTCGTCATCGTCTCCCACCCCGAGCAGGGCGCGATCGCGCAGATCCAGCGGGTGGTGGCCGGGTTCCGGGAGCTGGGGGTGCGGGTGGAGACCATCCCGTTCGACCCGGCCCTGAAGTCCGGGCCGCTGCGGTTCGCGGCGCTGCGCAAGGACACGAAGCGGGCGTGGATCGCCGCCGCGGCCGCGACCACGAAGCAGCTGGACTGATGGACCCCGACCGCATCCTCCCCCGGGTCGGGCTCGCCGCAGCCGCAGCGGTGCTGCTCGTGCTCGCGGGGACGAACGTGCTCGTCCAGTTGGCCACACGGGTCGCGTGTGGCGCACCTCCGAGCTTGGACTCGCTGTTCTCGGGGGTCTGGTTGATCCTGACCGGTGACGCCAGCGGCTACGACCCGGCACCGGGCTGCGGGATCCCGGTGGCCGCGCTCCGCGTGCTCGGGATCGTCCTGCTTGTGGTTCTCATCGGGGGCGTGACGGTGGGTGTCGTGTGGTGGGGCCGCTACCGGAGATCTGATCGGGCATTCGTGCGCGACCTGCACCGAAGGGCGGGATTCGCGTCCGCCGGAGAGGTCACCGCGCACTTGTCGCGAAAGGCGGTGCTGCGCCGCGGCCCGCAGTTGCGACCCGGTTTGCAGCGGCCGCAGCCGACCGACGTGGGGTGGCGGGTGGGCCGGTCGCGAGGCGTCAATGTGCTCGTGTCGATCGAGGACTCCGTCGCCGTGGTCGGCCCGCCCCGCTCCGGCAAGGGCTACCGGGTGCTGATCTCCGCCATCCTCGACTGGGCCGGCCCCCTGGTGACGACATCGACCACGAACGACAACCTCACCGCCACGTTGCGGATGCGGCAGCAGCGCGGTGATGTGCTGGTGTTCGACCCGCAAGGGATCTCGGGGATCCGGGACACGCTGCGCATCGACCCGATCGCCGGGTGCGAGGACCCGCTGGTGGCCACCCAGCGTGGGACGGCGATCGTGACCGGGACGGCGCTGGGCACCAGCAGCCACAACCAGGAATGGGCGCAGGTTGCCTCAACCGTCCTGGCCCGGCTGCTGCACGCCGCCGCCGTCTCCGGCCGCACGGTCAGCGACCTCTACCAGTGGGGCTCGAACCCCGCCCTGGCTCGCTCTGCCGTCGGGATTCTCCGCACGGACGGCGCCGCGGGGTGGGGCGACGGACTGGACGCGATCCTCGCCGGCGACGAGAAGCTGCTGTCCTCCACCTGGTTCGGGGTGCAAGCCGCCGTCGCTCCGCTCGCGATCCCCCAGATTCGCGACGCCCTCCAACCCGGCCCCGGCGACCGGTTCGACCCGGCCGAGTTCCTCACCGGCCAGAACACGCTCTACCTGCTCGGATCCGGGGCCGGCGCCGGGGCGATGGGAGGGTTCCTCGGCGCGCTGCTGGACGACGTCGTCGAGGTCGCCCGGCGCACCGCGCTCGCCTCACCGGGTGCGCGGCTGGGACTGCCGTTGGGGTTGATCCTGGATGAGATCGCGAACCTGTTCCGGTGGGCGGCGCTTCCCCGGGTGATGGCCGACGGCGGTGGCCGCGGCATCTGCACCTTCGTCGTGCTGCAGGCCCTGTCTCAGGCAGAGACGGCCTGGTCGAAGGCGGAGGCGGACACCATCTGGGCGGCCGCGACTGCGAAGGTCCTCCTCGGCGGCGCGTCAAACGTGTCGCACCTGCGGGACATCGAGTCCCTCCTCGGCTCCCGTACCCGCGCCCGCACGCAACGGTCCTGGTCCTCTCGCGACGGCGGCTCCTCGACCACCGTGCAGGAGGATCGGGTGCCGCTGCTGAGCATCGACGAGCTGCGGAGGATGCCGCCCACCCTGGGGCTTCTCGCCTATAGGAACCGGCGCAGCGTGCTCCTCGACCTGGACGGGTGGGATCAGCGCCGCGATGCCCGAATGATCCGGGGCGGGAAGGCGGCTACCGAGCGGGAGCAGCAGGCGGTGTTCGCCGCCCGCTACGCCCCACCCCCGGCCCCACCGGAGGAGGAAGGCGAGTGACAAACCGCCGACACCGGACCAGCGCGTACACCGACGGGTATCTGCGGTCGGTGGTGTGGTTCCGTCGCCGCGACCGCTGGTTCGGGTGCGAGCAGCGCCGCCGCGGCAGTCTCGGCTGCGCCGCCTGCGGAAACCCCGCCACCCGCCGACAGCTGGAGCTGCACCACGTCGACTACACCCGCGTGACCCGCACCGGCCGCGTCTGGCGGGCCGGGGAGCGGCATGACGACCTCGTCGCGATGCACCCGTACTGCCACGAACTGCTGCACCGGCTCATCGACCGAGACCGGGTGCTCGCCGAGCACCGTGACCGCCGCAGCGCCACTCTCCTCGCCCTCACCCACCTCCGCCTCGCGCTGCGCACCCCGGGAGGGGAGGCGGAGCATGGATGACGAGGACGAGGAGATGTCGGTCGACGAGATCGTCGCCGCCCTCGAGCTGGGCGCCGCCACCGGCGACCCGGGCGACCGGGGCGGGGACTCCGCCCCGTTGGGCGCCACCCCGGTCAAGTGGCGGGACCTGCCCGACGAGCAGGCACGCGAGCACTGGATCGCGTTGCGGGACTGGGTGCAGTGGGTGACCGTCCGCTACGACGTCCCGGTCGCGCTCGTCCCGCCGTGCTGGTGGCGGCACGCCGCGCTCGTCGAGGAGCTGTCCGCGCTGCACACCGCGTGGAACGCGTCGTTCGACCGCACCGATGCTGGATTCGGGCCGGTCGGCTGGCACGAACGCTGGGCGCTCGCTCCAGCGAGGTTGCGTGCCGCGTACAGCGGCTCTTGCAGCAGCGGTCACCAGCCGATCAAGCCTCGTTCCTGGGCCGGAGCCGCCGATGGGGACGAATGGGACGCGTGGACCAGCCAGGCCCACGGCACCTGACACCCCCGCCCGGGGATGTCAACGAGAGAAAGGGAAGGTAGCAATCATGTCGACCAGGATCCCGCTCACCATCGAGGGAAACCTCACCGGTGACCCCGAGCACGGCACCAGCGACGCCGGCACCGAGTACGCCCGGTTCACCGTCGCCGTAAACGACCGCCGACGAAACGAAACCACCGGACAGTGGGAGGACGCCGGCACGATCTACCACCGTGTCGTGGTGTTCAACCAGCAAGCCCGCAACGTCGTCGCGTCGCTACGGAAGGGCGACCAGGCGATCGTGAACGGGGAGCTGCGGTTCTCCACGTTCGAGGACCAGGACACCGGCAAGACCCGCGAGTCCCGCGACGTCGTCGCCGACACCGTCGGAGCGTCGCTGAAGTTCGCGTCCGTCGCGATCCAGCACGTCCCAAAAGCTAACGGCCCCGAAGCGTCGCGTTACGCTACGGGGCCAGTAGCCGAACCGGCAGCCACCGGTGTCGGGATCGCACGCTGAACCCCATCGAAGGGTGCGGGCGGGAGTCAGTGTACTCCCGCCCGCACCTCTGTACCCACCTCAGTCACTGCAGGGAAGGACCCGTCGCCGAGCGTTGACGGCTCCCCACAGACTCCGGCGCAGCACGATCCACGCCGCGCGCGTGCCCTCGATCTCGCGGAACCCTGTCCCCGGCGTTCTGATGGCCTGCTGTCGCGTCGGCGAGCGCGTCGCGCAGTCGCTGTCCGTCGCGTCGTAGCGCCGTGAGCTCGTCCCACTGCTCGAGGGTGCGGCGGGGGGCGTGAGTGCGGGCGTCCAGGTCAGCGAGCCGCGCAGCCAGGGTCAGCGCTGTGGACGCCGCGCGGGCCAGCCAAGGTTCCTTCGTGCCAGGGTCCGTCTCTGCCAGGTGGGAGCGCTCGTTACCCTCGGGTTCGCGGGCGGCGCGGCCGAGCTCGGACGAGGCGGCGCGGACGCCGTCGCCGAAAGTGAGTTCCAGAACGCCGCGGGTCATCATCGCCGCGACCTGTGCGGTCGACTCGGCGTCGTCGCGGGCGATCGTGACGACCTCGTTGTGCACGCGCCCTCGTGTCATCCCGACATACAGGCCCGCCGCGTCCACGTCAGGGCCGACGATCGAGGCATGCGTGGTGTCCCCCTGGATGCCGTGCACCGTCGACGCGTACGAGAGGTGCACATCCTCGGCGCAGTACGCCCCTGACACGGTGCGGGTGTCGAGAGGGTCGGTGACGCTGGCCAGGTGGACTCCGGTGGCGGTGATGTCGGTGATCGTCCAGGTCGCGCGGTTGTCGACGCCGGTGTGACGGTCGTTGCGTCGGGTCTGCACGATGTCCCCGACCAGCAGGTGCTGCCCGTCGCGGCCCAGCACGACCCGGCGGGGATCGAGGTCGCCGTGGTCTATCCGTCGCTGCTGAATGGTCTCGTTGATCAGTTGCGCCTCGGCGTTGCTGCCCACGACCACCGCGACCCGCTGCCGCCGGGCTGCGAAGTGGAAGTACCGGTCCACGATGTACGCGCGCGCCTCATCCGTGTGACCGGCGCGGTGGACCAGGCCACGGTCGGCGAGTTCGGCGGCCGCTGCGATCGAGTCGCTCATGCTGCGAGGATCACGGAGTCGGAGGGTGAGTGCGGCGTAGCCGGGGTCGCGGAAGCGGTGCACGTCGATGAGTTCCACGGTGCGGTCGCTGTGGCGGTGCATGATGCTCATCGCTCCGGAGTGACCGACGGGGCGGGCCTGCAGCGGGTCGCCCACCATCGCGATCCCCGCACCGGTCTGCTCCGCGACGATCGCCAGCGCCCGCGCCGTGTCCAGGTCGACCATCCCAGCCTCATCGACCACTATTCGGTCTCCCGCCCGCAGCATGTATCGGCGTGGGCCGCCGAAGGTGGCGTCAGTGACCGGATCCCGCTCACCTCCCTGCAGTTGTCTCCACGCGGTGCGCCCCGTGGGGTCGGGTGCGTACCGCCAGCCATGGTCGACCAGCAGGGCATGCAAAGATCCAGCCTGAGTGCCGACCTCGCGGGCGGCGACGGCGGCCGCCTTCTTCGTCGGAGCGACGACGACCATCTGTCTTCCCTGCGCCGCCAACGCGCTACCGGCCGCGCGCAGGATCGTGGTCTTGCCCGTACCTGCAGGCCCAACGATCGTGACCAGCCGGTCCGTCCCGGCGATCGCCGCCGCGGCATCCCGCTGGCCGACGTCCAGCGCATGGTCCGCCATCATGCGTGCCGCCGCCGGAGCGAGATCGTCACTGGCGAGGGGCGTTCCCGGCGTGCTCAGCGTGCGGAACCGTTCCGACAGTTCCCGCTTGACGGTGGCGGTGGGGACCGACATGCGGTGCTTGAGATGGGCAGGCACGCGGGACTCGCCGGGCAGCAGGTCGAGCGTCAGGGCGAGGCCGCGGGCGGTGACATCGTCGATCACCTCCGCCAGAACGGCACGGTCCGCGATCACACCGGTCGCAGCGACCGCGCGGGTGGCACCGGCCCGGACATCGATGACGCTGAACCGTCCGCCGGTGGACGCGGCGCGCTGGTCGGCCTCGTTGACCGCGATGCCCGCCAGCAGGTTCCGATCCAGCCTCCCCACTCGAGGCGGCGGCGACGGTGCCATCGGCCTCGGTGGACCGAGCGTCGCCAGCTCGCCGCGGATCATCGCCGCCCAGTCCTCCTCCGCGAACGCGACGGGCTTGTCCGGCCGCGCATGCGCCCACGCCCACCGGTCGATCGCCCGCAACGCGACCGGCCCCGGTTCCTGGCCCCGATGCTCGGCACGCCACTGCGCCAGCTTGATAGCCCGATTCGCCTCGATCTGGTTCGACCGGCGCGACAGCGGACGCACCATGTGCGCCAGCCCACCGATCTCGCCGTTCGCATCGATCGTGTAGCCGAATCGGGCCAGGGCCGCCCGCCACCTCGGATCGGTGCGGGCCAGCAGCTCACCCTCCGCGTTGACGAGCGTATGCAGCCTCATCGCCACCCGGGAGTCCACATTCGACCACCGGCCATCCGCGCCCTGCACCTTCACGCTCAACCACAAGTGCCGGTGAACGTGCGGGTCCAGCGCCCGAGACCGGCGGTGCCGGAGCTCGACGACCTCGATCCGCGACAGCGACTCCCGAACCCGCCCGCCAGCCCCGCGGCGCGCATTCAACTCGCGCTGCCAGAGCAGCAGGATCCAATCCCGCAGCCGATCCTGCAACGCCTCGAACTCGACCGCCAACTCGGGGTGCAGCATCGCCGCGATACTGAACGACTTCGGCGCGTTGATCGTCCCGTCCAGCACCAGATCCGTCTCCGGCGAGCGCAGGTCGCGTCCCCGCCGGGCCCCGGTCGTCGGTTCCGGCCCGTCCACCCATCGGGTCAGCTGAGACGGGTTCAACCGGTCACGAGCGATCACACCATCGACCACGACGAACCGGTCGAGGGACCCTTCTGCATAGCCGGTCAGAGCGCTGACGCCAGCTGCCCGCGGGTGCGGCGCGTCACACGCGCCATCGAACGCATAAGCGACCGCTTGCCGCACACCCTGCGACCCCTGACCGCGCTTCCACCGCTCCAGTCCGCCACGCATATGCGAAGCATAAGCAACTTTGCCGACCTGCGTCGTGGATACGCAAGTCACTCGGAACGAGCGCGCACGGACGCTACCGAAGTCGCCCGAACGCGCGGAGCGCACAGAAAGTGCCTGCGTGCATCCCACCAGGGTCGTCGTGGTTGCTCAAGCCGGCTACTGGCCGCCTGTGTGAATCGGAGGTGTCGGTTCCGGCCGCGGTAATCTTCGGCTATTCAGCTCGATCACGAGGTAGTAGGGGGCGTTCGATGGCGGCTCGCGGTCGCGCAGTGGGCGGGGAACGCGAGCTCGGCCAGGATCGGCCAGGTGACCAAGCGGCATCTTCCGATCCCGGAAACCAGAATCTGCCTATCCGTAATCACACTGTCAACAAGGCTCATCTCGCCCGCTTCGCGCGAGGTTCCTTGCTCCACCGGGTGCCGATCGATGGCGAAGGCAAGCCGATTCCGGTGTCCGTGAATGATGCTGCCGTGCGCAAGTTCTTCTATGTTCCGCAAGATCCGGATGGCAACCGTGACTTCGCGTTTGAGGGGTGGGCGTCCAAGTTCGAGGGTGCTGCGGCCGACGCCGTCAGGTCGATCGTTGACGACGGCGTGTGGCCCCCGACCTCTGAGACCCGTCGGGCGCTGGCGGAGTGGATCGCGCTTCAGAACGTGCGAACTCCGACGAGGCGCGCGTACTCCGCCAAGATCGCCGCGGTGCTCATCGCGCAGTTCCAGCAGGAAGGCGCTCTCGGCCGGCTCGAAGCAAAGCTTGCCGCTTTGGGCTGGGAGTTCAGCGACGCCGAGCGTGAACTCCTGCGAGAAGAAGTCGAGTCCTACGACGCCACCGAGGGTCGGGTGTCGACCGGGATGCATCTGGACATCATCAGGGCCAGTATGGCCGGGGTCGTCCCCACACTCCTTGCGCGTGGCTGGGTGCTCGTGCAGTTCGACCATCAGTCCCTGTGCACCTCGGACAATCCCATCGGGATGGCCGACGAGTACTTCTCGCCATCCTGGCTGCCGCTCGGCCTCAGCGACACTGCCTATGTCACAGTCGCGGTCGATCGACACGCTGCGCTTGTCCTTCCGCTGGCTCCCGGAGACGGGCAGTTCGACGGTGAGCGCGCGTACGCGAACGCGATCAACCTGGCCACGCTGTGGAACGCGGATGAAGTTCTCTTCGCTCATCCAGACGACGATCTCGCAAGCATGTTGCCTCCGACTCCACCCCGTCGACCCCGCCCATTCCCAACCGAGGCAGAGTTCCTGGACTTCTCCGAGTGGCCCGTCGACACTCTCCTCGGGTTCATCGGCTCGACGAGGAAGCGAGCCCGCCAATGACCGACGACTTCGCGAACCAGATTCGCGCCAAGCTCAGCAGCTCCACGATGCGCAACGCCCTCACCCGCGCTGGCGCACTGCTGACAGGCTACGAGCTGGTCAAGACATCCATCGTCGATGATGTGCGCGCCTTCTTCACGGTCGGCTTCGACACTGGGCATCTTCAAGATCGTTATGAATCGGAAGTGCTGGGGCTCGACACGAAACGCCACAACGGCAAGCCGAACGCATTGGTCGCTTCGCTGACCTGGCTCCAGCAAGAAGGTGCGTTGTCGACTTCTCAGGTCGAGGTGTTTGAGAGCGTGCGCATCCACCGAAATGAGATCGCACACGAGCTTGCGCGGTTCCTGATCGACCCTCAATACGATGTTCGTGCTGATCTGCTCGTGCAGCTGTACGAGATCATGCTCGCACTCGACCGGTTCTGGGGTCCGATCCACATCGGCGCCAACCCCGACTTCGACAACCGCGACCTTGACGAAGTGACATTCCAGAGCGGCACAACCTTGCTCTTCGGTCTCCTCCTGGGTCTAGGCCAATCGGAGCAAGTCGAAGACCAGTGACCGCTGTTCGTTGAGCCCTGCGACGGCGGTCGCGTTCCGACCGGTCGTGGTTCCCTCGACTGTTGGCGCTGCATTCCCCCAGCTGATGACACGCGCGTCGGTCGTTCCGGGCTCCCCGCTCATCGTCGAATGCGACCCGGATCAGTGTTGCGGGTGGCGGCGGAACGTCACTCTTGCCGATCAGCGCCAGCGTCGATGTCTGTTCAGACCGGCTTTGCCAGCAGCGGAACGTTGTCGCCCGCAGCGAAGCGACCGGGACCGCAGTGGAGGCATCCGGGTCGCCTCTTCGGTGTGTGCTCGACCACCTCATCGGTTCGTGGGAAGTAGGACGCCCAGTGGTCGTGGGGGACGTCCTCGTCAACGAGCTCACCAACGGTCATGAGCCAGTCATCGACCGCTCGGGCGGCGGCGACCGCGTTGAGGGAAATGACGCTAGGGGCATGCACATCGTCGTCGTCCACGTAGCGTTGACGACGACGCTGCTTCTCGCTGGTCGCCTCCTCCGTCAGGCGGCTCGCGGGGATGAGCCCGTTGCATTGGAGACATCCGCTGCCGGGGCTGCTCATTCGCGACACGGAGAAGATGTCGGCGAGCGTGCCGTCCACGATGGACACCTTCGATCCGACCTGCGTGTGCGGCACCAAGTACTGGTGCGTGATCGAATTGACGAGACGACGTGCGAGCGCGGAGTCCGCCGCGAGGAAGATGTGATCGCAGTCGGTCAGCAGAGCGGCGACATCCGCGTCGACGACAGACTGGGGGATGCTAGTGACGCGGGTGGTCGTGGATGCCTGGTGCGCGACTCGTGCGGCGATCTTCACCTTCGGTGTGGCGAGGCGTTCGCCGAGCTTCCGCATCCACCGGGGAGCACTGCCGCGGCGCAACCATCCCATCGCGTCGAGGCGACGGGACCCGACCACTCTGGGCAAGTTAGTGGGGTCGAGCCGATCCGGGTCGATGAGGATGAGTTCGCCGACGCCGAGCCGGGCCAGGTACTCGACGATGAGCGAGCCGATGCCGCCCAGCCCGACCACGGCGACGCGGGAACGAGCGAGGATCTGCTGTCCACGGTCGCCGAAGATGCGGGTCTGCCGGTCGTAGCTCGGGTCCGCAAGCGCCGCGGCGACGGGCTGCGGGGTGAGGGTGCGCTGAGGTCGCCCGACGACGCGGAGGTGGGCGATGCGGTGACGTTCACCGGTGTCGGACCAGATGTCGCCGGCGACGGCGTTCGCGGCGAAGACCAGGGCGCCCACGGGGACGCCGGCGTTGATATCGAGCAGGGCGGGGTACCCGCGTTCGTGCGAGGCGATGTCGGTGTCGGAGAAGTCGACGCTGGTGGAGCCGCCGTGATTGTGGATCGCAAGGTAGGCCAGCCCCTGCTCCGCGCAGACGTCGATGTTCTCGGCGACGAATGGGGCGGTGAGCTTGCGGTACCCGCGATCCCCGGGAATGTAGTCGACGCCATCTTCGGCGAGAACGACGTCGCGGACCAGCAGACGCGTGCCCCGTGGGCTGCGTGCGATACCGCAGCGCAGAACGGCGCCGTGCTCATCCTGGTCGCCGGGGAACAGATGGGCACGCAGCGTCGCCCACTGTTCCCCGGTCATCACAACCGACCACGGCTCGGTCACTGCTCGGCGAGCCATCGCAGCACCTTGAGCACCTTGGTGGCGGCGGTGTCAATGGTGGGGTCCAGCCGGTTGCTGCGCCGCGACAGCTGGGTGCCGGCTTGCGCGTGCGGGCCCCACGTGACCGATGCGAACCCTTCACCGTGGCCGGCGCCGTCCTTGCGGTCGAGGTCGGGGCGCACGAACAGCGGATACACATCGGCTTCGGGGTAGGGAAAGGTGATCTGGAACGCGATCCACGACGTCGACTGCGTGTACGCCGGTCCGAGGGGGACGGGATCGATCAGGACCCACCCCCCGCCGTCGCCGTCGCTTTCGAAGGTGACGGTCGCCTCGGGGAACGTTTCGCGCAGCTCGTCGATCGCGTCGCTGATCGCCGCGGTGATCGTGGTGGTACTCACGAGTTGTCGTCTCCGTCGAGGGCGCGGAACTCGTCGTGCGGACGAACACGGATGTGTTCATCGTCATCGACGGGGGTAAAGGTCTTGCCGTCCTTGCGGGAGAGCAGGAAGTCGGGCTTGATCGGCACGCCCTGCGCGATCGCGGCGTCCTTGATCGACCGGCCGGTCTGGCGGACGCCGTGGAGGGTGACCTGGCGGCGGTTCACGGTGACGGTGATCTCGTGCTGCGGCAGCGGCTTGGTGAAGAACCGGTCGCCGTCGGAGATGGGAACGAGCTCGCCGATGCCGATGGGGTCATCGAGCTCGTCGACGATGTCCTTCCAGATGCCGTGGTCCTCGGGCACGGGCGGGGTGGGAAGCTGCCGCAGCTGCGTCTCGGAGAGCACCGCGCTGCGCACCACATAGGGCGTCTTGTCGATGAAGATCGTCCGGGGCCGGTCCGTGAAGAAGCGCTGACCTTCCTCGATCGCAACGGTCTCGGTGACCGGGATGGGGTGGTCCTGCGCGTCGGGAACGTCGATCCACAGGTTCTCGGCCGGGGGCTGGACCAGGTCGCGCAGCTGCCTGCCGGTGAGGCGCCGCTGCGCGACGGTGACCGGTTCGCTGTCGATGTAGATGGTGATGCTGTCTCGGGGTGCCACTGTGGGCTCCTCTCTGTCTCTTGGCGCGGTGGGTGCTGTTTCCCACTCGGAGGCTAGAGACGGGACAACTTCCGAATCGTCCAGACGGGTCAGCCCGCGCAGTCATCACAGGTGTCCGCGCCGGGTGCGAATTGGCTGCGGTGCTTCTCGAGGAAGCAGACGGCGCAGGTGATCTGAGCGGTCGCGGTGCATCCGCAGTGCCCGGCGGGGCATCGAGGCTGACGGCATCGGGGGCAGATCCAGCCGACGATGAAGCTGCGTGCGCACGTTTCGCACTCTTCGAAACGATCCGTCGTGTGGTGCGCGGTGCCGTCGCGCGGCGGGGAGAACGACAGCCAGGAGGCGCCGTACTCCACCATCACCACGAAGAGCCGGTCGCCTGCCCATCCGACTTGCCCGTAGAGCTGGTCGGAGGAGTGCCCGGTCCGGTACCAGACTCGCGCGTCGTCGCGGGTGATGATTCTGGTGGGGTCTGTCTGCTCGAGGGCGGCGTGCACGAGCGGGTTGGAGCTCTGGTCACTTCCACGAGCAGGCGGGAAGATACCGCCTCGCGCTGCGGCGAATGTCACGACGCCGGCCGGATCAAGCACGGCAATGACACCCGGTGACTGCAGCCGCCCGGCAAGGCGCACGCTGATCGCTGCGCGGGAGGCGTTCGATGCGTCGAACAGATCGATGGCGCCTTGCGCGGTCGGGCCGCGGGCGGCGGTGTGTGCGTCGACAAGGTCGTCAGGGAGCAATACTCGCGCCGCGAACGCGTCACAGCAGGCGTCCTCAAACAGTTCGGGTTGCCGGTGGTCCACGACCCGGGTTCCCAACGCGATGTCGGTCTTCTGCAGGTGGTGGCCGAGCTCGTGAAGCACGGTGAACTGCTGTCGGCGCGGCGACATGGATTCGGTGACCACAAGCGTGGGTGGGTCCCACCGGTAGCCGCCCGTGACGGAGCAGCCGAGATCCGAGTCATGGGGGACGAACTCGGGCACCCGCAAGACCGAGATGTCGTCGCGATCCTGCAGCGCCGTGAACGCGTCGAGGGTGAGGTCTTCGATCGCGCCGCCGCGTCCCGCCCAGGCGGCGATCATGTCGTCGACCTGGGCAGGTGTCGCGTCGAAGATCTGCGGCACGCTACTGTTTGCCCTCGCGGGCAAGAACAGCGGCGATCCGCTGCCGCCAAAGATCCCGCCCGGTGCCCGACTCGCGTGCGGCGAGCTGATACGCCTCGTATCCGAGGCGGGTGCGGGCGTGCGTCTCGTCGTTGTCCGTCGCACGTTCCCGGATGATCGCACGCCAGCGTGGCTCGTGCAGCTCCCGGAGGAGGTCCCAGGGCAAAGGAGACAGCGCGGCCAAGATCATTTCGGCGGGGACATTTGCCGCCGACGCCAACTGTTCGGCTTCCTCGATTGAGAGAGGTTCTTTGCCGAGCCGTATCGCCATCGCACGCGGCTGCGGTACGCGAAGGGTGTCGATGATCTGCTGCAGGGGGATCTCCAGCGGGCGGGGACGTGGGCTTGCGCTTGAGGCGGTAACGGTCGGGGCATGCTGGAGAAACTCGATGGCGTCAAACATTTCGTCGATAGCCAGGGTGGCGCCGGAGCCGGGGGGCGGGTCGGACTCACGGGTATGCACGCCGGAAAGACGCGGTGGTGTGGTTGGTGCGTCGCGGACGGCGCGGAGCACGGCGGGGGCCGCCACCGCGATGACCTGATCGAGGGCGGCGTAGGGGATCCATTCGGCCTGTCCGGGCCAGACGGCCAGGCCGCCGTGGAGGGGGCTCGCTTCCGGCTCGATGATGACGGCGCGGGCATCGCCCACGCCCGGCTCGAGGCTCACAGGGAAGATGCGGGCCCTGGCCGCATCCTCGTCGACGGACTCGATGAGGACGACCGCGTCGGCGTCTTGCCAGGATGCTTGCCGCAGTTGTCCGGCGCTGACCTTGTCGGCGGGTGGGGTGCTGCGAAGTGTCGCGCCGGGGCGCTTGGGTCCGATGGGGAATTGTGCGGAGATGGCGAGCCAGCGCTCGGCGGCGTCAGATGGCACGGGAGTCCTCTCTGTCCTCTTCACGTAGAGACGGGACAGGCGAAGGATCGTCCAAGACCAAGCTGACCAGAGCGACCATCACCTCTCGTCCCTGTTTATCGTCACCGGCGAGCTCGACCAGGCGTGCCCGGAGCCGGCCGATCATGGTGTACGCGCTGCTGCGCCCGACACCCAGCGCCCCCGCCAGTGCAACCGCATCATCGGCGTGCCGGATGACAACGAGCTCCCGCTCGCTGAGCAGCGGCATCAGGCTCTCGGCTGTGCGCTCCTGGCGTCGCTTGTCCGCCGTCGTGCCGGTCGTGTCAGCTGCGGGTGTAACGTCCTCGATGTATTCCCAGTCCGCATCCACGGTCGCCGATGCCGCGTCGCCTGGCTCCAGCGTCGAGGGGAAGCGCTCCGCGCAGATCCTGGTGATGTCGCTGATGTGCAGCCGGCCGGCCTCATCCAGAAGTCGCCGCAGGAGTTCCTCCAGCTCACCGCGCCGCCCGAGCTGGATCCCGTCGGCCGTGGGGATCGTTTCCACGAAAGTGCTCGACGCGAGCTGCCGTAGCCGCGACTCTGTGACGCCTCGATCGGCATCGCCACCATCCGCCAGTCGCCAATAGTGGTCGATGGCGGAGCGTTCGAACAGCGGCGAGCGCTCGAGGCGCTTCTCCAAGCGGTTTCGGAGCGCCCCGAACGGGAGGGTCCGTGCCCGGTCGACAAGCCAGTGCACTGCCCACTTTCGTGTGAGACGGCGGGCGGCGTCGTCATCGGGCACCTCGATGACCGCGTTGGCGTAGCCGGAGCCTTTGTCGAGAAAGAACTCGTTGACGAGATCTGCGACCTCGTCTGTTGCGGCGAGACCCGGGAACCGTGGAAGCTCGTAAGCGAAGACATCGGTCATCATGTCGAGCGCGGCCGGCCCCAGGCTGCCCCGGGACAGTGCCTCGTCTTTGATGTGCGTGGTAGCTGCGTGCACTAATACCAACTGTTCTCGCGACCGCCGCGCAGCCGCACGCGGCCGGCGACGCGTTGCACCGGCCGGAGCGCGGCGAACTGTGCGGCGACCTCGTCGTAGAGCACCCCACCGTTAGCGGGGTCGGTGATCGTGACCAGCAGCGC
Source organism: Microbacterium immunditiarum (assembly GCF_013409785.1). Taxonomy (NCBI): domain Bacteria; kingdom Bacillati; phylum Actinomycetota; class Actinomycetes; order Micrococcales; family Microbacteriaceae; genus Microbacterium; species Microbacterium immunditiarum. The sequence goes on from NZ_JACCBV010000001.1 coordinate 146,864, forward strand.
GAACGGCACCTCGGTGGGTGAGCCGTCCAGGGCTCCGGCACGACGGGCGACGTAACGGATCTCCAGTCTGGGGTCGTTGACCTCGCCTGCGGCGAAGCTCACCCGGTGATGCCGTAGGGTCTCCCACTTCCCGGAGTCGCGGAGATCGGCCTCGTTCAGGCTTGCGGAGCCGGACAGCGTCTTCGTCACGGGTTCTTGACCGCTGGTCCACCCGGACGTGAGGAGGTTGCGTGCTTCCACCGAGGTCAGGTCTGCGATCCGCGCCGGCTCGGATGAGCCTTTCGGCGGGGAGAACCGAAACATGTTGCGGTTGGGGCGCAGCGTGAGCTCCAGGGACGCCGAGGTGTACTCGGTGGGCTGTGTCGGCTCGACAGGTGAGGCGTAGGCGAGGGTCACGGACATCTTGGCCGAGCCGCCGAATGTTCGCGGCCATGGCAGTTGGTAGCCGAGGATGTCGCCGCGGCTGATCTGGTCCACGTACAGTACGTGCAGCAGGTCGGGCGTGCATTCCATGGCGTCGGCGAAGGTCAACGGAAGACGACCGAAGCCGAGTTCGTCTCGCTTTGCGATAAACGCACGGTGTCGCTCTGCGAAGTGCACAGCGAACGCGCGCAGCACACTGCTGTTCACCCGCGGCAGCCGTGTGGTCAGGTCGGCGAGGGCATGGGTGACCAGGGGTGCAGAGAAGCTGGTGCCTGAGGCTTCCAAGAATGTGCCGTCGGCGCGTAGTACGTCGAACATGCGCTGGTCGACACCGCCGAACTGGACGCCCAGGGGTTGCGTGCGGCGCCCGGCGCGCCCGGGACCCATCGAGGAGTAGGGGGCGCGGCTCCACGGTCGATGCGGCGCGGGGATGTCGCACGATCCGACCGACACGGCATTGGCCATGTCGGCGGGAACCTCTACTCGGTGGAGCCCGGTCTGGCGGTCTTGGTCGCCGTGGTTTCCGGCGGCAACCACGAAGACGACGTCTCGTTCCCAGGCGAGCTGGTCCAGTTCGGCCGTCCACCGGTTGGGTTCCATGTCGTCCTCGACGGCGAGCGCGGGCCCAAGGCTCAGATTGACCAGCTTGTGACGGTCGTCGGCGAGGGTGTCCTTGATCTGGTCGAGGACCCAGTAGCCGTCCAAGTCGCCCGGATCGAACGGAGGCGGCATGACACGGAAGCTTTCCACCGGCAGCGGCGGTTGCGTCGCCTGATGTCCCGCTGCGAGCAGCCCATACATGGTGGCCCCGGTGACGCCGGTGCCGTGATCGAGTTCGTCGGACTCGGCCGGTTCAGGGGTGAGATCGATGGCAGCGCTTGGGAACAGACCAGGGTGGCTCGGGTCGTGTACACCACCGTCAAAGACGGCGACCGTGGTGACATCAGCGATCGGTCGCGCGGTGGCGGGAGGGAGAACCCGGCTGGCGCTGCGCAGCCCGAACCTGGGTCGGGGTCGGATGGCCGGCATCGGTCGAAGCACGCGGAGCGGATTGAACCGGGCGAGTTCGGGGGCACGATCAGGTGCGACACGCACCGGCACGAAAGTGAGGCCGCCGACGCGGCGAAGGTACTCGTGATGGACAGCCCCACCATTCGCGGCCACCAGCGCCGTCCAGCGGCTTAGCGCGTCATCGTCGATCGCCACCGGTTCTCCGGACCGGACAGTCTGCGGGTGCAGGACGGCCTCCCAGAGGGTGTCTTCCGCACCATCCAAGGCTTCCGCGACCTCGGGCACTCGCAGCACCGTGCCGACCTTGGGTGGTGCGAGTTCCTCAAGTCGACGGATCTGTGCGAAGGCCTGCTGGGCGCTGCGGCCGGCACCGTGCGTGTCGATCAGGTCCTCGAGGTCTTCGAGGGCGGATTCGTCGACGGCGAGGATGAGACGGCGCGTACCGGTGTGTTGCGTCTTCGTGGCGGTGCGCAGTTCGCCTGTATCGGCGCGTGAGCCGACGGGAACTGCGCCGACGAAGGCGAGCAGGACGTCGGGGAAGTAGGTGGGGGCGATGTAGTTGGGAAGCAGCTTCGCTTCGACGTAGACGCGGTCGGCCGCTCGCAGCGTGTCCGGGAGCGCGGCGACCGCCGATCGGGTGGATCGGATCTGTGGCAGCAGCCACTCTCGTGCCTCGTCCGGGGTGTACGGCTCGAATTTCGGTCCGCCGCCGGTGGGCGCGAACTCGACGTCCATGCGCAATGCCTCGCCGTTGACCATCAGGCGCCGGGTGGTGCCGGCAGTGGCACTGACGTCGGTCACTTCTGGCCTCCTGCCCGTCTGATCCCGCTGGCGACTGTGGGGTGGCTCACGCCCGCGAGGGCGGCGATGCGCCGGTTGGACATTTCGAGGGTCTGGTGCGCGTGGCGCCACAGCTGGTCCCGTAGCTCGCTCGTCGGGAAGCGCGCGATCAGCTCAGAGACGAGCGCCTCCTCAAGAGCTAGCTGGTGCAGGATCGCCTTCCGCCGGCAAATCTCCCAGAAGCGCATCAGGACGGAGTGGCTGGCACCCGCCCAGAGCGCCGCGGTCAGCTCGACGAGCTGTGCAGACGCCTCTCCATGGTTCGCGTTGCTCAACAGCATCCGCCTCTGCGTCTGGTCGGGGAGAGGGAACTCGACGATCCGATCGAACCGCCGGTCGATCGCCTCATCCAACAGTTGGGGGTGATTGGTGGCAGCCACTAAGAGGCTGCTGTCGGGCCATCTGTCAAGCTCGACGAGGATCACGTTCACGACCCGCTTGAGCTCGCCGATGTCCGAGTCGTCGTCGCGACGCTTGGCAACCGCGTCGAACTCGTCCAGGAGTAGCACGCACGGGCCGGACTTCGCGTATTCCAGGACCGACTTGATGTTTCGACCGGAGCTGCCCAGATAGCTGGAGACCACTGAGGCAAGGTCCAAAGCGACCAGTGGTACACCCAGCCGCTGCGCCAGCCAGCGGGTGGCGAGCGTTTTGCCTACTCCGGGCGGACCAGAAAACAGCACCGTTCGACTCAGCGAAACACCGGCTCTTGCGAGCTCATCCGCGCGGTTGCGTTCCTCCACGATCTCATTCAGTTCGATCGCGACCCGCTGATCGACAACGAGCTCATCCGCGATCGGGAGCGCATTCACATCGACGAGCGGGTGCGTTCCGTCACCGTCGGCTGGGATCGCTCCGCTATCGAACCGCAGCCCCGCGGACGGCTTCGACGCCGAGAGCGCCTCGTGCACGGCGACCCGAAACGCCCCTGGGTCGCCGACGGTCGGCGGCACCGCACGAACAAGACGGCCGGCAAGCTGACGCACACCCGCTGCATGGCCGCGGGCGCCCACTCGAACCAAGTCAACGACGACTCGCTCCAGTCCATCAGTCGACTGGTAAATTGCTGGGTTCCGGTCCGCCATGTTTACCACCGTAGCGGTGGGGTCGGACCTCCGCGACCCGACTCGCTGTCGGCTGCGTGGCGCTCTGCCGCCGACACTCTCAGCGCGCGAGGTCTGGGCTCGGCGTGCCCGGGGCGGGTGTCCGATGTGGCGCGGCGGCGTCGGGGTCGAGTGCGACGACGGCGCGTCGCAGAGCGGCGAGATCTTGAGCGACGCGTGTTTCGAGCTTGCGTCCGGGCTCGCTTCCTGCTGGCAGGGGGATGGTGGGGACAATGTCGCGGACGGCGATTTCGTGGAGAGGAATCAGTAGTTCGGCGGTCTGCGTGGTGACTTGTCTGGTTGCTTCCGCGTACTGAGTCATGCGTCGAAGTTCGCTGAGCCACGCGACCGCGGTTCTGGTCCCCACCCGTCGTGTGCGTGCCCGTTCGAGAGCAGCCGTCGCAGTGGTGAACTCCCCATCGGGCAGATGCGGGGTTGCGCGGCGTACATCGAATCCTGCCTTGCCGTCCCGGTCGAGGATGGTGACGCGGTCGATGTGGGGTGAGGTCTCGAGCTGGGCGACGAGCGCCGTGGTCCCGTCGTAACCGCGGTCGTGGGCGGTACGGGAGGTGAATCGGGCGGGGAGGTTCTCGCGACGGGATCGGAAGTAGCGGGAGGTGGCGGAGAGGAGGCTGTCGGCGCGGGACGCTCCGGTCGCGACGACGTGTACTTGGAAGCCTGCGTCGCTGAACGCGCGCGCGGTGGCGAGAGTGAGCTCAGGTGTGTGGAAGGTGCCTTCGAGCAGTAGCGATCGTTGGGTGTTGCGGGCGTGGTCGATGGCAGCGCGGACCCATGCCGCGGTGACGGGCGCGAAGGCGTCCGGCGCGTGGATCGGGTCTCGGGTGATGAGCTCGCGGTAGCGGGGGTGGAAGGCGCGCAGGTCGTCGCCGCTGAGCGGTACTGGTTCGAAGTCGTACTCGCGCAGCAGGCTGTGGGTGGCGCGCGATTTGCCGGCGCCGGGCTGCCCGCCGAGCAGGATCAGGGCCGGGGAGTCGCTGGCGGCATCATCGGGGAAAAGGATGGAGCGGATCTCGTCGACGAAGATCCGGGCGAGCTCCTCGGGGGTGGGTTCCGGCTGCGGTGCGGTCACGTGGTGTCCGCGGTCAATTCGGCCAGACGTGCAGCGAGGCGTTTCGTTTGTGCATCGACGGCGGCGCGGTCGTACCCGTCGACGGCGAACACCTCCTCGCGCACGGCGGCGATCTCGGCGTGTGCCTTCTCCACGGCGGGACCGACGGTGCGGGCCGATTGAAGGATGCGGGCCTGCAGGGCGGTCGCGGTCTCGCGCATCACGTCGTATGCGACGGTGTCGTTGACTCGCCACCGCGGTATCTGAGTGTTCATCGGGTTTCCTCGCCCTGATCGTACCGGCGTCCCCGAGCACAGCGGGGTCACGACTGCGTGGTTGTGGAGACGACGGCGAGGTCGTAGCCGCCGTAGGGGCTGTATGCGGGGACGTGACGGTGCCGAGGCCGGATCGATCGGTGCGGATCGGCGCACCCGGAGCGCGGTACCGGCCCGGGTAGTGGGCCGCCAGCCAGTCTTCGAGCTTGCCGGTCATCTTCTGGGTGCCCATTGAGCCACGGAGCTTGGCGGGCAGGATCGGCAGGTTGCGCCAGCCGGGGAAGGCGTGGTCGTGCCAGGCTTCGACGGTGTCGTTCTCGGTGCCGATGGCGTGCCATGCGCACGTTGCGCAGACGGTCATCTCGATGAGGTCGCCTACGCATGCACACCGGTCGGTGCCGCGCGGGTGGGCGTCGGGCGGGCAGCGGAGATCGGCGGTGAAGGTGTCGAGGGTGTGGTCGTCGAGGCGGAGGGTGCCGCCACAGATGGCGCGGTGCCACATGTGCGAGCCGGGGCTACATGCGAAGCGGCCGTGCTCGAACTGGTAGCGGGCGTTGGCGGTGTCGAGGTCGTCGGGGCTCTGGTAGCCGCTGGTGAACCGCAGTGGGGCGGCGCCGGACCAGGGGCCGGCTGTGTCGAGGTCTGCGTCGTGGATCAGCGCGTCGATCGCGCTGCTGAGGTCGTCCATGAGTTCTCCGTGAGGTTGAGGGGTGGGCGGCTCTGGTGCGGGTCGCCGCCCACCCCGGGGCTGCTACGTGTTGTCGACGGTGGGGATGTCGTCGGCGCTGGTGACGAGGTGGGCGTCGAGTTCGCGGATGACGCGGTGGCACCCGGCGGACGCGGCGCTGGTGATCGGGCCGGGAACGGCGCCGAGGAACCGGTCGAGGGCGATGGCGTGGGTGGCGGTGTTCAGCGCTCCGGATCGCCATCCGGCTTCGACGATCACGATCTGTTGGGCAAGCGCGGCGAGTATCCGGCCACGGGCCAGGAAGCGCCACTTCGTCGGCGTGTGTCGCGGGGGCACTTCGCTGATCACCGCGCCGGTCGCGGCGACCCGTTCCAGCAGGGATGTGTGCCCGGCGGGGTAGGGGCGGTCGATGCCTCCGGCGAGCACGGCGATCGGGGTGCCGAGCGCGGTCAGGGTCGCGCGGGTCGCGGCCGCTTCGATGCCGTAGGCAGCGCCGGTGATGATCGCGTGCCCGCGCTCGACGAGTGCCGTGGTCAGTTCGGTGGCGACGTGTTCGCCGTAGGAGGTGGCGGCGCGGGATCCTTCCACCGTGGTGCGGTGCCGCCGGGTCAGGACGGTGCGGTCGCCGGTTCCCCACAGCCCGTAGGGCCTGCAGGTGGCGGTCGGGGAGGTGGCCGAGGGGCCGAAGGCACCAGTCGATGTCTTCGTCGATGTGGTAGCCGGGCTCCTGTGTGGGCTTGTCGCGGTAGTAGCTGAGCGCCGCGGACGCGACGCGGTAGAGGAGGGATTCGGCTTCGGAACGGTCGAGCATGAGTGGGTGTCCTTCCGGTTCTGAGTATGACGGCACTTCGGGCGGGTTACAGGGATGGTCCGCCGCGGGATCGCGGGGAGACGCCTGGGGTGTGTGGGGCGGCGGGGTCGTTGTGGTGCGGGTCGCGGCGCCGGGCGGGCAGTCGCAGTCGGGCGTTGATGGCCCGGGCGATCTCATCCATCCGCGACGCTTCGGCCTCCCGCGCCGCCTGGATCGCGGACAAATGGGCCTCCTGTCGCGCCTGCTCCCGGGCGCGGCGCTGTGCGAGCTCGGCGCGTCGCTGCGGGTAGGCGAAGGCTTCTCGGGCGCGGGCGCTGTCACGTTCCCATGCCGCGATCAGCTCGAGCGGGGTGGGCTCTTCCTCCTGGCGGGTCCGGTTTCGTTGGGCGGGGGTGCGGGGGCGGGTGAAGAACGCTTCAGCCGCGTCGTGGTTGGCCCGCCGCTCGGTGGCGGTGACGCGGTGCAGCCGTCGCGGCGGGAGGCCTGCGGCGATGCGGGCGCGCTCGCGTCGTCGCCATTCCTTGTTGTACGCGTTGTAGCGCTCCTTGACCTCGGGGTCGGCGCGGTACTCGCGCTGCCGCTGCGTGAGGTGCTCCTGGTTCTTCTCGTAGTACCGGCGCTGCTGGGCAGCGCGGGTGGCCGGGTCGTCCTGGTTTCGCCGTTTCGTGGCGGCGAGCAGCTCGTCGCGGTTGCGGTGGTAGTAGGCGCGGCCGGACGCGCGCACCTGGTCGCGGTGGCCCTCCCGCCACCGGCGCCGCTGCTTCTGCATCTTTTCCGGGTTCGCCGCGATCCACCGCGCCTTGCGTTCCCGCTCCCGCTGCCGGTATGCCTCCTTCCGCTCCCGCACCTCCGCTTCCGCCGCGGCGCGTTCCGCCGTCCGGGCCCTCGCATCCGCGCCGAGCCTGGCCGCGAGGGCTTCGGTGACCGCAGCCGAGGCTGCGCGGGCGCGGTCGCAGTCCCGCTGCCACGCCTCGAGCAGGACGGCCGGGGTGCCAGCCTCCGCCAGCACCCGCGACAAGAGCTCGGGGGTGGCGGGACGGGCGAAGAAGGCATCCGCGGCTGCCTGCCGGGAGGAGCGGCCGACGGGGCTGGGATGGTGCTGCGCGAAGACCGTCATGATGCACCGGATGACAAAGTTGCCCACTTGTGGAGGCGGTCGATGAGGTCGGGGCGGAACCCGCACCAGTGGTGGTCAGGTTCCCCGTCAACGATCACGACGGGCGCCTCGGAGTACCCGAGATCGACCGTGAGGTACTCGTGGGCGGGAGCGTTCGAGTCCTCGGAGAGGTCGACGACCCTGTAGGGGATGCCGGTTTCGTCGAGCTTGCGGAGCGTGAGCCGGCAGCGCACGCAGCCCGGTCCGGTGGAGTACACGGTCACCGTGACCATCCCGCACCCCCCGGCGCTGCCACCATTCCCGGCACCGTGTGCGGCGCCGCCGCGTCCACGCCCGCCATGCGACCGACGTCACGCTGCGGAACGGGGTCGGCGGCAGGGTCGGTGGTGGTCGCGTCGTTCTGCAGGGCGGCGTCGATACGGGCAAGCTCGGCGCGGGCGGTGTCGAGGGCCGCGGCGTGTTTGAACGGCGCGGTCAGAGACCGCTCGGCGTCGTCGCGCGTCGTGGTGGCGTCGGCGATGCGGGTGCGGACAGTGCTGATGAGCTGGTCGATGCCGGTGAGTCGGTTCTCCAGCATGCGGATGGTGCCCCAGTCCTGCGCGTCCAGGGCCTTGTCCACGGGGATGCGGATGGTGCCGCCGGGGATCCCGTCCAGCTCGAGGACCAGGTGGATGTGGCCGAGGTCGGTGCGGGTGCGCGCGAGGATGGGGAATCCGCTGATCTGTCCGACGGGGCCGCGGGGCCGGTCGTCGATGACGGGGCGGGCATAGGCGATGCCGGCGGTGGTCGCCCACCGGGCTAGGGCGGTGGCCGCGTCTGTGCGGGACGTGTAGATGCGGTCCCCGATCGTGATCCGGAACTTCTCCCCGGACAGGTCTTGCACCCGCGGGACCGCCGCGGTGAGCGCGGCGAGATCGGCGGTAGCAGCGTCCAGGGACCGTTCCGCCTGGGTGACGGCGGCGCGCAGCGTGGACTGTCCGCGGTGCCAGGCGCGTTCCAGGCGTTCCAGACGGGCGGTCTCGTTGAGAGCAACGGAGCGTTCGAGCAGGAGGGGGTTGCCGGAGGCGAGGGCTTTGGCTTCGGCGGCGGTGAGGGTGTCGCCGGTGATGTCGTCGATCTCGCGGACGTCGAGCCTCCCGCGCATGATCTGCGCGATGAACCGGGCTTTGCGTTCGATGGTCTGCCACATGTAGGCGGCGAAGGTGTGCTCGACCACGTACTGGTAGATCCGCACCTCCGCGTTCTGGTTGCCTTGGCGGAGGATGCGGCCGTGGCGTTGGGCGACGTCGGCGGGCCGCCACGGGCAGTCCACGTCGTGCAGCGCGACCGCCCTCGCTTGCACGTTGGTGCCGACCCCCATCCGTTGGGTGGACCCGATCAGCACGCTGATGCGCCCTTCCCGGGCGGCGGCGAACAGGCGGGCTTTGTCGGCGTCGTTTCGGGCCTCGTGCACGAACCGCACCCGCTCCACCGGGACACCGCGGGCGGTGAGTCGGTTCCGGAGGTCCTGGTACGCGTTCCACCGGTCCTCGGTGGGGGTGGACAGGTCGCAGAACACCAGCTGCAGTGCGCCCCGCAGCGGCGACGGCTCCCCAGTGCGGGTGTCGAGGAAGTTGTCGTCGGCGTGGTCGTGGTGGATGCGGGCGATCCGGTCCGCGACCACATCCAATGGCACGTCGAGCGGGGTGGCGGTGGGGTGGACGAGGCGGATGTCGAGGGCGGCTTTGCGGCCGTCGGTGGAGATCTTCAGCATGTTGTCCTCGGTGGGTGGCACCGCGTGCGCGGCGACCGCCTCGGCCCGTTCCCCGAGCAGCCGCACGTAGTCGAGGACCTCGTCGGTCGCAGGGATAACAACCGTCTCGGGCAGTCGGCGTCCGTCGGCCCGTTCGGTGAGCAGCGGGGTGGGGAGGTCGAGGTCTTCGGCGGACTTCACGTCGGCGAAGGTGTGCCACATCCGCAGCATCTCCGGCACGTTCTGGAAGCGCGCGAACCTTGTCTTGACCCGGAACTTGCCGCCGCCGGTGGGGGCCATCTCCACCTCGGTGACCGTCTGACCGAACGTGGCCGCCCAGCTGTCGAACGCCTCCACGCCCGCCGCGCGCAGCAGGTCGGGGCGCAGGTAGCGGGACATGACGTGCGCTTCGGTGATGCTGTTGGCGATCGGGGTGGCGGTGGCGACGGTGACCACCCGGTTCCCGTGCACCCGGCGGAGGTAGTCGAGCTTGAGGGCGAGGTCCAGGGCGCGGGCGGACCCGTCGATGTTCGCGTCCGGGATATGAGAGGCGGTGTGCAGGTTCTTGTAGTCGTGGGCCTCGTCGACGATGAGGTAGTCGATCCCGGTGGCCTCGAAGCTGATCCCGGGGTCGCGGGGCTGGTCCAGCAGCCGCTTCTGCCGCTCCTCCTCCGCCTGGATGCGCTTCTCGATCCCCTTCACCGTCAATCGGTCCTCCTTCTCCACCTCCGTCAGCGCCCGTCGGAGCACGGCGAGGGTGTCGTTGACGAACGCGGTCTGCGCTTCCGGGTCCAGGCCGAGGCGCTGGAAGGCAGTGCGGGTGAGGATGACGGCGTCCCAGTCGTTCGCCGCGACCCGGGCCACGAACAGCCGCCGCTTGTCGCCGGTGAGGGCGTCGGTGCCGGCGGCCAGGATCCGCGCCTGCGGGTACACCTGCATGAATTCTCGGGAGAACTGTTCAAGCATGTGATTCGGCACCACGATGGCCGGCTTGTTCACCATCCCGAGACGCTTCAGCTCCATCGCACCGGCCACCATCTCCGCGGTCTTGCCGGCCCCGACCTCGTGGAACAGGCCGACGGCGGGTTCGGAGATCATCCGCGCCACCGCCGCCTTCTGATGCGCGCGCAGCGTGAACGTCGCCGACATGCCCGGGAAGGTGAGGTACTCCGCCTCGGTGGCGTAGTCGCGCAGCACGAGGGAGTTGAACCTCCTGTTGTACTCGGCGGAAAGCTCCGTCGCGCGGGCGGGGTCTTCCCAGACCCATTCCTCGAACCGTTCTTGCAGGGCTTGGGCCTTGTCTTGGGCGGCGGCTGTCTCGGTCGGGTTGAACACCAGCCGCTCCGTGCCGTCGGCATCCTTGATGGTGTCGTCGACACGGATCGGGGTCTGGTTCGCCAGGGCCGTGAACAGATCCGGCGCGGGGCGGCGTTCGGTGCCCCACTCCTGGGTGGCGCGCACGGTGGAGCGCATCGCCTTGCGCACCCGCCACTCCGCCGGCAGCGGGCACCGCACCGTCAGCCTCGGATCGTTGAGCAGCTCCCGCAGAAATTGCTCATGCACCTCCTCGCTGATCCACACCGCTCCGATGCGAGCGCTGATCTCCCCCGGGGTCAGCGGGTCCGGTAGCACCGCTTCCAGCGCCGCCATGTTCACCTGGAACCGGGAGTCGGTGTCCGCCGCTGCACGAGCAGCTGCGATCTTGGGTGCGAGGTTCCCAGACAGGTACTCTGGCGCCGGCACTAGGGCGCCGGTGGTCGGGTCGTCGAACACGAGCTCCCCGAGCCGTTCGCGTGCGTGGTCGGGGGTGTCGCCGAGGAGGCGGGCGATATGGTCGATATCGGGGCGACCGAGGATGTCGAGGGTGATCTGCAGCGCCTCGGCGGGGGTGTCGGCGCCCAGGCGTTGCGGGCGCGGGGTGATGACCCGGTGGGTGAGCAGCGCCGCCGGCTGCGCCTCCTGGGTGTCGTCATCGAACACCTCCAGGGCGAACACCAGCGGCCCGTACGGGTCCTCACGCAGCAACCGCGGCGCCGTCGGCGTGCGGCGGGACAGTATCGGGTCGCCGTTGTCGTCCACCCGGCCGGTGCCCGCGGTGGTGTATCGGTTGATCGGCCCGTACCGGTTCACGTACTGCCGCCACAACAGCTGGAGCCGGTTGCGGGCGGTGGTGATCTCCTCGGTATCGTCCAGCGTGCCGCGCTCGAGGTGCAGCTGCGTGATCGCCGCGTCCCGTAGCCGCAGCAGCAGCCGCAACTCCCCTCGCGCCGTCTTGGGGACTGCGAATGGGACCCGCATGCTGTCGGCGGTGACCTCGAAACCGCCGTCATCACGGGCGTGCAGGGTGCCGTCCCACTCCGACCCCGCCGGCACCACCGACTCCTCCTCAACGGCGGGCTCATCCGGGTTCGGCTCGGGGCGAGGCTGGTAGTCGAGGCCGTGCCGGTGCGCGTAATCCGGCAGCGGCGCGAGCACCTCCCGCAGCCAGGCGGGGACCGTGTCGAGGTCGCCGGAGCGGACGACGAGGGTGCCGTTGTGCAGACCGTGATCCACCGCAAGGTCGCCGAGGACATGGTCGGGGTGCTCGTCGAAGTAGGTGTTGATCCCGATCGGAACGCCGTCGACCTCTCGCGTGACCACCTGTTCCCAGCTCGGGCCCGCGGGTGCGGTGTCTGGGTCTCGGCGGCGCAGGATGAGCAGGTCGGTGACCGCCTCGGTACCCGCGGTGCGCCGATGCGCCCCGGTGGGAAGCCGCACCGCCACGACCAGGTCCGCGTACTGCGCAATCTCGCGGCGGACACCGGGATTGACCGCATCCAGGGTGTAGTGGCTGGTCAGCACGGCGACGATGCCGCCGGGGCGGGTCAGCCTGAGCGACTTCAAGACGAAATGGTTGTGAATGCTGTGCCGGTTCGTGTTATCGACGGGGTCGTGCAACGCGACCTTCCCGAACGGCACATTCCCCACCACGGCGTCGAACCAGCCGCCCGGGAACTTCGTGTCCACGAACGACTCCGCCCGCACCGTCGCACCCGGGTACAGCGCCCGCGCGATCGCCGCGCTCGTCGGGTCCAACTCCACCCCCACCATGCGCGCGACCGCGGGGGCGAGGCCCAGGAAACTGCCCGACCCGCACCCCGGCTCCAGCACCCGCCCCTCGTCGAACCCCAGCGCGGTGACGGTGTCCCAGATGACGGCGACCAGCGCGGGATCCGTGAAGTGCGCATTGAGCGTCGTCCGCCGCGCCGCGGCAATCGCCTGCTCGTCCAGCAGCGTGCGCAACTGCTCCCGCTCGGTGGCCCAGTCGGTGTTGTGGTCGTCAAACACATCGGGGATGGCACCCCAGCTCGACCACCCCGCCAGCACGACCTGCTCCTGCGCCGTGGCGGGGCGGTGCTCCCGGTCGAGGGTGCGCAGAAGGTCGATGGCGGCGATGTTCGCCGCGAACCTCGCCTTCGCCCCGGACGGGACCAGCGGCCGGTCCGGATCAGGCCGGAACGACGGGGCAGCTACCCGGTCTGAGAGTCGCGAGCCCAGCGGGCCTCCACGCTCTCCTCCCACTCCTGCGGGTGCGTCTCCAGGAACCGTCTCGGGGAACTCGAGGAGACCATCTCCCGCAGGAAGGTCTCCGGCAGCAGATACCTGTCCGCGGCGTCCTCGACCGTCAGGCCGTGGTCGACCCACCCGTCCGCTTGTTCCTGCATCCGGTACGCCCAGGAGATCAGGCCCTCGGAGTGCTCCTGGGTCGTCCACTCCCACTCGTCCCGGGTCAGCTCCGACGTCGTGAACAGACCGGAGTCGGACAGCGCCATCTCCGTCGCCCGCGCCCGCGCGTTGCTCAGCCTCGCCACCTTCGCCAGCGAGTCCTCCCCCGGCAGGTCCGGGCCCGCCAGCTGCGGGGTCAGCTGCGCGATCCGGTTCTGGATCTCCTCCCCGGCCGCGGTGAAGAACGCCTCCCGATCCTGAAGGTGCGCGGTCGATGCCGGGCGGTGCGCCCGCCAGTGCCGCTCCACGTGCCGTCCGTGCTGGTTCATCGCCCTCATCCTCCGTGCCTGTCTGATCAGAACCGCCGCCGCGACGAGGATCATCCCCACCACCGTCGGCATCCGCTGCGCCGCCATCGCCGTCTCCTTCGTCTGTGCCGTCGAGGTCGCCCCACAGGTCGAGCTCTGGCTGTTCCCATCCCTCGCCGCGGCGTCTGCGCGCCACCATGAGGCCGGCCCGCTCACCAGTCGTCGTCGCTGGTACTCTGCCGGACGGTGGACTCGATCCACGCCTCCACCTCGTCCAGCGCATACAGCACCGACCGGCCGGCCTTGCGGAACTTCGGACCCTTGCCCTCGTACCGCCACATCGCCAACCGGGCGGTCGTGATGCCCGGAAGCATCCGCGCCACCTGCTCCGGACTCAGGTAGGTGTGGCTCAACTCGTTGGCCCGCGATGTCGTCGGTGTCGCCATGACTCACTCTCCTTGCTTACTCGCGTCGTGGATTGACAAGAGTGAACCATGGTCTGTATATTCGCGTCAAGGGTACGCAATAGCGGATCTGCGACGCGGAAAGGCATACTGAGGAGGTGAAGGTCGACGTGAGAACCCTCGACGGCAAGCCAGTGACGTGGCGGCATGCCACCGTGCCGATCGGGGCCGCGCTGCAGATCGTCCCGGCATTCGTCGCGACCGCCACCGAGCAGGACATCGAGGTGGACGCCACCGTCGAGGCCCACTACCGTCCCGAGGCGGGGCGGTATCTGGTCAGCGCGGTCACTGCCCGCGCAGTGAACCCCGATGGCAACGTCACCTCGAACGTGCTGCGCACCGTCCGCGTCGGCGAAGTGCTCACCGCCGCGGTGCCGCGCTGCATCACGGTCGAGCACGAGTTCTTCGCGCACCGAGCCACGGTGGACCAGCTCACCACCGCCGAAGGCCGGCTCATCCCCGAAGACTTCGCCGCACAAGCCCGCAAGGCCGGACCCAAGCCCGACACCCTCGAACTCGTGCAGCTGATCTACAGCGTCGCCGCCCTCGCCGGCGTCATGCCCATCAAGGCAGTCCAGGACGAACTCGGAATCACCAACCGCACTGCCGTGTACTGGACCACCAGAGCTCGCGCCGCGGGCCTGCTCGACGGCATCACGTTCCCCGTCGGCCGAAAGGCCGATGGGTAGCATCAAGCCCTACAAGACGAAGAAGGGCCGCCGCTACCTGGTCCGGTATCGCAAGCCCGACAACAGCCAGACCGACAAGCGCGGCTTCACAACCCACAAGGCCGCAGAGCAGTTCCTCGCTCGCGTCGAAGTCGCCAAGTCCCGCAACGAGTACATCGACCCGAAGGATGCCCGCGCCACTATCGAGGAGCTCGGCCCGGCGTGGCTGCTCAACCGCACGCGCGTGGTCAAGCCCTCCTATGCACGGACGTTGCAGTCCGCGTGGGAGGTGCATGTCCAGCCGAAGTGGGGAGCACGGCGGATCGCGACGATTCTGCACTCCGAGGCACAGGACTGGGTCTCCGAGCTGAGCACACGCCGGTCGGCGACGACCGTCGCCCGCGCGTATGGCATCCTCGCCGGCATCCTGGACACCGCGGTGAAAGACCGACGGCTCTCCTCCAACCCGGTGCGCGGGATCAAGATGCCCCGCAAGAAGAAGAAGCCGCACGCCTACCTCACCCACACCCAGGTCGACATCCTCGCTGCGACGTCCCTGTACCCGACACTGGTCTACTTCCTCGCCTACACCGGACTGCGGTGGGGCGAGGCGACCGGGATACGAGTGAAATACGTCGACTTCACCCGGCGGCGTGTACGGATCGAAGAGAACGCCGTCGACGTCGGCGGGAAGATAATCGTCGGCACCCCGAAAGACCACGAGAAGCGATCCGTCCCGTTCCCCCGATTCCTCGAACGGGGCATCCGCGACTGCGTGGCGGACAAGGGCGACGAGGGTCTGCTATTCGGCGACGGCGAGGAGCACGTGCGGCAGCCGTCGTCACAGGACGGATGGTTCGTCGCCGCCGTCAAACGCGCCCGGAAGATCGACCCGTCGTTCAAGAACGTCACCGCGCACGATCTGCGGCACACCGCGGCAAGCCTCGCGATCAGCGCCGGCGCGAACGTTAAGGCGGTCCAGCACATGCTCGGGCACGCCAGTGCTGCCATGACCTTAGACACCTATAGCGACCTGTTCGACGACGACCTCGATGCCGTCGCCGAAGCGCTCGACCGCGCCCACGCCGGCATCAGCGGCATCCGGCGGCCGAGGGCGCGGGCGGTGGAGGCTAGGACGAAGCGCCGTGGCTCGCTGTTCAGCGGCCCCGGCGGTGAACGCGACGCTGCTGCACCGCTGTCGGGGACAACGCCCACGTCCTCTCGGTCGCTGGAACTGTGAGCGTCGCCTCCGCGCGCGCAACCGCGTCGTGCGCGTCGCGGTGCGCGCCGACATCCCACCACTTGCCGTCGACCAGCACGTACGCGGTGTAGAAGGTCGTGCGGGCACGGCCCAGCTGATGCGCCTCGATCACCGCGAGCAACTCGCCGCCCGCGCAGCGCTCCCACCGATCGCGACCCGCAGCATCGAAGTCGGGCAGGTCCAGCACCGCTCCGAACGCGCTCGCAGAGCTCATTCGTAGACCACAACGATCGTCCACGCCTCCGCGATCAGCCGGACATCGAAGACGCGAGAGTTCCCCGGTGCCGTCGACGCGGTGAACCGCCAGCCCTGCGGCCACACCGGCGGTTGCGTGACCATAGGCGGTACATAGTCAGGCTCTTCATGCAACCGCGTCGGCGTGTCGATCACCCGCCACCGCCGTCCGCCCCACAGCATCGCCGCCGGTACACCGTTCGTCATCCACACATTGACGATTTCTCGAGTTGCAGCCTCCACGGGGCGCTCCAATTGCTAGAACATTTATACTACATAGGAGAGCGTGTGCCGCTACATCACTCGAATCTATACCTGACATTGGCGAGACGGTCCGAGTGTGCCAGCGCGCGGCAGGCTCCCCGACCAGGACGCGGTGGGGGCTGGCTCTAGACCCAGCTCGGAGCAGAACCGAACTCGGCCGGATTGCGTCCAGCCGCCTCTAGCTACGCCGAGCGGAAGAGCTCGCCGAGCGCATCGCGCGGGTCAGGCGGATCCGGTAGCGCCAGACGCGCGCGGATGCTTTCAGGCGTCGCGCCAGTCTCCTCTATCTCTGCGATCGCGCAAGCCCACTTGAACGAATCGAGCTTCTCCCCGTAGTTCGCCTCGTAGCGCAACCGCTGGATGACTCCGCCTAACCCCATCGCTAGGACCAAGAAGAGGCCTTTCAGCAACTCCGTCGTCTGCGCCCCCTGCGTGAATCCCATCTCGAGAGCACGAATGTGCTCATCGTTCGCGCCGCGCTTCCTCGCCTTCGCGACCCTCCGCTGCACCTCCGCGGTGAGTTCGTCAGGCGTGAGAGAGACGACGTCGTCCACCGCAGTCCGAATCCGCTCGGGCATCTTGGCCACCAACGCAGACACCCGGTCGAACGTTACAAGCGCGTCCAGGCGATGGGCCAGGTGATTGCGCTCCCGATTCACCAGCTGAACCGCGGTTGCAAGATCCTCGTCCACAAGCCCGAAACCGTCACAGATGTTCAACTTCGCGTTGAAGGAGGCGCGATCGAGAACGACCTTCGCCCGCTCTCCTCGGAGCTCGATAATCGTCGTCAGCGCCTGTTCGAGTAGAAGGTGGCCACGCAGAAAGATCATGCTCATCTGGGCGTGCCGGTCGAACAGAAGGTCACTGAACTCAATCGTCCCGGCATACTTCGAAGCCACGACAAGTATTCAACCAGGATGCGCTGCTTACGCCCCCCTCCCGTGTGGTTGCGGCGTAATCCCTCGATCAGCGATCACGTGGCCGCCATGAAGCCGTAGCGCTGGGCCTGACTCCGCAACAGCCGTGGACGAATGTACGAATGGATCAGGAGGAACGCTGGCTGTGAGTACGGGGCCACGACACGCCTCGATACCGACCGGGGTGCCTCGTCCGCCGCCACAATCAGAGGGCTCTACCGGATTCACCTGGATTCGCTTGTGGGTGAAATGTGGGTGAAACGCGTCCGCGGCGAATGGCGAAGGCCCCGACTCCCGCGGAATTCCGCGGATCTCGGGGCCTTCAGGCTGGCGGTGACGGTGGGATTTGAACCCACGGTAGGGGGTTACCCTACACAACTTTTCGAGAGTTGCACCTTCGGCCGCTCGGACACGTCACCGCCGTCCAGTTTACGACAGACGGACGGATGCCGCGAATCGGCGCCGCATCCACCGCCTGGCCCCTCGCCGAGCATCCGCCGCGCCACCCTGGCCCACTCCACTCGCCCCCTGCCAGACTGACCCCATGGCCGTCATCGAGAACTCGAAAGTCACCGTCGTCGGCGCGGGGAGCGTCGGCTCGAGCGCTGCGTACGCGTGCCTCATCCGGGGGTCGGCGCGCCACGTCGCGCTGTACGACATCGCGACCGAGAAGGTCGAGGCCGAGGTGCTCGACCTCGCGCACGGCACGCAGTTCACGGGGTCGAGCGACATCGTCGGCGGCAGCGACGTCTCGGTCGCCGAGGGCTCGCACGTCGTCGTCATCACCGCGGGGGCGAAGCAGAACCCGGGGCAGACGCGCATCGAGCTCGCGGAGGTCAACGCCGGGATCATCCGCTCGATGATGCCGCAGCTGCTCGAGGTCGCGCCGAACGCGATCTACGTCCTCGTGACGAACCCGTGCGATGTGCTGACGGTGCTCGCGCAGGAGGCGACCGACCTGCCGCTCGAGCGCATCTTCGCCTCGGGCACCGTCCTCGACACGTCACGCCTGCGGTGGCTGCTCGCGCAGCGCGCCGGGGTCTCGACGTCGAGCGTGCACGCGTACATCGTGGGCGAGCACGGCGACACCGAGTTCGCCCTGTGGTCGGCGGCCACGATCGGCACCGTGCCGATCCTGGACTGGCGACCGGCCGACGGCTCCGCCCCCTTCACACCCGGCGAGCTCGACGAGATCGCCGTCGACGTGCGCGACGCCGCCTACAAGGTCATCCAGGGCAAGGGTGCCACGAACTACGCGATCGGACTGTCGTCCGCACGCATCGTCGAGGCGATCCTCAACGACGAGCACGCCGTCATGCCCGTCTCGACGGTGCTGCACGACTTCCACGGCGTCGACGGCGTCGCCCTGTCGGTGCCGTCCATCGTGAGCGCGACGGGCGCGGCGCCCATCCGCGAGACGTCGTTCTCACCCAAGGAACTGGAGCTGTTCCGCCACTCGGCCGACGCCTTGCTCAAGGTCGCAGACTCCCTCCGCTGACGCGGCGACAGCCGCAACGGATGCCGCCCGAGCACCGCCTCACATCGCGACACCGGGCCACGCCGAGCCCCCGATCCGGCAATGTCGCACGCGGCGAATAGCCTGGCCGCATGGCCTCCCGACGCCCGACCGCCACCGCTCCCTACCGGTGCACCGAGTGCGGGTGGACGACGATCAAGTGGGTCGGGCGCTGCGGCGAGTGCCAGCAATGGGGAACGGTGGTCGAGGCATCCGAGCAGACCGGCATCACCCGTACGATCGCGCCCGTGGCGCCCGCTGCCGATCGCGCCGCGCGGCCGATCACGGCGATCGACACGCGCGACTCGCCCCGCCGAACGACCGGCGTCGGCGAGTTCGACAGGGTGCTCGGCGGAGGCCTCGTACCGGGGGCCGCGATCCTGCTGTCGGGCGAGCCGGGCGTCGGAAAGTCGACGCTGCTGCTCGACGTCGCGGTGCAGGCCGCGCGCAACGGGCAGCGTGTGCTCTACGCGAGCGCCGAGGAGTCGACCGCACAGGTGCGCCTGCGCGCCGAACGCACCGGCGCGCTCCACGACGAGCTGTTCCTCGCGAGCGAGACGGATCTCGCGACGATCCTCGGGCACGTCGACGAGGTGCAGCCCGAGCTGCTCATCGTGGACTCGGTGCAGACGGTGTCGTCGGCGCTGTCCGAGGGGATGGCGGGGCATCCGTCTCAAGTGCGCGAAGTCGCCTCGACACTCATCCGCGTCGCGAAACAGCGCGACCTGCCCGTCGTGATCGTCGGGCACGTCACGAAGGACGGGTCGATCGCCGGCCCGCGCGTGCTCGAGCACCTCGTCGACGTCGTGTGCCACTTCGAGGGCGACCGGCAGACGTCGCTGCGGTTCGTGCGCGCGCTCAAGAACCGGTTCGGGCCGACGGACGAGGTCGGATGCTTCGACATGACCGGCTCGGGCATCGCCGAGGTTCCCGACCCGAGCGCGCTGTTCCTCGGACACGGCGCGCCCGTCGCAGGCACGTGCGTCACGATCGCGCTCGAGGGTCGGCGGGCGCTCCCTGTCGAGGTACAGGCCCTCACCGTCGAGAACAAGGGCCCGAACCCGCGTCGCGTCGTGAACGGCGTCGATGCGGCGCGCGTCGCGATGGTGCTCGCGGTGCTCGAGAGGCGAGCCGGCATCCGGGTGTCCGACCAGGACGTCTACGTCTCGACGGTCGGCGGCGTGCGGCTCGTCGAGCCCGCGGCCGACCTCGCGATCGCGGTCGCCGTCGCGAACGCCCTGCGCGATCGCTCGCTCCCCCGCAGCACCGCCGCGATCGGCGAGCTGTCGTTGTCGGGCGAGATCCGTCCGGTGACGCAAGCCGCGCAGCGGCGCACCGAGGCCGAGCGGCTCGGCTACCGCACGATCGTCGACTCGTCGAGCACGTCGCTGCGGGCGGCGCTCGATCGGCTGCGAGTCGACGTGCAGCCGCGGGTGGGCGACGACGTTCCTGCGTTCTAGGTAGACAGGGTAGACAATTCAGGTAGACTTCTACCGTGAGTCTCAACATCAAGAATGAGGATGTTCACGCCGCCGTGCGTGAACTCGCTGACGCTCTCGGCGTCAGTCAGACGTCCGCCGTCGAGGCCGCAGTCCGCGACAAGCTCGACGCGCTGCGCACTGAGCGGCGCCGCGCCGAGCGCGAGCGGCGGATCCGTCAAGCGGTGGCGGAGCTGCAGGCTGCCGTCGCGGACGACGGTGCGGCCATCGATCTGTGGGCCTACGCCGACGGCCTGTACGACCGCGACACGGGACTTCCCCGGTGATCATCGACACGTCGGCGCTCATCGCGATCGCGCTCGCAGAACCGGGATCAGAAGAACTGGCGGATGCCATGGCGAGCGCCAATCGGCGCCTCATGTCGGCGGCGACGTACGTTGAGGCATCCGTCGTGATCGACGCTCGGCAGAACCCCGTCGCAAGCCGCCTCTTCGACGAGCTGTTCGACGACATCGAGATCGTTCCCGCTACCGCCGAGCAGGCGCGCATCGCACGGGAGGCGTACCGCGACTACGGACGCGGGTCGGGGCATCCGGCTCGGCTCAACTTCGGCGACTGCTTCAGTTACGCCCTCGCGACCGAGCGGCGCGAGCCGCTGCTGTATGTCGGCGGCGACTTCGCGCACACTGACATCCGCTCAGCACTCGATCCGGCCCGTCAGGCCGGCGCAACTGCGAAGAGCTCCAGCCCTTCGCAGGCCGCCGGCACATAGCCGCCGCTCACGGGGGAGAACCCGCCGCCGAGGGCGATGCGATCGCCGTGGCGGTACTCCTCACCGTCCCACACGAGGACGGTGCCATCCGCTTCGAGCGTCGCGTCGCCCGCGGGGAAGACCGGCACCGCGATGTGCCCCTCCGGTGACGCGACCTGCACGCACGCAGGGTCGAGCACGAGGGTTCCCTCGAGGAGCGCGTCCATGCCGGCATCCGGTCTCGGATACACCGCCAGCGGACCCGATGACGGAACGTCTCCGCCCGACGATCCGGCGCAGGCAGACAGCGCAAGCGCGACGACGAGCACGGATGCCCCGGCCCACCGCCGCCCCGGAGGAGAAGGGCGAGCGCGGGCGGTCATGGTGAGATCCTCAGCGGCCGCGCGCGCGCCGGCGCTGGCTCGGAGCGAACCCGAGCGCCACGGGGATGATGAGACCCGCGGCGCACACGAAGGCGACCATCACGAACTCCATTCGCGGGAGTCTGCCAAACGGGTACCGTGATGTCGAGATCCGTGTGGGAGTGTTGCGCAGGTCGGACTCTCACTGAGTGAGGCGCCGCCGGGTGGTCACGCGTCGAGCGCGGCGATCAGGTCGGCCGGAGAGGCCTGCATCGCGTGCGGGCCCGCGATGTCGAAGAACACCGTCGTGATCTCGTCCTCGTGCACCTCGAGGAAGGCCCGGAGCCAAGCCGGCGACTGCAGGGCGACCCCCGGCGGCAGTGACTCGGGCTTGTTCGCGGCGTCGCTGAACAGCAACAGCGCGACGTCGCCCGTGCGGGGGTCGCGATAGGTCCAGACCTCGCCCGCGTCGAGCGGATTGTCGCGCTCGCCGACGCGCAGCAACGGGACGACGGTCGGGCCGTGCCGCAGCGCGAATGCGACGGCCGCCATGTCCTGCGTCTGGAGCGCATCGGCGAGCTGTGCGTTGCGAAACTCGAGCGGCGGTAAGCCCTTGCGCTTCGCACGACTCTGCTTGCCCGATGCCATCCGTCCAGCGTAGTGGCGGTGGGCAGCGACGAGCGTGGCCCTCTCAGATCGCCTTGGGATGGGCGACCCGAGAGGGCCGACTGCTCACCGCGGTGCTCGCAACTCGCTGGGGTCGAGTATCGCTGTCTGGGGTCAGCGCGAGCCATCTCCGCTCGGGAGCTGATTCAAGGCTAGGTGAGCTCGAAACATTCGTCTGTCCCCTCTTCGGGGGACAGACGATGAGAGAACTCTCATTTAACGGGATCGGGCCCTGCAGAGAGGCCCAGTGAATGGGCTCACAGTACTCGACGACGGATCAGTATAGAAGGAACTGCTTCGACTGCGTCGAAGTGAAGCCGCCGATCTCGACGCTGAGGTGATACGAGGCGCCCCCCGCGCCGGCTCGCGGCCGCTCGTCGTCACCGCACGTCGAGATGGAAGAGCGCGTGCGATCCCACACGATGGGCGTCGCGCTGGCGACGGCCTGGCCGGCCTTGAGCGTGACGACGACGTCGCTGGGAGCCGACTGGCAGTCCGTCGAACGCCACCACGTGTCGCTGCCGCTGCTGATGACGAACGACTGCGTCGCGGTGCCGACGTTGATCGTGCAGTCCTGCGCCGAGACGTTCGTGAGCCTGATCGACAGCTGCGGGTTCTGGCCCGACGCGTACGTGTCCTGGTCGGTGACCGCCTCGACCGTCACATCCCGCGCGCGGCAGGGATCGATCGCGGGCGTCGTGGACGGCGGGGCGGATCCCTCTTCGGGTGGCGTCGACGTCCCCGGCGGCGCCTCGGTGCCCGCCTCCTCCGCGGCAGGGGTCTGCGAACCGCCGATCTCGGGCGCAGGGATGGCGGTCGTGGCATCCGTCGTCTCGGTGCTCGACGGAGTGGCCGCAGGGCCGGCCGCGAACGCGTCGGCCCAGCTGCGCCACGGCTGCGCGATGAGGAGCCAGATCGCAGCGATCACGATCAAGAGCCCCAGCAGCACCGTCAGCCGGCGCCGCCGATACACCGCGGGCGGATGCCGCCGTCGCCGTGTCGTGCCGCTCATGCGTCCAGGGTAGGTCTCGCCCCTCGCCGCGCCCCGACGGCACGCCCGGGATCAGCGCGTGCGCAAGCCGTCGAGCGCGACGGCGAGCACGTCGCCCGCGAGCTCGTCGGCGCCCTCGGGACCGGTCGGCCGGTACCACTCGACGATCGAGTTGACCATGCCGAACACGAGACGGGTGGCGACGGATGCCTCGATGTCGGCGCGCACGGACCCCTCGGCCTGCGCCTCGCGCACGAGCGCGGTGATCGCGTGGTCGAACGCCCGACGGCGTTCGAGCGCCGAGCGCTCCACCGCGCTGTTGCCCCGCACGCGCAGCAGCAACGTCACGTACGGAAGTCGCGCCACAAGGACGCGCACCGCCCCGCGGAGCACGAACGCCAGCCGCTCGGTCGCGGTGCCCTCGGTCGCGCCGGGCTCGACGAGGACTCCCTCGAGGGCGCCGAGCGCCTCCTCGAGCGCGACGCCGAGCAACTGCTCCTTCGAGTCGAAGTGGTGGTAGAGCGCCGACTTCGACAGCCCGAGCCGGTCGGCGAGGGCCGAGATCGGCGTCGCATCGAAGCCGTGCTCGTTGAAGACGGCGACGGCGACGTCGAGCACCGCGTCCTGGTCGTAGCCCGGGCGGCCTCGGCGCGAGGCGACGGGAGGCTCGGCGGCGGTCGTCACGGGCTCCAGTCTGTCACCGCCGGTGGCGGATGCGGGTCGTCTCTGCCATAATTCCTGAACGATCGGTAAGTAATGGCGATCGAGAGGACGACGATGCCCGAGCCCGCGACGCGCGCCTGCTTGCGCGTCGAGCGCCTGGCTGATCGGGTGGTCGCGACCCTCGATCGTCCCGAGGCCCGGAACGCGATCGACCAGGCGATGATCGACGCCCTCCATGCCCTGTGCGCAGAGCTCGAGGCGTCGCCGGCGGTGCTCATCCTCACGGGCGCCGACGGCGTGTTCGCATCCGGAGCCGACATCGCCCAGTTGCGCGACCGGCGCGCCGAGAACGCGCGCCGCGGCATCAACGCGCACGCCTTCCGCCGCATCCGCGCGCTCCCGATGCCCGTGATCGCCGCGATCGACGGCTGGGCGCTGGGCGGCGGCGCCGAGCTCGCCTATGCCGCCGACCTGCGGATCGGCACGCCGCGCATGCGCATCGGCAACCCGGAGACGGGCCTCGGCATCATCGCGGCCGCCGGTGCGACCTGGCTGCTGCCGCGGCTCGTCGGCGACGCCCGAGCGAGCGAGCTGCTCCTCACGGGTCGGGTGCTCGACGCCGAGGCCGCCCTCGCCTGGGGGCTCGTGTCGTCACTGCACGAGCCCGACGACCTGCTGCCCGCCGCACACGCGCTCGCTGATCGGATCACCGCGAACGATCGTCTCGCCACGATGCACACGAAGCGCGCGCTCCTCGCACCGGAAGAGGCACACCCTGACATCGAGCTCGAGTTGCAGGCAGAGTTGTTCGAGAGTCCCGAGAAGTTCCGCCGCATGACCGACTTCCTCGAGAGGAAGAAGCGATGAGCTCCGTTGACCCGTCGTCTCGCTTCGCTCGCTCCGGGCCCGAGGGGTGGGGCGCCGCGCGCTCGCCCGGGGTGAGCCCGTCGACCCACGGCAACGCCCGCGCGGCGACCGAGGACTCCGCCGCCGGCTTGACCTCGCGCGTGCCCGAGCGCGTCGGCGTGCTCGGCGGCGGCCGCATGGGCTCCGGCATCGCGCACGCGTTCGCCGTTGCCGGTGCACGCGTGGTCGTGGTCGAGCGGGACCGCGAGTCGGCGGATGCATCGGGGCGCCGCATCCGCGATTCCCTCCGTCGCACGGCCGAGCGCTCTGCCACCGCGGGCGAGCCGCTCTCACCGCTCGACGCGCTCTCGTCGGCGTTCACGATCACGACCGACGTGTCGCTCTTCGCGTCGTGCGGCCTCGTGGTCGAGGCGGTTCCCGAGGATCGCACCCTCAAGGCCGCCGAGCTCGCGCGGGCGGAGGCGGCGATCGCGCCCGGTGCGGTGCTCGCGACGAACACGTCGTCGATCCCGATCGAGGCCCTCGCCGAGAGCCTCGCGCGTCCGGAGCGCTTCCTCGGACTGCACTTCTTCAACCCCGTGCCGTCGTCGCAGCTCGTCGAGATCATCGTGGGCTCGTCCACCGATTCCGCGGTGGTCGACGACGCGTTCGGGTGGGTGTCCGCCCTCGGCAAGCGCCCCATCATCGTGCGCGACAGTCCCGGGTTCGCGTCGAGCAGGCTCGGCGTGATGCTCGGGCTCGAGGCGATCCGCATGCTCGAGGAGGGCGTCGCGAGCGCGGAGGACATCGACGCGGCGATGGAGCTCGGGTACCGGCATCCGATCGGGCCGCTGCGCACGACCGATGTCGTCGGACTCGACGTGCGCCTCGCGATCGCCGAAGAGCTCGAGCGCACGCTCGGCGAGCGCTACACACCTCCCGAGCTGCTGCGCCGCATGGTCGCCGACGGGCACCTCGGCCGCAAGTCCGGCCGGGGCTTCTACGAATGGAATGACAGATGACACAGATCGTGGCGAGCTACCTGAGCGACGAATGGTGGCGACCGGATGCCGCGACCGACGCCGCCGTCGTGCGAGACGCGTCGACGGGCGAGGAGGTCGCGCGCATCAGCGCGGCGGGCGCCGACATCGCGGGCGCGCTCGAGCATGCGCGCACGGTCGGGCAGCGCAGCCTCAGCACGATGACATTCCATCAGCGGGCCCTCCTGCTCAAGCAGTTCGCGCAGGCGCTGACCGAGCGCAAGGCGGAGCTGTACGAGCTGTCGAAGCACGCCGGAGCGACGCAGCGCGACGCGATGATCGACGTCGACGGCGGCATCGGCGTGCTGTTCACCTACTCGTCGAAGGGGCGCCGCGAGCTGCCGAACGCGTCGGTGATCGTCGACGGCCCCGTCGAGGTGCTCTCGAAGGACGGCTCATTCCTCGGACGGCATATCTACACGCGCCTGCCGGGTGTCGCGGTGCAG
Source organism: Microbacterium immunditiarum (assembly GCF_013409785.1). Taxonomy (NCBI): domain Bacteria; kingdom Bacillati; phylum Actinomycetota; class Actinomycetes; order Micrococcales; family Microbacteriaceae; genus Microbacterium; species Microbacterium immunditiarum. The sequence goes on from NZ_JACCBV010000001.1 coordinate 172,474, forward strand.
ATCAACGCGTTCAACTTCCCCGTGTGGGGCGCGCTCGAGAAGTTCGCACCGGCCTTCCTCGCGGGTGTGCCCACGCTCGTGAAGCCCGCGACGCCGACGGCGTACCTCGCCGAGGCGTGGGTGCGCATCCTCGTCGAGTCGGGGCTGCTCCCGGCCGGATCGCTCCAGCTTCTGAGCGGCTCGGCACACGACCTGCTCGACCACCTGCGACTCGGCGATCTCATCGGGTTCACGGGGAGCGCGTCGACCGCGGAGCGCCTCCGCGCGCACCCGAGCGTCCAGACGGGGGGTGTGCGCTTCACCGTCGAGACGGACTCGATCAACGCGTCGGTGCTCGGCCCCGATGCCGAGCCCGGGACGCCCGAGTTCGAGGCCTACGTGAAGCAGCTGATGGTCGAGCTCACGAGCAAGACCGGGCAGAAGTGCACCGCGATCCGGCGGGCGATCGTGCCCGAGGCATCCGTCGACGCCGTCGTCGAGGCCCTCCGCTCCGCGATCGAGAGCCGCGTCGTGATCGGCGACCCGCACCACGAGTCCGTCACGATGGGCCCGCTCGTGTCGACCGAGCAGCGCGACGACGTGCTGCGGCAGGTCGCCGCGCTCGAGTCGGCGGGCGGCCTCGTCCTCGTGGGGTCGACGGATGCCCCACCCGTCGTCCACGCCGACGGCACCGTCGCCCCGGCGCCCGAGGGCGCCTTCGTGGCCCCGATCCTCGTCGGCTTCGGCCACGACGCGCCCGACGCCGTGCACGAGGTCGAGGCGTTCGGACCGGTCGCGAGCCTGCTCCCCTACTCGACGCTCGACGAGGCGGCGCGCCTCGTCGACCGGGGCGGCGGCTCGCTCGTCACGAGCGTCGCGACGAACGATCCGGCGGTCGCGGTCCAGCTGCTCTCGCACATCGGCGCCTACAACGGACGCGTGCTCTTCCTCAACCGCGACAACGCGCGGACCTCGACGGGCCACGGCTCGCCCGTGCCGCACCTCGTGCACGGCGGTCCGGGGCGCGCGGGCGGGGGCGAGGAGCTCGGTGGCATCCGCGCGGTGCTGCACCACATGCAGCGCACGGCGGTGCAGGGTTCCCCCGAGATGCTGACCGCGCTCACCGGCGTGTGGCATGAGGGCGCGCCCGCGCGCCACGACGTGCATCCGTTCCGCAAGTCGCTCGCCGAGCTGCGCCTGGGCGATCAGTTCGCGTCGGAGCCACGGTCCGTCACCCTCGACGACATCGAGACCTTCGCGCACTTCACGGGCGACACGTTCTACGCGCACATGGACGAGGCCGCGGCCTCCGCCAACCCGTTCTTCCCCGGACGGGTCGCGCACGGCTACCTGCTCGTCTCGTGGGCGGCGGGCCTGTTCGTCGACCCCGATCCGGGCCCCGTGCTCGCGAACTACGGGCTCGAGAACCTGCGGTTCATGACGCCTGTGTCGCCGGGCGACGAGATCCGCGTCGTGCTGACGGCGAAGCAGATCACGCCGCGCGAGACCGAGGACTACGGCGAGGTGCGCTGGGACGCGGTCATCCGCAACCAGCGCGACGAGACGGTCGCGACCTACGACGTGCTCACCCTCGTCGCGAAGGAGCACGCCGCGGTCGCGACCGCCTGAATCGTCGCTAGATCCGGATCAGACCCTGCGTCGAGGTGCTCGTGAAGGCACCCGACCAGAACCACAGGCCGGTGAAATGGCCGCGGAACCAGACGTTGTTCCCCTCGACGCTCTCGCCGTGCGTGAAGGCGTTGAACGTGCCCGTCACGCCCGCCGCGAGCGAGCCGCGGATCGCCGCCTGACGCGTCGGAGCCGCGCGTCCGTTGACGAACGCCTTCGACACGCGCTGCTGCGAGCCCAGCATCGCCGGCTGCGGACCACCGCCGATGCGGTTCCCGATCCACGTGACCGGGTCCACCGTCCTGATCAGCTGGCCGTTGCGGAAGAACCGGATCTCGACGTGGTCGCACGCCCCCTGCGCGTTGCCGGACGCGCCCATCATGCCGATGAGCTGGCCCGCGACGACCTGAGAGCCCGCGCCGACCTTGAGCGTGTTCTCCTTGATGTGCATGCGCACGATCGTCACGGTGTGCCCGTCGATCTTGTTCGGCAGGTCGATCGCGACCGACACGCCGGCCGCGGGGGTGAGCACGCCGGCGAACGTCACGCGTCCCGGCTCGATCGCCCGCAGCTCGTTGTATCCGATGAAGTCCGCCCCTGCGTGGGTACGGCCGCCCGGCCGCGGTGCGCCGAACTGTCCCCCGTTCGAGACGAGCGGTCGTTGGACCAGCCCGTTCCCCCAGACCGTCATGATCCTTCTCCTCACAACCGGCAGGCCGGATCCGGAGCCTCGGATGCCACGGGCGGCGCTGCGTTCTTGCAAGAGGGGAGGGCCGGGCGGCGCGGGTGATACCCGCGGTGGGCGAGTCAGGCGGGGCGCGCGGGGTGGCGCGGCATCCCTCGCTACGACTTCGGCAGCGTGCGATCGGTGGTCAGCGACCGTCCGCGGAACTCCGCCACGACGTCGCCCGCGTCGTCGACGACGGTCACGTCATAGAGGCCGGAGCGCCCGTTGCGCACGCGGCGACGGGCCGTCGCGGTGAGCTTCTGGCCCGCCTGCGTCGACTTCAGGAACGTGATGTCGGCGCCCTGCGCCACGGTGATGCGCTCGTCCTCGTTGCACGCGATCGCGAACGCGGTGTCAGCGAGCGCGAACACGATTCCGCCGTGGGTGATGCGGAAGCCGTTCGTCATGTCGTCGCGCACGATCATGCTCACGACGGAGTGCCCCGGCTCGTCGTGCTCGACCACCATGCCGAGGGCGGCCGAGGCGAGATCGCGCTCCATCATGGCGCGAGTGAGGCGATCGGATGCCGCGTCGGCGCGGTCGGGATCGGTCGGTTCCGTCGTCATCGAGGGTCTCCGGGTCGAGTTGAGACCGAGCCTAATGCGGCCGTGGGCGACGGGGCGGCTTCAGGGCGGTGCATGCAGATTGCCTGCACAGCCGATAGAATGTCGACATGGCTGTGACGATCACCGTGCGGAACGTGCCCGACGAGGTGAGGGACGAGCTCGCAGCGCGCGCCGCCCGGTCGGGCCGCTCGCTGCAGGAGTACCTCAGCATCCAGCTGCGGCACCTCGCCGAGACCCCGAGCGCCGCTGAGGCGATCACGCGAGCCCGCCTGAACGCGAGGTCGTACCCCGATCTGTCGATGGACGAGATCGTCGAGGCCGTGCATGGCGCGCGCCGCTGACGCGGCGCCCGAGACGGTCGTCATCGATGCGTCGGCGGTGATCGCGCTCGTGACGTCGCGGTCGGCTGCGGCATCCGCTCTCGCCGAGCGCCTGACCGAGACGTCCCTGCACGCACCCCACCTGCTTCCGACCGAGGTGGACAGCGGCGTACGCGGGCTCATCCTCGGCGCACGCCTCACTCCCGAACAGGGCGAGGCGGCACGACGCGCCGCCCACGATCTGCCGATCGAGCTGTGGCCGTGGGCTCTGCTCACCGACAGAGCGTGGGAGCTCCGGGCGAACCTGTCGAGCTACGACGCCGGGTACGTCGCGCTCGCCGAGCATCTCGGCGCTCCGCTCATCACGGGCGACGCCCGCATCGCGCAGGCCGCGGGCGCCCGCTGCCGCGTCGACGTGTTCCGCTGATCCGGTCGGGCAAGCGGCTCGGGGTGACACGCGTCGGCAGGGTGGTGGCATAATAACTGAACGAACGGTCTGTAATTCGGATCGAGGATCCGTCAGGAGTCGACGATGACCACCACCACCCTCGACGAAGAGGTCGAGCGCTCCCCCGAAGAGGCGGCATTCGACGCCATCATCGACGCCGACTCGCGCGTCGAGCCCCGCGACTGGATGCCCGACGCGTACCGCAAGACGCTCATCCGGCAGATCTCGCAGCACGGCCACTCCGAGATCATCGGCATGCAGCCGGAGGGCAACTGGATCACGCGGGCGCCGAGCCTCAAGCGCAAGGCGATCCTCATGGCCAAGGTGCAGGACGAGGCCGGACACGGCCTGTACCTGTACTCCGCGGCGCAGACGCTCGGCATCACGCGCGACGAGATGACTCAGCAGCTCATCGATGGCCGCGCGAAGTACTCGTCGATCTTCAACTACCCGACTCCGACCTGGGCCGACATGGGTGCGATCGGATGGCTCGTGGACGGCGCCGCGATCTGCAACCAGGTCCCCCTGTGCCGCGCGTCGTACGGACCGTACGCGCGCGCGATGATCCGCATCTGCAAGGAGGAGTCCTTCCACCAGCGGCAGGGCTTCGAGATCCTCCTGACCCTGATGCAAGGCACCGCGGCACAGCGCGAGATGGCGCAGGACGCGGTGAACCGCTGGTACTGGCCGTCGCTCATGATGTTCGGCCCGCCCGACGACCAGTCGCCGAACTCGGCGCAGTCCATGGCGTGGAAGATCAAGCGCTTCTCGAACGACGAGCTGCGTCAGCGCTTCATCGGGATGCTCGTGCCGCAGGCCGAGATCCTCGGAGTGACGCTCCCCGACCCGAACCTGCGCTGGAACGAGGACACCGGCCGCTGGGACACGAGCGAGATCGACTGGGACGAGTTCCGCGAGGTGCTCTCCGGTCGCGGTCCGTGCAACGCCGAGCGGCTTCAGCGTCGCCGCGATGCGCACGAAGACGGTGCGTGGGTGCGCGAAGCGGCGGCGGAGTACGCCCGCAAGCAGTCCGAGAACGCACAGAAGGCGGTGGCGTGATGGCGACCCCCGGATCCGACGCCCGCGAGACCTGGCCCCTGTGGGAGGTGTTCGTGCGCGCGAACCGCGGCCTGAGCCACGTGCACGCCGGTTCGCTGCACGCGCCCGACGCCGAGATGGCGCTGCGCAACGCGCGAGACCTCTACACGCGCCGCGGCGAGGGCACGTCGATCTGGGTCGTGCCGGCGGATGCCATCACCACGAGCGACCCCGACGCGAAGGGCGCGTTCTTCGAGAGTCCGGCCGGAAAGAACTACCGGCACGCCGTGTACTACACGGCGTCGGAGGGGGTGCCGCACCTGTGACGCAGCCCTTCACCACCACTGACCCCACCACTGACCCCGGTTTGGGGCGGAATACCGACTTTGGGGTGGATGAGACGCGCCCCAAGCGCGGAAATCCGCCCCAAACCCCGAATGCTGTGCCCACCGATGACGTGCACGGCGAGGTCACCGTCGACCAGATCGCCCTCGCAGCCGAGCTCGCGGGGGAGGACGGGCGCGCGGCATCCGCCGAGGTCGCCGAGTACGCCCTGTGGCTCGGCGACGACGCGCTGATCCTGTCGCAGCAGCTCGGGTACTGGATCGCCCGTGCGCCCGAGCTCGAGGAGGACGTCGCCCTCGCGAACATCGCGCTCGACCTGCTCGGGCACGCCCGATCGCTCCTGCACTACGCGGGCACGTTCGACGGGCGCACCGAGGACGACCTCGCGTACTGGCGCGACGAGCGCGAGTTCCGGTGCGCGTGGCTGTTCCAGCAGCCCAACGGGGACTTCGCCCACACGATCGTGCGGCAGCTCGCGGCATCCGCGTGGTGGTTCGAGCTGTACTCGGCGCTGCGCGCGTCCACCGATCCGACACTCGCCGCGATCGCCGAGAAGGCGGTCAAGGAGGTCGACTACCACCGCGACCACGCCGTGCAGTGGACGCTGCGGCTCGCGGGCGGCACCGATGAGTCGCGGCGGCGCATGGTCCGCGCGATCGAGGACGTGTGGCCGTACGTCGACGAGCTGTTCCGCGACGACCCCCTCATCGACGGCCTCGCGGAGCAGGGCATCGCGGTGCGGCCGTCGAGCCTGCGACCGGCGTTCGACGACGTGATCGCCGAGATCTTCGCCGAGGCGGGGCTCGAGGTGCCCGACCCGAACGCGAAGGGTGCATTCGTCTCTGCGGGCGGCGGGCGCCACGGGCGCCACTTCTCGGCGCTCGGGCACCTGCTGGCCGAGATGCAGGTGCTCGCGAGGCAGCATCCGGGGGCGACATGGTGACCGCCACGCGTGAATCGCGCCTCGCCGTCGCGCGCGAGGCCGCGGCATCCGTGTGCGACCCCGAGGTCCCCGTGCTGACGATCGCCGACCTCGGAGTGCTGCGCGGCGTTCGCCTCGACCCCGATGACCACACCCGAGTCGAGGTGACGATCACGCCGACGTACTCGGGCTGCCCCGCGATGGAGGCGATCCGCGACGACCTCGTGCTCGCCTTGAACGACGCAGGCTTCGCGCACGTCGACGTGCGCACGGTGCTGTCGCCGGCGTGGACGACGGACTGGATGACGGATGCCGCGAAGCAGAAGCTCCGCGAGTTCGGCATCGCTCCACCGACCGGACGTGCCCCCGCGCGGGGGCCGATCCGTGTCGCGCTCGGTGTGAAGTGCCCGCGCTGCGGATCGCTCGACACGCGCGAGGTCTCGCGGTTCGGGTCCACCTCGTGCAAGGCGCTCTTCGAGTGCCGCTCGTGCCTCGAGCCGTTCGACTGGTTCAAGGTGCACTGATGGAGGCACGGCTGCCGCACGCGCCCACGACCGACGAGCACTCGACGCTCGACAACGCGCCCGAAGTCGCGGAGGCGTTCCTCGCGAGCGCCGTCGGCGGCGCGCGCCGCGGGCGCGCGCGGTTCCACGAGCTCGAAGTCGCCGACGTACGGCCGCTCACCGAGGACGCGATCGAGGTGACGTTCGCCGTGCCCGACGAGCTGCGCGGCGAGTTCGACTACCTCGCCGGCCAGCACGTCGCGCTGCGCACCCATCTCGACGGGCAGGAGGTGCGGCGGTCGTACTCGCTGTGCCGTCCGCCGTCGGTGGGCGCGGCATCCGGAACCGGTTCGATCAGCATCGCCATCAAGCGCGACATCGGCGGCCGCTTCTCGACGTGGGCGCACGGCAATCTCCGGCCCGGCGACCGCCTCGACGTCATGAGCCCGCAGGGGTCGTTCACCTCGGCGCTGGCCGACCTCGACGGGCGCCACGTCGCGGGAATCGCCGCGGGTTCGGGCATCACGCCGCTCATGGCGCTGGCCGCGGCCGTGCTCGCGCACTCCGACACGTCGCGCTTCACGCTCATCTACACCAACCGGTCGACGAGCGACGTGATGTTCCTCGAGGAGCTCGGCGAGCTCAAGGACCGCTACCCCGCCCGGCTCGCGCTGCACCACGTGCTCTCGCGCGAGCAGCGCACGGCTCCGCTGCTGTCGGGGCGCATCGACGAGCCGAAGCTCCGGCGCATGCTCGACGTGCTCGTGCCGCCCGCGACGGTCGACGAGTGGTTCCTGTGCGGGCCGCTGGACCTCGTGCAGCTGTGCCGCGACGTGCTGGCGGATGTCGGCGTCGACCGCGCGCACGTGCGCTACGAGCTCTTCACGACGGGTGAGCCCGGGCAGCCGGCACCCGCCGCGCCTCGGAACGTCGAGGTGCGCCGCGGCGAACCCGTCGTGACCGTCGAGCTCACGCTCGACGGCGTCTCATCGACGGTCGAGAGCCCCGTCGACGCGCACGAGACGATCCTCAACGCCGCGCTGCGCGTGCGGCCCGACGCGCCCTTCGCGTGCACGGGCGGCGTGTGCGGCACCTGCCGCGCGCGGCTCGTGTCGGGCTCGGTGCGGATGACCGAGAACTGGGCTCTCGAGCCGGATGAGCTCGAGCGCGGGTACGTGCTCACGTGCCAGTCCCACCCGACGACCGAGCGCGTCGTCGTCGACTACGACGGATGAACGGAGTCCCATGATCGACCTCACCATCGACGACGGCGTCGCCACGGTCGTGCTCAACAGCCCCGAGAAGCTCAACGCGCTCGACGAGCAGGCGCTCAAGGACCTCGGGTCCGCGTATGACGAGGCCGAGGCATCCGGTGTCCGCGCCCTCGTGCTGCGCGGCGAGGGGCGCGCGTTCTGCGCGGGCCGCGACATCTCGGGCGTCGACCCCCGCGACGACGACGTCATGGGATACCTCGGTGAACTCGTGACCCCGCTGCTGCGCCGAATGTCGGCGTTCCCCGCGCCGACCTTCGCCGCCGCACACGGCGCGTGCCTCGGAGTGGGACTCGGACTCCTCATCGCGACGGACGTCGTCTACGTCGCCGACAGCGCGAAGGTCGGCTCGCCGTTCGCCGCGCTGGGCGCCACGCTCGACTCCGGCGGGCACGCCCTGTTCTTCGAGCGGCTCGGCGCGCACAAGACGCTCGACCTCATCTATACGGGACGCCTCATGTCTGGCACGGAGGCTGTGGCATCCGGGCTGTTCTCGCAGGTCTTCCCGGCGGACGAGGTCGCCGCCGCGACCGAGACGGCGGCGAAGAAGGCGGCGGATGGCGCGACCGGCGCCTTCCTCGCGAGCAAGGAGCTCGTGCGGCGACTGCGCGACGAGCGCCTCGGCCTGTGGGAGTCGGTCGAGATCGAGAACGCCGCCCAGGCCGCGTTGTGCGACACGGACGACTACCGCGAGGGGTTCGCGGCGTTCCAGGAGAAGCGGAAGCCGGTGTTCCGCGGGCGGTGACGCTTCGTCTCGCCGCGCTCGCTCAGCGATCGAGACGAAGCGCTCGCTCAGCGATCGAGACGAAGCGCTCGCTCACCGACCGGGGTCGAGCACCTTCAGCATCCGCGTGTTGCCGAGGGTATTCGGCTTGACGTGCGCGAGGTCGAGGAACTCCGCGACGCCCTCGTCGGGGCTACGGACCAGTTGCGAGTAGACGTCCGGGTCGACGATGACCTCGCCCATCGGCGAGAACCCGCGTCGTTCGAAGAACTCGACCTCGAACGTCAGGCAGAACAGGCGCGAGAGGCCCATCTCGCGGGCATCCGCTTCGAGCCGCTCGACCAAGGCTCGTCCGACGCCGCGATGCAGCCACTCGTCGAGGACGATGAGCGTGCGGATCTCGCCGAGGTCTTCCCACATGACGTGCAGCGCGCCGCATCCGATCAGATGGCCGTGCGCGTCTTCGGCGACGACGAATTGCTGCGTCGACTCGTACAGCACGACGAGGTCCTTGCCGAGGAGGATGCGCCGCTGCACGTACGGTTCGAGCATTGCCTGGATGCCCCGGATGTCGGCGGTGCGCGCCCGCCGGACCGTGAAGTCGCTCACGCGTTCAGCCTAGAGCGCGCTTCGCCTCGGTCGCTCCGCTCCCTCGCTCAGCGACCGCGCATCAGCCGCGCGACGTGCTCGCCGATGAACACCGCCGTCGCGAACGGACCGCGCGACGGGACGTCCGGCAGCATCGACGTGTCTGCGACCCGCAGTCCTTCGATCCCGTGCACGCGCCCCTCCCCGTCGAGCACGGGCCCCATCGGTGCCGACCCGCACAGGTGGATCGCCGTGCCGAGGTGCGTGCGCATCCACGCGTCCAGCCGCGCGTTGTCGTCGAGCGTCGCGTCGTCGAGCTCGGTGAGCCGGTCGAGCAGTCCGTCGAAGGCGTCGGAGTGCAGCAGGGCTGCGGCCGTGCGGATGCCGACGCGCATGCGCGCGAGATCGGACTCCTCCTGGAGGTACCGGTAGTCGATCCGCGGCGGCGCCGTCGGGTCGGCCGACTGCAGCGTGATCGACCCGCGCCCCTCCGGCCGCTGCAGCCCCACGATGAGCTGCAGGTCGTCCGCGTGCGCGAGCTGGGCCGCCATGCGGCGGGCCGAAGCTCCCAAGACTCCGCGAATAGTGCGGATCGGATGCCGCGCCACCGCCCGCAGGCCGCCGGCGAGCGTCCGCGTGGACCCGGTCAGCAGGTACCCGAGCGGCTTGACCGAGAGGAGCACCTCGAGGTCGCCGTCCGACGCCTCCGCGCCCGCCACCCCCGAGTCGAAGTTGAGCGCCGTGGGGAACGCGAACCGCTCGCCCGGATCGAACACCGGGCGACGCGCCTTCCATCCGACCGCGATGTCGGGGTGGTCGCTGAACGACTCGCCCACCGGCAGGTCGCTCACCACCCGCACGCCGACCGACTCCAGGTGGGCACGCGGGCCGACGCCCGACGCGAGCAGCAGGTGCGGGGTTCCGATCGCGCCCGCGCACAGCACGATCTCGTCGCCCTCGATCACACCCGCCGTGGTCTCGACGCCCACCGCGCGCGTGCCCTCGAAACGAACGCGAAGCACCCGTGTGTCGGCGACGATCCGCAGATTCGATCGCCCGCGCACCGAAGCGAGGTACGCGAGCGCCGTGTTGACGCGCACGCCCTCGATGACGTTCGCCGGGACCGGCCCGACGCCCGGTGCACCCGGCGCGTTCTTGTCGGGCTCGTCCGCGAAGCCCAGCTCGCGCGCCGCCGCCGTGAACGCACTCGTGACGACGCCGTCCTGTCGCGGACGCGCCACGGGCATCGGCCCCGACGAGCCGTGCCCCTCGCGCGAGGAGAAGTCGCGATCGCTCTCGAGCGCCTTCAGCACGGGGAGCGCCCGCCTGTACGACCATGCGGGGCCGGCCGCATCCGCCCATCGTTCGAAATCGCCCGGACGCGCACGCACGAAGTACCCGCCGTTGATCGCGCTCGAGCCGCCGAGCACCCGGCCGCGCGCGATCGTGTACGGCAGGTCGGGAGTGAGGTGGCCGAGGTACGACCAGCTGTGCGGATGCCCCGGCATCGCCCCCTGGACGGTGGTGCCGTCCAGCAGATCGGCGGGGAACCGCTCCGGCGCGGAGCCCGCCTCGACGAGCACGACATCGCGATCGGAGTCTTCGCTCAAGCGCGCGGCGAGGGGTGCGCCGGCCGCCCCGCCGCCGACGACGACGACGCGCGTCATGCGGCGCTCGTGTGCGCGTCGGCCAGCCGCCGGAACGACGCGTCGAGCAGCTCGAGCAGATCGACGTCGTCGTGCGCGAGCCATTGCTCGTACGCTGCGAGGCAGAGTCCGAGGCACGACCACGCGATCGCCTGCGGGGCGAGCGAGTCGACCTGGACATCGAGGCGTCCCGCCACGTACTCGGCGATCACGCGGCGCCACGCCGCATACCGCAGCGTCGAGTGCGCGACGAGGCTGGGCACGTTCAGCAGCAGCCACATGCGCTCGCGGTGGAACCTCAGCTCCTCGCCGGGGAAGCGGTTGAAGTCGACGACCGCCGCGCGCAGCGCCTCCATGAGCGGCACGTCGTCGGGCACCCCCGCGAGGTGCTCGCGCATCTCGTTGAGCAGCCGCTCGAAGTCGCCCCACGGCAGGTCGTTCTTCGACGCGAAATAGCGGAAGAACGTGCGGCGCCCGATCCCCGCGGCCCGCACGATGTCGTCGACCGTCGTCTTGTCGAACCCGCGCTCGAGGAAGAGCGCCAGCGCGAGATGGCTCAGCTCACCGTGCGTCGTGACGGGGGCCCGGCCCATGCGAGCACGTTGCGCGTCGGGCGCGGCGGCCCGGGCATCCGCTTCGAGACGATCCGCTTCGAGCGTCATACGTCCTCCTCATGGAGCCGCCGGGTGCTGCGGCTTCCGCTAGGTGGGAGGTCCATCGGCGAGGGACTCTTCCAATCGGCACTCGGTGTCATTAGTATCGCCCGCATCGGGGCATCGAAGAAGATGATCAGCCCCAACGAAGGAGCATCCCATGGACTCGAAGCAGATTGTGGCAGAAGCCGACACCACCGCGCAGGACGTCATCGAGGTCGACACGCTCGTCGAAGAGGTATCGATCGACGGCATGTGCGGCGTCTACTGACCCACCGCACGATCCCTATGAACCCCGACTCGGCGTGGCGTCTGCACCCTCAGGTCTCGGTGAGGCCTGAGCCGTTCGGCGCCCTGCTGTACCACTTCGGCACCCGCAAGCTGTCGTTCCTCAAGGACCGCACGCTGCTGGCGATCGTCGAGGGCCTCGCCGACGCACCCGACGTTCGCTCGGCATGCGAGGCCGCCGGCGTGACCGGTGACCAGCAGGGCCGATACCTGCGCGCGCTCGACACGCTCGCCGAGTCCGACATGATCCTGGAGCGCGCTGCAGCATGACGATCGCCCTCGACGCACCGGCCACACGACCCACCCCGGGCACGCGGCTCGTCGACCTGTTCGAGTTCGGACTCGAGTCGCCCATCTGCCTCACGTGGGAGCTCACCTACGCGTGCAACCTCTCGTGCGTGCACTGCCTCTCAAGCTCCGGGCGGCGCGATCCGCGCGAGCTGACGACCGAGGAGTGCAAGGCGGTCATCGACGAGCTCGAGCGCATGCAGGTCTTCTACGTCAACATCGGCGGCGGCGAGCCGACGGTGCGACCCGACTTCTGGGAGCTCGTCGAGTACGCCACGAGCCACCACGTGGGCGTGAAGTTCTCCACCAACGGCGTCAAGATCACGCCGGATGTCGCGACGATGCTCGCCGCGAACGACTACGTCGACGTGCAGATCTCGCTCGACGGCGCCACGGCCGAGGTCAACGACTACATCCGCGGCCCGCGCTCCTACGAGACCGCGATGCGGGCGATGCAGAATCTCGCGGATGCCGGCATGAAGAACTTCAAGCTGTCGGTCGTGTGCACGCGCACGAACATCCCCCAGCTCGACGAGTTCAAGGCGATCGCCGACCGCTACGGCGCGCAGCTGCGCCTCACTCGCCTGCGCCCCTCGGGACGCGGCGCCGATGTGTGGGACGAGCTGCACCCCACGGCCCAGCAGCAGCGCGAGCTGTACGACTGGCTCGTCGCGAACGGCGAGAACGTCCTGACGGGCGACTCCTTCTTCCACCTCTCCGCCTACGGGCAGGCGCTGCCGGGCCTGAACCTGTGCGGCGCGGGCCGCGTCGTGTGCCTCATCGACCCCGTGGGCGACGTCTACGCCTGCCCGTTCGCGATCCACGACGAGTTCCTCGCGGGCAACATCCGCCAGCCGGGAGGGTTCGAGCGGGTGTGGCGCGAGTCCGAGCTCTTCACGCGCCTGCGCCAGCCGCAGTCGGGCGGCGCGTGCTCGTCGTGCCAGTTCTTCGACACGTGCAAGGGCGGCTGCATGGCCGCGAAGTTCTTCACGGGGCTGCCCCTCGACGGCCCCGACCCGGAATGCGTCCGAGGCTTCGGCGAGGAGGCCCTCGCGAAGCAGAAGGACTCCGGCGGCGGCATCCCCAAGCCGTCCGGCGACCATTCGCATCGCACGTCGCCCCCGCGCCCCCGCTCCGGGACGGGACCCGTGCGCGTGACCATCCAGCGTAGGAACGACCTCTCCCGCCCGCCCGTGAGCGCGTGCGAGGAGAACCCGCTCGCGGGATTCGTCCCGAAGCAGACCACCGGCGCCGCTGGGCGCCAACAGGAGGGCAGCCGCTCCAGCAACGCGTAAGACCCCGAGCACCGCAGGCGCCGCGCGACGAGGCTGGCGCCGAGGTGGGGTGCGGTCTCGCGCGGGGCCGCTTCGGTTCGCCCTCGATCGAGAGAGGGAGAACGAGATGGGACTTCTCGACGGCAAGGTCGTGCTCATCACGGGAGGGTCGCGCGGACAGGGCCGCGCCCACGCGGTGACGAGCGCACGTGAAGGCGCGGACGTCGTCATCGTCGACACGCTGCAGCAGATCGGGACGGTGGCGTACCCGATGGCGCAGCAGGCCGACTTCGATGAGACGGTCAAGCAAGTCGAGGCGCTGGACCGGCGCGCCGTCGCGGTGGAGGGCGACGTTCGCAACCAGGCCGATCTCGACCGCGCGGTCTCCGAAGGCATCGCGCAGCTCGGCAAGATCGACGCGCTCATCGCCAACGCCGGCATCTTCTCGCTCGCGCCCGCGCACGAGATGACCGAGGAGATGTGGGACGACATGATCGCAGTGAACCTCACCGGGGTCTGGAAGTCGGCGAAGGCGGTGCTGCCGCACATGATGGAGCAGGGCGGCGGATCGATCGTCGTGACGTCGTCGATCAACGGCCTCGAGCCGGGCGCTAACTACGTGCACTACTGCGCGGCCAAGTTCGGCGTCGTCGGCGTCATGAAGACACTGGCACTGGAGTACGCGCGCCACGGCATCCGGGTCAACGCCGTCCACCCCGGCGCGATCCTCACGCCGATGACGAGCTGGCAGGGCGCGTGGGACATGATGTCCGGCAAGCCGGCGGGCGAGGGCACCGAAGAGGACATGCTCGAGGCCGGCTACTCCTTCCACGCGCTCAAGGGCGCCGGCTTCCTTTCGCCGCAGCGCATCGCGGATGCTGCGCTGTGGCTCAACTCGGATCTCGCGTCCGCCGTGACGGGCATCTCCGTCCCGGTCGATGCGGGTCACCTGCTGCAGCCCGGCTACAACCCGGATCCCGTCAAGTAGGCGCGGCCGCAGCGTCCGTCAGTTCCGTTCGAAGGGGAAGGGAAACGAAATGGCAGGAATTCTCGAAGGCAAGGTCGCCTTCATCACGGGAGCGGCACGCGGGCAGGGCAGGTCGCACGCGATCCGCCTCGCCCAGGAGGGCGCGGACATCGTCGCCGTCGACATCTGCTCGCAGATCGAGACGGTCGGGTATCCGATGTCGACGCCCGACGATCTGAAGGAGACCGTGAGCGCGGTCGAGGCGCTCGACCGGCGCATCTTCGCGGCGCAGGCAGACGTGCGCGACCGCGAGACGTTGCAGAAGGCGTTCGACGAGGGCACGGCGCAGCTCGGCCCGGTCGACATCGTGCTCGCCAACGCGGGCATCGCGCCACTGTCGCTCGAGCCCTCGCCCCAGGAGTGGTACGACGTGCTCGACGTCAACCTCACAGGCGTCTACAACACGGTCGAGGTCGCGAAGCCGTCCATGATCGAGGGCGGCCGCGGCGGCGCGATCGTCATCACGAGCTCGACCGCGGGCATCAACGGCATCGGCGGAGACACGCCCGGAGGGCTCGGCTACACCGCGTCGAAGCACGGTGTCGTCGGCCTCATGCGCTCGTACGCCAACACGCTCGCGCCGCACAGCATCCGCGTGAACACCGTGCACCCGACCGGCGTCGACACGCCCATGATCGTCAACGAGGTCATGCAGCAGTTCCTCGAGCAGGACCCGCAGATGGGTCAGGGCATGGCCAACGCGCTGCCGGTCCCGATGATCGAGGCGGTCGACATCTCGAACGCGATCCTGTTCCTCGCCTCGGATGCGGGCAGGTACGTCACGGGCGTCACGCTGCCCGTCGACGCCGGGTTCACGAACAAGCGCTGACTCGCGCGATATCAGAAAGCCACGACAAGGGGAGGAATCACCATGGCAGGACGAGTCGAAGGCAAGGTCGCCTTCATCACGGGAGCCGCTCGCGGACAGGGCAGGTCGCACGCGATCCGGCTCGCGCAGGAGGGCGCCGACATCATCGCGGTCGACCTGTGCGACACGATCCCGAACGTCGCATACCCGTCCGCGACGCCTGAGGATCTGGCCGAGACGGTGCGGCAGGTCGAAGCGCTCGACCGGCGCATCGTTGCGTCCCAGGTCGACGTGCGGGACGGTGCGGCCGTCAAGAAGGCGGTCGACGAGGGCGTCGCACAGCTCGGCAAGCTCGACATCGTCGTGGCGAACGCGGGCATCTGCGTGCTGACACCGTGGGACGAGACATCCGAGGAGGTCTGGGACCAGACGATCGACACGAACCTCAAGGGCGTGTGGAACACGGTTCGTCACGCCGCACCGCACCTGGTCGAGGCCGGCGGCGGGTCCGTCATCATGACGAGCTCGGCCGCGGGATTGAAGGGACTCCCCTTCCTGACCGCCTACGTCGCGTCCAAGCACGGCGTCGTCGGCCTCATGCGGGCGTTCGCGACGGAGCTCTCGGAGCACAGCATCCGCGTCAACTCCGTGCACCCCACGGGCGTCGACACCCCGATGGGGCAGCTCGGCGACCCCGAGGCTGGCGCGAAGCTGCAGGAGATGATGGGCGCCCACCCGCGTCTGCTGCCGATGATGTCGAACCTGCTGCCTATAGAGATCACGGAGCCGGTCGACATCTCCAACGCGGTGCTGTTCCTCGCGTCCGACGAGGCGCGCTACGTCACCAGCCTCGCGATGGCGGTGGACGCGGGCAACACGCAGTACTGAGAAGTCCGGATGCCGCGGACGTCGGTGCGCGGCATCCGGCGCCCCACCTCGCCAGAGAGAAGGGAATCACCATGGCAGGAAGAGTCGAGGGCAAAGTCGCCTTCATCACGGGCGTCGCGCGCGGGCAGGGTCGCTCCCACGCGATCCGGCTCGCCCAGGAGGGCGCCGACATCATCGGGATCGACGTGCTCGAAGAGGTGCCGGGGGCGCCGTACGGGCCGGCAACGCAGGAAGACCTCGCCGAGACGGTGCGCCAGGTCGAGGCGCTCGACCGCCGCATCGTCGCGACCAAGGCCGACGTGCGCGACTTCGGCGCGCTCAAGGCCGCCGTCGACGAGGGCGTCGCCCAGCTCGGGCGGCTCGACATCGTCGCCGCGAACGCGGGCATCTCGACGGCGATGGCTCCGGCCGAAGAGCTGTCGGAGGAGATGTGGGTCGACATGGTCGACGTCAACCTCAACGGCGTGTGGCGCACGTGCAAGGCGGCGATCCCGCACCTGAAGGCGTCGGGCGGCGGCTCGATCATCATCACGAGCTCGGACGCGGGCCTGTTCGCGTTCCCGAACATCGCCCACTACGTGTCGGCGAAGCACGGCGTCGTCGGTCTCATGCGCACGCTGGCGCTGGAGCTCGCTCCGCACATGATCCGCGTCAACAGCGTGCACCCGACCGTCGTGGACACGCCGATGGTCAACAACGACGCGACCTACCGGCTGTTCCGCCCCGACCTCGAGAACCCGACGGCCGAGGACTTCAAGGAGGCCGCGGCCGGCATCAACGCACTGCCGATCCCGTGGGTCGAGGCCGTCGACATCTCGAACGCGGTGCTGTGGCTCGCCTCCGACGAAGCCCGCTACGTCACGGGCGTGCCGCTGCCGGTCGACGCCGGCGCCGCGGTGAAGTGACCTGATCGGAAGATCGGAAGGAGGAAGACAGATGGGACGACTGGACGGAAAGGTCGCGTTCATCACGGGCGCGGCCCGCGGGCAGGGTCGCTCGCACGCCATCCGCATGGCGCAGGAGGGCGCCGACATCATCGCGATCGACCTCGCGAAGCAGATCGACACGGTGCCGTACGGCATGGCGACGCCGGATGACCTCGCCGAGACGGTGCGCCAGGTCGAGGCGCTCGACCGCCGCATCGTGGCGAGCGAGGCCGACGTGCGCGACTACGAGGGGCTCAAGGCAGCCCTCGACGAGGGCGTCGCCCAGCTCGGCAAGCTCGACATCGTCTCGGCGAACGCGGGCATCTTCTCGAACGCGACGGCCGAGGAGCTGACCGACGAGGCGTGGAACGACATGATCGCCGTCAACCTCACGGGCGTGTGGCACACGGCGAAGGCCGCGATCCCGCACCTTCGGGCGAACGGGGGCGGGTCGATCATCATCACGAGCTCGACGGCGGGGATCAAGGGATTCCCGAACTTCGTGCACTACGTCGCGTCGAAGCACGGAGTCGTCGGGGTCATGCGCACGCTCGCGCTCGAGCTCGCACCCGACAGCATCCGCGTCAACACGGTGCATCCGACGAGCGTCGACACCGACATGATCCAGAACGACGCGCTCTACGCGCTGTTCATGCCGGATCTGCCGGAGGACCAGCGCACGAAGGACGAGTTCCGCGGACGGATGGCGACGATGAACGCCCTGCCGGTGCCGTGGGTCGAGGCCGTCGACATCTCGAACGCCGTCCTGTGGCTCGCCTCGGACGAGTCGCGGTACGTCACGGGCGTCCAGTTGCCGGTCGACGCAGGGTCGACGCAGAAGTGAGCGAAACGGATGCCGCAACCGTCGCTTCCGGGGAGCACACGCTTCCCGGCGGCGACGCCGCGTCGCTGCGCGAGAGCCGCGAGCGCATCGCGCGCCACATCGTGGGCCGCGAGCGCGAGCTCGAGTTGACCCTCGCCGCCGTGGCGGCCGGCCGCGACATCGTGCTGGAAGGACCACCGGGCACGAGCAAGACGACGATGCTGACCGCGATCACCGAGGAGTGGGGCATCCCGCTGCTCTTCGTCGAAGGCAACGCCGACCTCACCCCCGCGAAGCTCGTCGGGCACCACAACCCCGCGCGCGTGCTGCGCGAGGACTACTCTGCCGACAACTTCGTGCCGGGTCCGCTCGTCGAGGCGATGCAGCAGGGCGGGTTCCTCTACATCGAGGAGTTCAACCGCGCCCCCGAGGACACGCTCAACACACTGCTCACCGCGATGGCGGACCGCTCGATCGCGGTGCCCCGGGTCGGCCGCATCCGGGCCCTGCCCACGTTCCGCGTGATCGCGTCGATGAACCCGTACGACAACGTCGGCACGACCCGGCTCTCGACGAGCGTGCACGACCGGCTCAACCGGCTCGCGGTCGACTACCAGAGCGCCGAGGCGGAGGAGCAGATCGTGAGGCTGCGCACGGGAGCGTCGGATCCCGTCGGCGACAGGCTCGTCGGCGACGCCGTCGCCGTGACGCGTGCGACGCGCGAGCACGAGGACGTCCGCCAGGGCTCGAGCGTGCGCGGTGCGATCGACACGGTGCTCGTCGCGCAGCGCCTCGCCGCGCTGCGCGGGCTCGACGACCCGGAGGACGCGGACTACCCCGAGATGGTGTTCGACGCGATGATCGTCGCGCTGTCGGGGCGCATCCACCTCGACGAGGCCGCCGAGACGACGCCCGAGCGCGTGCTGCGCGAGCTGTGGGAGGACCGGTTCATCCTGCATCCGCATCAGGCCGCGCCGGGGTGAAGAGAGGTCGCGGCGGATTCGCCGATCCGCCGGCGGAGCAGCAGGCGCACCGCCGCGCGCGGCGCGCCGCTGCGGAGGCGGCCGAAGGAGCTCGAGGAGCCGCCGCAGGCCTTCGACCTTTCGCGCGGCGCCGCGGGAGCGGTGGTGATCGGGTCTGGTGGCACCCGACGTCCCGCGAGCGCGCTGCCGGGAGGGCGCGCCCGCGCCGTGACCGTCGAGCACGGACGCATCGTGCCGGTGCCCGATGAATCTGTCGACGTCGATCCGCAGGTGCGCGCGCGGGCGCGGCAGATCGCGGCGCGCCTCGCCGTGCCGCGCGCGCGACGCGATGTGACATCGCGCCGCGGCGTCGGCGACCTCGCGAGCGTGCCCTACCGCGGGGCATCCGACGACATCGACCTCGACCGCACGATCGAGGTGCTCGCCGAGCGGCCGATCCCCGAGGACGAGGACATCATCGTCCGCGAGCGCGTGCGCACGAAGCGGTCGGTCGTGCTGCTCGTCGACGTGTCGGGCTCGATGCGCGGCGAGCGGATCCGCACGGCCGCGGCGACGGTGGGCGCGTTGGCGGGTGAGCTGCACCGCGACGCGCTGGGCGTGATCGCGTTCTGGTCGGATGCCGCGATCCTCCTGAGCCTAGGCAGCGAGATCTCACCCGACCGCGTGCTCGACGCGTTGCTGCGGCTGCCCGCGCGCGGGCTCACGAACGTCGCGTTCCCGCTCGAGCTCGCCGCGAAGCAGCTCGGGCTCGCGCCCGTGCGCGACGCGCGCGCGATCCTCCTGTCGGACTGCGTGCACAACGCCGGGCCAGACCCGCGGCCGTTCGCCGCGCGGCTCCCGCGGCTCGATGTGCTGCTCGATGTGTCCGGCGAGAACGACCTGGAGCTCGGGCGCGAGCTCGCGGCGCGCGGGCGGGGACTGTGCCGGGTCATCCGCAGCCACCGCGATGTCGCGCCGGCTCTCAGCGCGATGTTCGCGGAGTGACGGCTGCGCTTGGCCTGGCCGTTGCGCTGCTCGCGGACGCTGAGCGAGCGCAGCGAGACGAAGCTCTCTGCCACACAGTGAAATTCCTCTACGATTTGGCACTGAGTGTCATTAGACTTGCGGATGTCGACGAGGAGGTCCCGACATGGCCACAGGCTGGTTCGAAACGGTCGCCGAGGCGCAGCGACGCGCGAAGAAGCGCTTGCCCGGCTCGGTGTACAGCGCGCTGCTCGCGGGCTCAGAGCGCGGCGTGACGTACGAAGACAACCTCAAGGCGTTCGCCGAGCTCGGGTTCGCGCCGCACGTCGCCGGTCTCTCCGGCGAGCGGTCGCTCTCGACGACCGTCATGGGCATCGACATCTCGTTCCCGGTGCTGATCTCGCCGACCGGCGTCCAGGCGGTGCATCCCGAAGGAGAGGTCGCCGTCGCACGCGCCGCCGCCAACCGGGGCATCATCATGGGCCTCAGCTCGTTCGCGAGCAAGCCGGTCGAGGACGTCGTCGCGGCGAATCCGAACACGTTCTACCAGATGTACTGGATGGGCACGCGCGACGTGATGCTCCAGCGCCTCGAGCGCGCGAAGGCCGCCGGTGCGAAGGGCATCATCGCGACCCTCGACTGGTCCTTCTCGAACGGTCGCGACTGGGGCAGCCCCTGGATCCCCGAGCGCCTGACGCTCATGGCCGCGATGCGCTTCGCGCCGCAGGCGATCGTGAAGCCCTCGTGGCTGTGGAGCTTCGCCAAGACCGGCCGGGTGCCCGACCTCACGACGCCGAACCTCACGCTTCCCGGCCAGCAGCCTCCGACCTTCTTCGGCGCGTACGGCGAGTGGATGCAGACGCCGCTTCCCACGTGGGAGGACGTCGCGTGGCTGCGCGAACAGTGGGACGGCCCGTTCATGCTCAAGGGCGTCTCGCGCCTCGACGACGCGAAGCGAGCTGTCGACGCGGGTGTCACCGCGATCTCGGTCTCGAACCACGGCGGCAACAACCTCGACTCGACACCGGCGGCGATCCGGATGCTGCCGGGCATCGCCGACGCCGTGGGAGGCCAGATCGACGTGCTGCTCGACGGCGGCATCCGGCGCGGCGGCGACGTCGCGAAGGCCCTCGCGCTCGGCGCGAAGGCCGTCATGATCGGCCGCGCCTACCTGTGGGGCCTCGCCGCGAACGGCCAGGCCGGAGTCGAGAACGTGCTCGACATCCTGCGCGGCGGACTCGACTCCGCGGTGCTCGGTCTCGGACGCTCGTCGGTGCAGGAGCTGCGCCCCGAGGACCTTTGGGTCCCCGAGGGATTCACGCGCGAGCTGGGCAAGATCCCGACGGCGCCGAAGCCCCGCTCGCCGCGGCCCGCGGTCACGCGGGATCCCTCGAAGCCGAAGGAGAAGGTCGCCGGCGGCAGCGCGTGACCGACCCTGCCGAACGAGCCGCGTGATGGCCGACTCGCCGCACCTCGCCTCGCGCACGTGGCCCGAGGTGCCGCGTGGCCTCCTCCTCGTGCCGCTCGGCTCGACCGAGCAGCACGGCCCGCACCTGCCCCTCTCGACCGACACGTTCATCGCGGCGGCCGTCGCGGACGACCTCGCCACCCGCTGGCGGGAGCGCGGCCGCGCGGTGATCGTCGCGCCGCCGTTCGTGTTCGGCGCGAGCGGCGAGCACCAGGGCTTCGCGGGAACCGTCTCCCTCGGCACCGCCGCGCTCGCCTTCGCGCTGCTGGAGATCGGACGCTCCTCGTCGGAGTGGGCCGAGCGGATCGTGTTCGTCAACGGGCACGGAGGCAACCTCGAGGCGCTCCGCGATGCCGTGCCGACCCTCCGATCGGAGGGCCGCGACGCCGCATGGCTGCCGTGCGCGCTCGAGCGCGGCGCCGACGCGCACGCGGGTTTCGACGAGACTTCTCTCATGCTCCACCTGTGGCCCGCGCACGTCCGCCTCGACCTCGCCGAGCCCGGCGCGACGGCGCCTATCGCCGAGCTGCTCCCCCGGCTGCGCACCGAAGGCGTCAAGGGCGTCGCGCCGAACGGGGTGCTCGGCGACCCGAGCGGCGCCTCCGCCGAGCACGGCGCACGACTGTTCGCCGGGCTGTCCGATGCAGCGTGGCGCAGGCTGTCGACCGGAACGATCGCAGACAGCGGATGCCTCACCCCCGGGCCCGTCGGATGACGCTGCCTGACGGCTTCACGGTGCGCCTCAACCGGCACACCCGCGTCGAGGACGGCGGGCGCGTGCTCATCGGCGGCTCCCCCACGCGCGTCGCGCGGCTCAAGCCCGCCGCGATCACCGCATTCGAGGGGCGAGAGCTCGTCGTCCGCGACGCGGCGACCCGCGCGCTCGCCGAGCATCTCCTCGCGACGGGCATCGGCGACCCCGTGGCGGGATCTCTCCCGCCGATCCCCCTCTCCGAGCTCACGGTCGTCATCCCGGTGCACGACCGTCCCGCGCAACTCGCGCGCCTGCTCGCGAGCGTGCCGCGCGAGGTGGCGCGGGTCATCGTGGTCGACGACGCGTCGACGCGGGCGGAGGCCGTGGCATCCGTCGTGGCCGCTCACGGCGCGCACCTCATCCCTCTCGACCGCAACGTCGGCGCTGCCGCCGCGCGCAACGCCGGGCTCGCGGCGGTCGAGACGCCGTTCGTCGCGTTCGTCGACTCCGACGTCGTGCTCGAGGACGGATGCTTCGAGGTGCTCCTGCGGCACTTCGCCGACCCCGAGCTCGCGATGGCGGCGCCGCGCGTCGTCGGGCTCGACACCGAGCGGCCGAACTGGATCACGCGGTACGAGAACGCGCGATCGTCGCTCGACCTGGGCGGTCAGTCCGCGAGCGTGCGACCCCGGAGCCCCGTGACGTGGGTCTCGAGCACCTGCCTCGTGGCGCGCGTCGCGCACCTCGGCGAGGGCTTCGACGCATCGATGCGCGTCGGCGAGGACGTCGACCTCGTGTGGCGGCTCGTCGACGAAGGGCACCGCGTGCGGTTCGAGCCGGCCGCGACCGTGCGTCACGAGCACCGCACGCGTCTTCGCACGTGGCTCGGCCGCAAGTTCTTCTACGGCACGGGCGCACATCTGCTCGCGGTACGCCACCCGCAGGACGTCGCCCCCGTCGTGCTGCCGCCGTGGGGTGCGCTCGTGCTCGCACTGCTCTTCGTGCAGAAGAGGTGGTCGCTGCCCGCGATCGCGCTCACCGGCGTGATCGTCGCCGGCGGCATCGTGAAGCGCCTCGGACACGTGCGACGGCCGTGGCCGATCGCCTCCCGCCTCACGATCAACGGGATGATCGCGGCCCTCGGGCAGGGCTTCGCCCTGCTGCTGCGGCACTGGTGGCCGGTCACGGTCGTGCTGGGCGTCTTCTCGAAGACCATGCGACGGGCGGCGGCGATCGCGGCCGTCGCGGACGTGGTGTGGGAGTTCCTGCGCCTGAAGCCGAAGCTCGACCCCGTGCGCTTCGGCGTCGCACGGCGGCTCGACGACGTCGCCTACGGAGGCGGTGTGTGGTGGGGCGCGCTGCGGGGCCGGTCGGCCAAGGCACTGCTGCCCGCGATCATCCGCACGCCGAAGGCCGACACAGCCCGCGCGCCGAGGGGCTGACCGGCGCGCTCACTCGGTCTCCACGTCAAACCGTCGGGCCGAAACGCAGCACACGAGCCCCCGGAGCCTCTCCGGGGCCGATCCATCCCGGCGCTTTCACGCCCGCGGGGCAACAGGCACACACAGAGCGGGGGCGGATGCCGCAGCATCCGCCCCCGCTCTTCAGTCAGTCGGCTCAGCCGGCCGACGCCGCGATGTCGGGCGTCGCCGCGATCTCGCCGCGGACACCGGCGCCGACGGCGACCTTCTCGCCGCGCGGGCCGCTCTCGAAGACGAACTCGCCGTCCTGCACGTCGACCTTCACGTGGTCGCCCGAGTTGAGCTCGCCGTGGAGGATCTTCTCGGACAGGCGGTCCTCGACCTCGCGCTGCATCGCACGGCGCAGCGGGCGGGCACCCAGAGCCGGGTCGAACCCGATCTCGATGAGCTTCTCTTTCGCGGGCATCGACAGCTCGAGCGTCATGTCGCGGTCGAGCAGGCGCTCGCCGAGGCGCTTCGTGAACAGGTCCACGATCTGGATGAGCTCGGGCTTGGTCAGCTGCGGGAAGACGATGATGTCGTCGACGCGGTTGAGGAACTCGGGCTTGAAGTGGCGCTTGAGCTCCTCGTTGACCTTGCCCTTCATGCGGTCGTAGCTGGTGGAGTTGTCACCCTCGACCTGGAACCCGACCGGGCCGCCCGCGATGTCACGCGCACCCAGGTTGGTGGTCATGATGATGACCGTGTTCTTGAAGTCGACCACACGCCCCTGACCGTCGGTCAGGCGACCCTCTTCGAGGATCTGCAGGAGCGAGTTGAAGATGTCGGGGTGCGCCTTCTCGATCTCGTCGAACAGCACGACCGAGAACGGCTTGCGGCGGACCTTCTCGGTCAGCTGACCGCCCTCTTCGAAGCCGACGAACCCGGGAGGGGCGCCGAACAGACGCGAGACGGTGTGCTTCTCACCGAACTCCGACATGTCGAGCGAGATGAGCGCGGCCTCGTCGTCGAAGAGGAACTCCGCGAGCGCCTTGGCGAGCTCGGTCTTTCCGACGCCGGTCGGGCCGGCGAAGATGAACGAGCCCGAGGGGCGCTTCGGGTCCTTCAGACCCGCACGCTGGCGGCGGATCGTCTTCGACAGAGCGGCGATCGCCTCTTCCTGGCCGATGACGCGCTGGTGCAGCGCCTTCTCCATGAAGACCAGACGGCTCGACTCCTCCTCCGTGAGCTTGAACACCGGGATGCCGGTCGCCTGGGCGAGCACCTCGGCGATCAGCCCCTCATCGACGACGGCATGCGACGTGACGTCACCCGAGCGCCACTGCTTCTCGAGGCGCAGTCGCTCGGCGAGCAGCGACTTCTCCTCGTCGCGCAGGGCTGCGGCCTTCTCGAAGTCCTGGTCCTCGGAGGCCTGCTCCTTCTGCTCGCGCACCTTCGCGATGCGGTCGTCGAACTCGCGCAGCTCGGGCGGGCTCGACAGGATCGACAGGCGCAGGCGTGCGCCGGCCTCGTCGATCAGGTCGATCGCCTTGTCGGGCAGGAACCGGTCCGAGATGTAGCGGTCGGCGAGGTTCGCCGCCGCGACGATCGCGCCGTCGGTGATCTGCACCTTGTGGTGCGCCTCGTAGCGGTCGCGCAGGCCCTTGAGGATGTTGATCGCGTGCGGGAGCGACGGCTCGGCCACCTGGATCGGCTGGAAGCGGCGCTCGAGCGCGGCGTCCTTCTCGAAGTGCTTGCGGTACTCGTCGAGCGTCGTGGCGCCGATCGTCTGCAGCTCGCCGCGTGCGAGCAGCGGCTTGAGGATAGACGCGGCGTCGATCGCCCCCTCGGCGGCACCCGCACCCACGAGTGTGTGGATCTCGTCGATGAAGACGATGATGTCGCCGCGCGTGCGGATCTCCTTCGTGACCTTCTTCAGGCGCTCCTCGAAGTCACCGCGGTAGCGGGATCCGGCGATGAGCGAGCCGAGGTCGAGCGAGTAGAGCTGCTTGTCCTTCAACGTCTCGGGGACGTCGTTCTTGACGATCGCCTGGGCGAGACCCTCCACGACGGCGGTCTTGCCGACGCCGGGCTCGCCGATGAGGACGGGGTTGTTCTTCGACCGGCGCGACAGGATCTGCATGACGCGCTCGATCTCCTTCTCGCGCCCGATGACCGGGTCGAGCTTGTTCTCGCGTGCGGCCTGAGTGAGGTTGCGCCCGAACTGGTCGAGCACCTGCGAGCCTCCCTGGGCCTGCGCAGGGTTGTCGTGGGCAGCGCCCGAGACGGCGGCGGGCTCCTTGCCCTGGTAGCCGCTGAGCAGCTGGATCACCTGCTGGCGCACCTTGTTGAGGTCTGCGCCGAGCTTGACGAGCACCTGGGCCGCAACACCCTCACCCTCGCGGATGAGACCGAGCAGGATGTGCTCCGTGCCGATGTAGTTGTGGCCGAGCTGCAGAGCCTCACGCAGCGAGAGCTCGAGCACCTTCTTGGCACGCGGGGTGAACGGGATGTGACCGGTCGGCTGCTGCTGACCCTGCCCGATGATGTCCTGCACCTGCTCGCGCACGGCGTCGAGCGAGATGCCGAGGGACTCGAGCGCCTTCGCAGCGACGCCTTCGCCCTCGTGGATGAGACCGAGCAGGATGTGCTCCGTGCCGATGTAGTTGTGGTTGAGCATCTTCGCCTCTTCCTGGGCGAGCACGACCACACGACGGGCACGATCCGTGAATCTCTCGAACATCGTCTTTCCTCCGAGGGCGCGAGGGTCGGTCGACTCCTCTGGCCTTGTATCGAGGGTAGCCAGAGCACGGATGCCGCACGCCGCTGTTCGCCATGGGCATAGCGCGGCCCCTGCTGCCGCGGGCCGGGGGTAGGAGATGGTCCGGGCGAAGGCGCGGATGCCGGGAAACGGTCCTTCCCTCGGGCCATCTCCTACCCCGGGGGCGCCGCCGCACGGCGACGCGCCGTGGACGGGAGGGTTGACGCGGGGCATCCGTCGGTTTATCGTTTTTCGATAACAACGATTATCGATAAGTGGGTGTCCGATGTTCGGATATGTGAGCCTCGCGATCATGCTCGCGGCGATCGTGCTGCCCGTGGTCCTCATCATCGCGGTCTTCCGCGCCCGCAAGACCGAGACCGCAACGCCGATCGTGCGCATCGCGCTGATCGTCTCGGCGACGTGGGCCGGACTCGCGCTGATCAGCACGGTCGTGATCGCGGTGTTCTGGTTCACGCCGAACGCCTACCCGTTCTTCACCCTCCGGTCCGAGCCGTACTGGCCTGCGCGGACCGCGTGGGACGCCGCCTCCGGCGTCGACGTCGACGGGCTCGGCCTGCAGACCGGCGGCTTCACGACCGCGAGCGTGACCGCGTCGGGGCTGTCGCTTCCGACACGCGTGATGCTCGCATCCGGCGACGTGCTGGCGGGACTCGTGACCGTCGTGCTCGCGGGCCTGGTCGCGTTCACCTGCTTCCGGCTGCTGCGAGGGCGGCCCTTCGCACCGGAGCTCGCGCGGCTCACGCTGATCGCCGGGGCGACGTGCCTCGTCGCCGGATTCGCCTCGCAGGTGCTCGTGCAGCTCGGGGGTTCGGCGGCCACGGGCGAGCTGATCCGCGGGGGCATGGCGCCCGCCGGGCTCGTCGCCGACACCGGCCTCACCCTGGACTTCTGGCCACTGTGGGTCGCCATCGGGCTCGGCGCATTCTCGGTCTTCCTGCGCTACGGCGTTCGGCTCGAACGCGACACGGAGCTGCTGGTATGACCCCCGCCGACGACGACGGCCCGTCCGGCATCCACTGCCGACTCGACGAGCTGCTCGAGGAGCGCGGCATGACCCTCACGCGCCTCTCGGAGCTCGTGGGAGTCTCGGTGGTGAACCTCTCGATCCTCAAGAACGACCGCGCGCGGGCCATCCGCTACTCGACGCTGGCGGCGATCTGCCGCGCCCTCGACTGCGAGGTCGGCGACCTGCTCGTGCGGGCGGACTGAGGGCGCGGCATCCGCTGTCACCGCGTTTGTCACGAGAACAGGCGGATGCCTCGAGCACAGGCCGGTTGCGCGGCATCCGTCCTGTTCTCGGCACACCGTCCTGATCTCGTGACCGAGCGCGCCGCCGGGCGACGTCAGTCCAGGAAGATGTCGGGGAACAGCTCCTCATCTGGCGTGCCAGGCACGGCCGCGTACCCGGAGAAGTCCGTCACACCGGCGGCCTCCAGCACGTCCTCGACGATGAGCGTCTGCCCCGTGAACTCGCGGGAGGGCTTCGTCAGCACCTCGTACGCGGCATCCGCGTAGACCTCCGGCGTGCGGCTGACCTTCATCATCCGGTCGCCGCCGAGCGCGAACTGCACGGCGGCGGTCGCGATCGTCGTGCGCGGCCACAGCGTGTTCGCGGCGATGCCGTCGGCGGCGAACTCCGCCGCGAAGCCGAGCGTCGCCATCGTCATGCCGTACTTCGCCAGCGTGTACCCGGTGTGGGCTCCCATCCAGCGAGGCGAGAGATTCAGCGGCGGCGACAGCGACAGGATGTGCGGGTTCTCCGCCTCCTTGAGCATCGGGATCGCGGCGCGCGAGAGCATGAAGGTCCCGCGCACGTTGATGTCCTGCATGAGGTCGTACTTCTTCGTCGACAGGTCGAGCGAGCGCGAGAGGTCGATGACCGACGCGTTGTTCACGACGATGTCGATGCCGCCGAACTCGCCCTGCGTCTGAAGCACGGCCTCGGTCACGTCGTCGTCGTTGCGCACGTCGCCCACGATCGGCAGCGCGGTTCCGCCGGCCTCGCGGATGGCCTCGGCGGCGCTGTGCACGGTGCCCTCGAGCTTCGGGTGCGGGGTGTCGGTCTTCGCGAGGATCGCGATGTTCGCGCCGTCGCGGGCCGCGCGCAGCGCGATCGCGAGGCCGATGCCGCGGCTGCCGCCCGACATGAGGATCGTCTTGCCGGCGAGCGGTGCGCCGGACGTGGTCGTGTCGGTCATGCCTTCTCCTGGGACTCGGGTGCGGAAGAGCGACGAGACCCGGATGCGGCGGCGAACGCCGCGATGCGGGTCTGAGCGTCGGGGGTGTCGAACATCGCGCCGATCGTGCGCGCCTCTTCGGAGAGGTGATCGGCGAACGACCTCGACGGCTGCGAGCGGATGAGGCGCTTAGCCTCGCCGTACGCTCGGTAGGCGCCCGCGAGCCAGAACCGGGCGACCTCTTCGGCGCGCGCCTTGACGCGGTCGGCGATGTCTCCGGGGTCTTCGGCCGAGACGACCTCGGCGACGAGGCCCCACTCGAGCGCCTCGGTCGCGCTCAGCAGGCGCGCCTGCAGCACGAGCTGGAGCGCGCGACGCTCGCCGATGGCGCGTGCGAGCTGCGCAGAGACGGACAGGTCGGGGGTGAGGCCGATGTTCGCGTAGAGGCTGCCGATCCGCGAGTCAGCGCCCACGATCGCGTAGTCGCTCGTCATGAGGATGCCGAGGCCACCGCCCGCGGTCGTGCCGTGCGCCGCCGCAACGATAGGGACCGAGGACTCGGTGAGAGAACGGATGCCCCGGCTGATCACCTCCGCGAGCCGGCTGATGTCCTCACCGGCGGCCACTCCGCCGGCCGCCATCGCCTGCACGTCGCCTCCGGCGCAGAACGAGCCGCCCGTGCCCTCGAGCAGGATCGCGCCCACGTCGTCGCGGGACGTCGCCTCAGCGGTGACCTCGGCCCACGCGTGTGCGAGGTCGGGGTCGAACGCGTTGAGCCGCTGCGGTCGGTTGAGCGTGATGCGGGCGAGGCCGTCGTCGACGCGGAACAGGATCGGATCCATGTGCTCTCCTTCGAACTCGACTCCGGCGCCGCCTCGACGACATCGCATCCCACCATACGCGGAACTCGGTGTCACGGTTGCCGAGCGCCCTCCCCCTCGCATCCCGAGGCCTCTCGCACCAGACTGAACCCCATGGACCTCCGACTCAAGCGCGTCTATGACGACGCATCGCCCGACGACGGATTCCGCGTGCTCGTGGACCGGCTGTGGCCGCGCGGCGTCTCGAAGGAGCGCGCCGCCGTCGACCTGTGGGCGAAGGACGTCGCACCGTCGACGGAGCTGCGCAAGCGGTTCCACAACGAGGGCATGACGTGGGACGCGTTCGCCGGCGCGTATCGCTCGGAGCTCGCCGGCCCCGCCGCCGAGGCGCTCGCCCAGCTGCGCATCGAAGCGGCGCGGCATCCGGTCACCACCCTGCTCTACAGCGTGCACGACCCCGAGCAGAACCACGCGGCACTGCTGCGTGAGGAGCTCGAAGCGGCCTCGGGCTCCTAGGCGCGCGGCGCACCCGCCCGAACGGTCGCGGGCGTAGGAGATGGTGCGTGCTCAGGACGATTCCGCGCGGATGCTCCTACTCCCGAGCCATCTCCTACCCTCGCACCTCCGCCCCGCGCGCCGCGCCGCACGACCCCGCGCCGAGATCAGGACATCCGGCCGAGACAGGGCGATCCGCGCCGAAACGTCCTGCGTGAGCCGGATGTCCTGATCCGGGGCGGAGAGCGGCCACATCCGCGACGATGGACTCATGTCGATCCCGCCCGAGCCGCTCGCGACCCCGGAGCGGGTGACCGAGCTCGCGCGCGGCGCCGCGGTCGAGCCGGTGTGGATCAACGACTACGGCGGGCTGGCGTTCCGCACCGGCGACGGCCGGTTCATCAAGCACGGGCCGCACAACGCGGAGACGTCGTTCGCCGGCGAGGCGGAGCGGCTCACGTGGGCCGCGGCGTACACGCCCGTGCCGCGCGTGCTCGAGCTCGGCGGCGATGACACGCACGAGTGGCTCGTGACCGAGGCGATGCCCGGACTCTCGGCGGTCGATCCGCGCTGGATCGCGGAGCCCGAGACGGCTGTGCGGGCGATCGGGGAAGGGCTTCGCGCACTGCACGAGGCGCTGCCGGTCGACGAGTGCCCGTTCGATTGGATGGTGGACTCCCGCGTCGAGAACGCGGCGGGGCGGGGCATCCGTGTTCCCGACGAGCTTCGCGAGGCGCCGCCCGTCGACCGGCTCGTCGTCTGCCACGGAGACGCATGCTGCCCGAACACGCTCATCGGCGACGACGGCCGGTGGACGGCGCACGTCGACCTCGGAGCGCTCGGGGTCGCGGACCGCTGGGCCGACATCGCGGTGGCGGCCATGAGCACCGGGTGGAACTATGGGCCCGGGTGGGAGGAGACGCTCCTCGCCGCGTACGGCATCGCGCCGGATCGCGAGCGCCTCCGCTATTACAAGGAGCTCTGGAACGCGACATGACGACCTCTGGGCCACGCGGCACCGTCACCGCGATCGACGGCAAGCCGAACCTCGTGCTGACGCGCACGTTCGACGCGCCGATCGCGCAGGTATGGGCGATGTGCACCGACTCCGGGCGACTGGAGCGCTGGATCGGACGGTGGGAGGGCGACCCCTCGGCCGGTGCGGTCGACTTCTTCATGACGGCGGAAAGCCCGGATGCCCCGCCCTCCCGCACCGTCATCCACGTGTGCGAGCCGCCGCGGCGCCTCATCCTCGAGACCTCGGGCGACGTCGGCGGGTGGCACCTGTGGCTCGAGCTCGACGACTCCGGGGAGGGCGACACCGCGACGATGCTGACGTTCGGGCACCGGCTCGCGCCGGAGGACGACGTCGGGTCGATCGGCCCCGGCTGGGAGTACTACCTCGACCGGCTCGTCGCCGCGTTCGAGGGGAGCGAGGTCGGCGCGATCGCGTTCGACGACTACTTCCCCGCGCTGCAGCCGTACTACGAGAAGCTCGTGGCGGCGGGCTGAGTCGAGCCGTCCCGGTGCGCGGGCGTCAGAGTCCGAGGATGAATCGCCACGTGCCCGCGGCGATCGCGGCGATGACGGATGCCGCGGCGATCGCGATCGCGATCGCGACGATCCCGGCGTCTCGCCACCGCAGCCTCGACGGCCGCGCCCACGTTCGGGGCCCGCTCCCCCCGAACCCGCGCGCCTCCATGGCGGTCGCGAGCTTCGTGCCGCGGCGGATCGCGAGGACGAGCAGCGCGAACGACTGACCCGCGAGTCGGCGGAGGCGCCCGGCATCCGCGACCCCTCGTGCTCGACGTGCGAGCGAGAGTTCCCGCCAGTCCTCGATGAGCAGCCCAACGAGGCGCAGCCCCGCGAGCGCGCCGATCACGAACCGCGCCGGAAGCTTGAGGATCTGCGCGAGCCCGTCGGCGAGGTCGGTCGGGTCGGTCGTGGCGAAGAGGACGACGCTCGGCACCGCGATGGCGAGCACGCGCAGGAAGATCGAGAGCGCGAGATCGATCGAGCCGTCGCTGATGCGCAGGATCCCCCACTCGACGTACATCGTTCCCGAGGGTCGTCCGTAGAGAACCGTCGCGATGGCGGCGATGCCCGCCCCGACGACGATCGGCCACAGGCGGTACCACAGCTGACGCGCGGTGAGCCCCGCGAACGGCAGCAGCACGAGGGTCGCCGCGAGCGTGACCCCCGCCGACACGGGGTCGATCGACATGAGGAGCGTCACCGACATGATGAGCGCGGCGGCGAGCTTCGCGACCGGGTTGACGTCCGCGAGGCGGGAGTGGCGCAGGTCGGCGGCGATGAGGCTCATGGCGCCACCCCGCTCGGACCGGGGTTTGGGGCGGATTTGCGCCTTTGGGGCGCATTTCGCGCGCCCCAAAGTCGGAATCGCGCCCCAAACCCGGCAACCACGACGCTCACGGCGCCGCCCCCGCCCCGAGAGCGAGCTCCACGTCGGCGAGCGCGTCGACGAGCGCGCGGTCATGCGACACGAACACGACGGCGGTCCCCTCGGCGCGCACCTCGTCGACGAGCGCCGCGAGCTCGCGCCACGTGCGTGCGTCCTGACCGTACGTCGGCTCGTCGAGCACGAGCACGCGGGGCCTCGTCGCGAGCGCGGCGGCGACCGTGAGGCGACGCTTCTCGCCGCCTGACAACGTGAAGGGGTTCACCGCCGCGAGGCGCGTGAGCCGCAGGCGCTCGAGCAGCGGCTCGACGCGTGCGGCTGTCTCGGCCTCCCCGAGCCCCATCGCGCGCGGCCCGACCGCGAGCTCATCGCGCACGCGGGTCGTGAGCAGCTGGTGCTCGGGGTCCTGGAACACCGTCCCGATCCGCGTGAGCAGCTCGCGCGAGCGCCACTCATGCGGCGCCGCGCCGCGCGCGCCCGCGCGCAGGACCTCGGTCGCGCGCACGTCCCCGCCGACCGGCGGCAGCAGTCCTGCGAGGGTCGCGGCGAGCGTGGACTTCCCCGCGCCGTTGGGCCCCGTGATCGCGAGCGCGCGAGCGGCCTCGACGGAGAGGGAGATGCCGGATGCCGCGACCCGCGCCTCCTTCGCGCCGAACGGCCTCCGGCCGACCGCGAGCCCGTCCGCGGTGAGGAGCGTCTCGCCGGGAGCTGCCGTGAGCGGCCGCCGCGAGAACGCCGGCGGCACGCACGGCACCCAGACCCCGGCATCCGTCAGCTCTCGCTCATGCGATCGGAAGACCTGCGCAGGCTGCCCGTCGGCGAGCACGCCTTCGCCACTGCCCGGCTCGGCGAGCACGATCACCCGGTCGACGTGCTCGGCCCACAGTTCGACGCGGTGCTCGACCACCACGAGCGTGGCGCCCGTGCGCTCGGCGACCGCGAGCACGGCGTCGCGCACCTCGACCGTGCCCGCGGGGTCGAGGTTCGCGGTCGGCTCGTCGAGCAGCACGAGGCCGGGACGCATCGCGAGCACGCCCGCGAGCGCCAGGCGCTGCTTCTGCCCGCCGGAGAGCTGGGACGTCGAGCGATCCCGCCCGACATCGAGCCCGACGGCGTCGAGGGCGTCGTCGACGCGGCGCCAGATCTCGTCGGGGGAAACGGCGAGGTTCTCGCACGCGAACGCGACGTCGTCGCCCACCCGCGCGAGGATGACCTGCGCGTCGGGGTCCTGCAGCACGAGCCCCGCCTTGCCGCGCGCGTGCGCGGGCGCCACGCCGTCGATCGTCAGCTCACCGGCGACCTCGCCGTCCTCGGCGTCGCCGAGCACGCCCGCCAGGCCCCGCAGGAGCGTGCTCTTGCCCGAGCCGCTCGCCCCGAGCAGCAGCACCCGCTCGCCGGGAGCGATGTCGAGGTCGAGGCCTGCGACGGCCCAGCGCCGCCGTCCGGCGTGGCGCCAGCCCCACCCCCGAGCGACGACGTGGACGCCCGTCACGCAGCGTCGGAGGGCTCTGCCTCGCGCGCCCTCGCCTCCCGGCCGGCGGCGAAGCGATCGAGCGCTCCGGTCGCCGCGAGCGCCTTCGCGATGACCCACGACAGCAGGCCGGCGATGACGATGCCCGAGACGACGGCCGACACGAAGTACGCGACGCGGGCCTCGAAGGACAGGGCCGCGACCGACGAGAAGCTCGTGTCGAGGAGGCCCACCGCGATGCCGGCGAGCGCGCCCGACGTGAGCGCGCCGAGCAGCCGCCAGTTGGCGTACAGCAGGATCGCGAAGCCGAGCTCGGCCGCCGCCCCCTGCACGAGCCCCCACACGAGTGTGAGGAAGGCCCACTGCGTGCCCAGCGCCATCGACACCACGGCCGCGACGACCTCGGTGTAGATGGCCGCGCCGGGCTTGCGGATGATGAGCCCGCCGAGCACTCCGGCGAACAGCCAGCCGCCGGCGAGCAGGCCGGACAGCCCCGGCGTGAACGAGAGCACGCTGTCGAGGCCGGGCCACGCGAGGCCCCACAGCCAGAACAGGACTCCCGCCGCGACACCGATGACGCTGGCGACGACGATGTCGACGACGCGCCACCGGAAACGGTGGGCGACGTGCGACGCGGACGTTGACGTGGACGTGTGCATCGTTACTCCCTCCCTGCGCTGGCATGACCCAGATCAGGTTCGACGGTCGAAGCGTCTTTCGCTTCCTCTCAGCCCGGCACACCGGACTCCCGTGGTTGACGCGACGAGTATAGCCCGCGCAGCGGGTACCTTAATCAGGTGAGCCTCGCCGACACGCCTCCCCCCTCGCGCCGCGCCCTGCGCGCCGCGCGGATGGAGGCCTCCGGCTCGGCGACGGGCCCGGAAGGCCCTGACAAGACGCCGAAAGAGCCGATCGTCGAGGCCGGTGCGGCGGGTCTCGGTGAGGGTCCGATCGAGAGCGTTCCGGATGCCGCGCCCCCGGCGCCCGCGGAGCCCTTCGTCGCACCGCCCATGTCGGCGGCCCCTGCCGCGGCATCCGCGGAGTCCGTGTTCGGCGCGCCGTCCCCGGTCGGCACCGACTCGGGTCCCCTGCAGCTGGAAGACCTGTTCGGGCTCGGCGACGGCGAGGAGCGCCCGGCGCGCTCGACGGTGACTCGCCCCAACTACGCCCGGACGAGCGCCCCGGAGCCCGTGTTCGCCTTCACCGCCTCGGCCGCGCCCGTGTCGCCCACCTCGCCGGTCGAGTCCGTGCCCGCGGCGGAGCCCACGCTCACAATGCCACGCGCACGAGAGGCCGAGGTGGCGCCCGTCACGGCGACGCAGACCCTCGCGACGTCCGGCGACGAGGAGCCGGCCGAGCGCAGTCGCGTCGCACTCACGTGGGTGGACGAGGCATCCGTCGCCCTCGGCTGGCGTGTCGGCCCCGACCTTGCGACCGCGACCAGCCCGTATGTGCCGGTCGAGAACGACCTCCTCGCGAACCCGCCTCGCCGGTCGCCGTTCCGCCCCGGAGTGCTCGCGCCCGCCGGAGCCACCGCCGCGTTCCTCGCCGCGTACGCCGCGACGACGCTCCTGTGGCCGCTTCATGCGGTCGCGCCGACGGTGGAGAGCATCCAGGTCGAGTCGGTGCCCGCGGCCGCGACCGCGCTGCCGTGGCCCGGCGTCGGCGGCGCCGCGGTCTCGGTGCGCGGTGTCGGCGCGGTGGCGTCGAGCGCGGACGCGGTCCCGATGGCCAGCATCACCAAGGTCGTCACGGCGCTCGTCGTGCTCGAGGAGATGCCTCTCTCCCCCGGTGAGCAGGGCCCGGAGTTCCGGTTCGGATGGGGCGACCGCAGCCGGTACTGGAACTACCGCGCGAACGGCGAGTCCGCGCTCGACGTGCCCGTCGGCGGCTCGCTCACGCAGTACCAGCTGCTCGAGGGCATGCTCATCGGCTCGGCGAACAACTACGCTGACCGGCTCGCGGGCAACCTGTGGCCCTCCGACTCGGTGTTCGCCGACGCGGCGATGAGGTGGCTGACGGCGCACGGTGTCAACGGCGTCACCGTCGTCGAGCCCACCGGCATGGATCCGGGCAACACCGCGAGTCCGGATTCGCTGCTCGTGCTCGCCGACAAGGCCCTCGCGAACCCCGTGATCGCCGAGATCGTCGCCAAGCCGTCCGTCGAGCTGCCCGGTGCCGGGCTCGTCGAGAACACGAACGGCCTCCTCGCCGATCCGGGCGTGATCGGCATCAAGACCGGGACGCTCGACATGTGGAACCTGCTCTCGGCGAAGAACCTCACGATCGGCGACACGGTGGTGCGCGTCACCGCGTCGGTGCTCGGTCAGCCCGACGACGGGGCCCGCCTCCAGGCGTCGCGCGCCCTGTACGCCCAGGTCGAGCAGGAGCTCCAGCCGCGGCCGTCGGTGGCCGCCGGCACGACGGCGGGGATCGTCGAGACGAAGTGGGGCGAGCAGGTCGACATCGTGACGGCAGGGGACGCGAGCGTCATCCTCTGGAACGGCGGTGCAGCGACGGTGGAGTCGACGTTCTCGCTCGGCGAGTCGCGCGAGAAGGGCGACAAGGTCGGAACGCTGTCGGTCGCCGGTCCACTCGACTCGACCGAGGTCGAGCTCGAGCTCGCCGAAGAGGTCGAGGGGCCGAGCGCGTGGTGGCGTCTCACGCATCCGCTCGATCTGTTCGGGCTCAGCGGCTGACCGCTTCGTCTCGCTCCGCGCGCTCAGCGACCGGATAGCCGGACCCTGAGCGAGGAGCGAAGCGACGAGACGAAGGGCGCCTCGGATCACCCGTCAGAACGGCCACACGAGCGGCACGTACAGCACGGAGAACGCCAGGAAGACGATCATGAGCGGCAGCCCCAGTCGCCAATAGTCGCCGAACCGGTACCCTCCGGGCTGCATGACCATGAGGTTCACCGGCGTCGCGATCGGCGTGAGGAACGCCGCGGCGCCCGCGACGGTGAGGGCCATCATGAACGGCTGGACGCTTACTCCCGTCGTCTGGGCCAGTGACGCGGCGATCGGCATGACAACGAGGACCGTCGCGACGTTCGAGATGAACTGACCCAGGACCATCGTGACGACGCACACCACCAGCAGTGCGAGCAGCGGCGAGGTGCGGCCGGTGAGAGCGAGCACACCGTCGGCGACGAGTGCCGCGGCCCCGGTCGAGACGAACGCGCTCGACAGCGGGATCATGCCGGCGATGAGCACGATCGTCGTCCACGAGACCGCGCGGTAGACCTGCGGCACGGTGAGCACCCGCGTCAGCACGAGCGCGCCCGCGGCGAGCAGCCCCGCGACCGCGGGCGGCACGATGCCGGTCGCGAGGAGCGCGACCATCAGACCGAGGACCACCAGCGCGCGCCTCGCGCCTCGCCCGAGCGGCACAGCCCGTTGCAGGGTCTGCGGCGGGGTCACGGCGATCACGTCGCGCGAGCGGGCGTAGCGCTCGAGCGCGCCCCACGGCCCCTGCACGAGCACGGCGTCGCCGGCCTCGAGTATGAGGGAGCGGGACGGAGCGGATGCGGCATCCGGCGCCCCGCCCCCTCGCCTGACGGCAAGGATCACGAGGTCCTCTTCCCGCGTCGTCATGCCCGGGTACACCTCGCGGCCGATGAGCGTGGACCGCGGCGCGATGAGCACCTCGATGACGCCCTCCTGCGCGCTGAAGAGCGCATGCGTGTCGAGGTCGACGGCGTAGCTCTCGCGCAACATCCGCGCCTTCTCACCCGCGTCCGCGGCCCCGCCGAGGTGCTCGGGCTCCCGGTCCGGCAGCAGCCTCCGGCCGCCGAGCGCGACGACGGCGATCGTGCAGACCAGCACGGGGAGCCCGACGAGCGCGAACTCGAAGAACCCGAACGGGCGGCCGCCGGCGTGGGCCGCCGCATCCGAGACGAGGACGTTGACCGGGGTTCCGGTGAGTGTCAGCAGCGATCCCGCGCTCGCGGCGAACGCGAGAGGGATGAGCAGGCGCGACGGAACGATGCCCGCGCGCACCGCCACCACCACGACGACGGGGAGCAGTGCGGCAACCGCGCCGTTGATGCTGATGAACGCCGTGAGCACGGCAACGATGACGCCGATCACGATCGTGAGGCGCAGCCGGTCCGTGCCGGCGCGACCGACGACCCGCTGCGCGATCCACACCGTGACACCGGTCGCATCGAGTGACTCGCTCACGACGAACAGCGAAGCGATGAAGATCACCGTCGGATCGCCGAATCCCGACAGGGCCTCGGGGAGGGTGAGCACACCGGTCGCCCACAGCGCGAGCGCGACGCCGACCGCCACCGTGCCGATCGGCACCTTGCCCGAGACGAACGCGACGATCGCCAGCGCGAGGATCACGAAGACCGCGATGATGGGATCCACCTTCGCGAGCCTAGGGCGGGGTCAGGCGAAGCGCACGGTCTGCTGCAGGCGAGTGCGCACGTCGAAGACCTCGTTGCCGCCGATCTCGCGCGCGCCCGTCATCCCGCGTCGCATGACCGTCGCCAGCCCGCTGCGGGAGACGACGGCGACCGGGACCCCCTTGACCCGCCCGACCTCGGTGATCGCCTGCTCGAGGTCCTCGTCGGGGAGCACGACGATCGCGCCTCCGAAGCGCACGCGAGCGGCGCGGGCCACCGCGCGCATGCTCCGCACGAGCTCGGCGATCGGGGATCCGCTCACTCCCTCGCCGATGAGCTCGCCACGGCGCAGGCGCACGGGCCCGCCGAAGTCCTCCGACAGCACGCCGTAGAGGCCGCTCGGGCCGAGCACGATGTGGTCGAGCTTGGCGTCGGGGTCGCGTTCGTCTGCGACGACGTCATGCCAGACGGTGTAGCCCATGCCGAGATCCGACACGATGCGGGCGGTCGCCTCTTCGGCGAGCGCGTCCGCGAGGAGCCTCTTGAGGTGGTGCGGCGCCGACCGCACGAGCGCGGGGTCGTACGGGTCGTCGAGCGTCACGCCGCGGCCCGCCCACTCGCGGATGAGGTCGAGGTAGCGCTCGCGGCGCCAGCCGCCGGGGTGCCCGAACGAGCGCGCACGGGGACGGGTGTCGCGAGTCTGGGTCCGCACCGGCGGGCGGAAGCCCGACCATTCGGGGGCGGATGCCGCGCCGAACCCGTGACCGCGGTCGTAGGCGGCACGCGCGACGGGCGTGCCGACGAGCTCCCACGCGCGCTGCACCTGCACGAACACCGCGGCGTCGCCGCCCGTGTCGGGGTGGGTCTGGCGCAGCCGCAGGCGGTATGCGCGGCGCAGCGACTCCTCGTCGACGGTCGGGTCGACCCCGAGCACTTCGTACGCCGACGCCGAGAGCGGACTGTCGAACACGCGGTAAAGGCTAACGCGCTCCGCGACCCCTGGGCCGGGAGGTGCTCTCGTTGCGGCGCGCGTACGCGGCCGCGCTGCGGCTCGACAGGGCGAGCAGCAGGAGGATGTCGAGCCCCAGGGGCAGGAAGGTCGTCGAGATCGTGATGTCCTGCGCATCCGCCCACCAGCCGATGAAGGCGCTCGTGATCGAGATCGTGCTGACGACCATGACGGTCACACGGGTCCAGTTCACGCCGTGCAGGATGAGCACACCGAGCACTGCGTCGACCAGGACGACCACGACCATCACGATCGTGTAGAAGACGACGGACCCGAGCACGGCGTCCAGCCCCATCGGGAGGCCGGTCACCTGGGTATCGGGCGGCTCGGCGAGCTCCGACCAGTTCAGCGCGATCTCGCCGAGGATGACGAGCCCCGCGATGACGCGGAAGAACACGAGACACGCGCCCGCGACGATCGACTTCGGCCGCGGCATCTCGGGGTCGAACCGAGGGCGCTGCAGGAGGCGCTCGGCACCCTCGAATGCCGGCCGCTTGCCCGGGTCGACGATCGGATTGGCCGTCGGGTCGTACACGTGATGGCTCGCGTGGCCGGCATCCGGAGCACCGCCGCCGACATCGACGATGGGCAGGTCGCCGTCGGTGTGGATCGTGTCGCCGCCGCCGTTGCGCGCGTGGTAGCCCGTCGAGAAGTCCTCGATGACGTCGACCTGGATGCTCGGATCAGTCTCGAGCAGCGTCCGAACGATGTGGTCGCGCTCGACGTCGATGTCGTCGTCGATGCGGTGCGTGATCTGGAGGGTGAACAGCGAGAGCCCGACGGCGGTGTCGAACGTGCCGGCGGCGAGCCAGTCCACGCGGCGGCCGCCGGGCAGCAGCCAGTCCTCTGGGCAGCGCCAGAACCGCACGTGGTGACGCTTCCCGGGACTGCCGTCCACCTCCTGCTGGTACGCGAAGTCCTGCTGACGGCCGAAGAGGAACAGGGGGCTCACCGGCGCCTCGTCGTAGCTGCGGCGCCTGAGCGTCGACATCACGATGCGCCACGACGAGCGGAGCGTCACCGGGTCCGCCCTCGTCCATCCCGCCGCTTCCAGCGCCCGCTGGATCTCCTGCTCCGTGCCCATGAAGGCGAGGTTCACCGGGTCGCCGAGGAGGCCGTCGCTCGTGCGCGTGCGGCCGATGAAGTAGTCCGGCACATAGATGGTCGTGAGGATGCGATGCAGCCGCGGCAGCACGAGGTACGCGAGCAGCGCCCAGAACACGATCCCCGCGAGGATCCCCCACCACCCGAGCTGGAACGTCTCGGTCAGACTCAGATACGCGAGCCAGATCGCGGCGACCCCCGCGAACACGAAGAAGAACCAGTCCACCGCGATTCCGAGCGACCAGCGCCGCCGAGGCCGCTGCGCGGTCTGCTTCTCGGTTGCCGTGGTCTGGCTCATCGCGGGCTCACACGGGCGGTCCGTCCCACAGGGGAGTGGTCGGCCGATACGAGAGGGCGGATGCCGCGGCATCCGGTTCGAGCTCCGCGATCGTCGCCGGCTGCCAGTGCGGGTCGCGGTCCTTGTCGATGAGCTGTGCGCGGATGCCCTCCACGAGGTCGGGCTGGGTCGTGGCGAACCACATCACGAGGCCGTACTCCTGCGCGAGCGCGTCGCGCAGCGATGGCAGCTCACGCGCCCGGCGCACGGCCGCGAGGGTGACCGCGAGAGCGGTGGGGGAGAGCTCGGCGAGGGTGTCGGCGGTGGCGGATGCCTCGGGCTCGGGCCGTGTGCGCAGCCGCTCGACGACCTCGGCGACGGTGTCGGCCGAGAACGAGTCGTCGATCCAGGGGCGCGCGCTCTGGAGCGACGACTGCGGTCTCCCGCCGGTCGAGTAGGCGCGAAGGGCCGTATCGAGATCCTGGCCTTCACGAACCGCCCCTTCGAGCGCCTCCCGCAGCTCGCCCAGTCGCTCCGACGGCACGATGGCATCCGCGAAGCCCGCGTACACGGCATCCGCCCCGCCCATCGTCGCACCCGTCAACCCGAGGTACTCGCCCAGCCGTCCCGGAGCGCGGCCCAGCAGCCACGTGCCGCCGACGTCGGGCGTGAACCCGATACGGGTCTCGGGCATCGCGAGCTGGGAGCGCTCCGTCACGACGCGCGCCTGTGCGTGCCCCGCGAGCCCGATGCCGCCGCCCATCGTGATGCCGTCGGCGAGCGCGATGACGGGCTTCGGGTACTCCGCGATGCGGGCGTTGAGCGCATACTCCGCGCGGAAGAACTCCCCCGTCGCCTCGGGGTCGCCGCCCACGATCTGCTGGTACAGCGTGCGCACGTCGCCGCCCGCGCAGAACCCGCGCTCGCCCTCGCCGTCGAGAAGCACGGCCCGCACCTCGGGGTCGCTCTCCCACGCGTCGAGCGCGGCGGTGAGCTCGCGGATCATCCCGAGATCGAGCGCATTGATGGCGCGCGGCCGGTTGAGCGTGAGCCGTCCGAGGCCCCCTTCGGCTCGCACGAGCACGGAGGAATCGACGGATGCAGCGACCTCGGTCATCACGGGGAAAAGGCTACCGGGATACCGGGGGCGCATCGGGGCATCCGCCGCTCGCTCACCAGAGGAAGCGCTCGACTCGGGCGTCGTGGTCGAGGAGTACGTGCACGAATCCCGCGTGTGACGGATGCCGCATCCGCCATGGGCACTCGCCGACCCGCG
Organism: Microbacterium immunditiarum; assembly: GCF_013409785.1. NCBI lineage: Bacteria > Bacillati > Actinomycetota > Actinomycetes > Micrococcales > Microbacteriaceae > Microbacterium > Microbacterium immunditiarum. Next base: position 213,851 of record NZ_JACCBV010000001.1, read on the forward strand.
CCCTGGGGAGATTTCCCTTCGCCCGTCCCGACTTTCCGACAAGATAAGGGGGACAGCACACTAGGCGAGAGGGTGGCGAATGCCCGAAGGACTTGCGCTGGAATTCTCGGGCTTGACCAAACGGTTCGGAGCGCTGACCGCGGTCACGGACCTCACCGCTCGAGTCGAACCGGGCGTGGTGACCGGATTCCTGGGGCCCAACGGCGCCGGCAAGACGACCACGCTGCGCGTGCTGCTCGGCCTCGTGCGGCCGACCGCCGGGACGGCGTCGATCGGCGGACTCCCGTACGCCAAGCTCAAGCAGCCCCTCCAGACGGTCGGCGCGGTGCTCGAGGCGTCGAGCTTCCACCCCGGGCGTTCGGGCGCCGCGCACTTGAAGGCGTACGCGCAGGCCGCATCACTTCCGACATCTCGCGTCGACGAAGTGCTCGGTCTCGTCGGACTCGCGGATGCCGCGGGCCGTAACGCCGGCGGCTACTCGCTCGGCATGCGCCAGCGCCTCGGACTCGCCTACGCGCTGCTCGGAGATCCCGGCGTCCTCGTGCTCGACGAGCCCACGAACGGCCTCGATCCCGAGGGCATCAAGTGGATGCGCGTGCTCCTGCGCCAGCTCGCGCGCGAGGGCCGCACCGTGTTCGTGTCGTCGCACCTGCTCGCCGAGGTGCAGCAGACGGTCGACTCGCTGCTGATCATCTCGCAGGGCCGGCTCGTCTTCCAGGGACCGCTCGATGACCTCGCCGACCCCACCGAGCACGCAACAGTCGTCGACTCCCTCGACCGTCCTGCGCTCCTCGCCGCGCTGACCGCGGCCGATGTGCCGTACGAGCTCCTCCGCTCGGGCGTCACCGTCCGAGGCCTCGAGCCCGCGCGCGTCGGAGCGGTCGCCGCGGCGGCCGGCGTCGCACTCTCGTCGCTGCAGCAGCGCGGCCCCGCCCTCGAAGAGGTCTTCCTCGACCTCGTCAACGGCACGCGCGTGCACCCGAGTGCGGCCGGCGTCGGGATTGCGAAAGCAGAAGCGACGGATGCCGCGACTCCCGACGCCACCACTGAGACGGCCGTCGATGAAACGGCCGCGGTCGAGGCGCCCGGAGCCGGGGCGCCGGCGGGCGCCGAGGCCGCCGAGCCGGTGCCGGTCGCTCACGAGCCCGACGAGCTCGGACCCGACGACGAGGCGGAAGCGGCCGACGCCGAGGCCGCCGAGACGTCCACCCTCGCGGCGACCTTCGACACCGAAACGGGCGGAACGCCCCAGGCGGCATACGTCTCCAGCGCGATCGCGGCGGCGGCTGCGGCGTACCGCGATGACGAGCCGACATCGAGCGAGCCCGCCCAGGCCGAAGCGTCGGACGAGACCACGGATGCGGCGGGCGAGGCGCCTGCCGGCGAGGAGGCCGCGGCATCCGAGGCTGCACCTGCCGCCGGCGCAGAGCCGGCGGCGGACGCGGCGGCCGCGATCGAGCACGAAGCTCCTGCAGGCGAGGAAGCCGCGGCAGACGAGGAGCCGCCCGGCGACACAGAGCCCGCGATCGAGGCCGAGCCCGCGATCGAGGCCGAGCCGACGATCGAGGCCGAGCCGACGCCGGGCGAAGACCTGCCTGCTGCCCACGCCGAGCCCGCCGACTCCCCCGCTTCCGTCACCGCCTCGTTCGCGGTCGCGAGCACGGGGATCATCGACGTGGTCCCGCCGCCCGCCGACGACTCCGGCGATGGCGACGCAGAAGTCCCCGACGAGGACTCCGACGTCGACGTCGAGGCGGTCGGCGAGATCGACGAAGAGCTCTCGAGCGAGGACGAGCCGCGCGTATTCGCGATGCCCGCGTCGGCGGGTGCCGACGAGGCGGACCTTCCGGAGGACTCCGACGTCGACGTCGAGGCGATCGGCGAGATCGACGAAGAGCTCTCGGAGCCCGACGTGATCGAGGACGAGGAGGCCGAGGGCGAGGCATCCGTGTCGTCAGCCGACATCGAAGACGAAGAGCAGCGCCCATGGGGCGAGTACGTCAAGACGGATGCCGACCTGGAGGCCGATCGATTCTTCGCGGCGTTCGACGGCAGTACCGAGCCGACCGACGCGGAAGAGTCTTCGGAGACGGGCGACATACCGCCGGACGACACCGGCGGCGGAGAAGGGGAACCGCCGTCACCCGCCGAAGAGACCCACGACGAGCACGAAGGAGGTGAGCCTCGATGAGCGTGGTCGCCGCGAGCCGCTCCGAGTTCACGAAGCAGTTCTCCACGTCGATGTGGTGGATCCTCGCGATCGTCCTTGTGGCGTATGTCGGGTTCACCGCCGCGGTGCTCGCCTTCGCGCTGGCGGCGTCGACCACGGGCGCGCTCGGCAGTGACGGACCCTCGCTGCCTGCCGACCAGCTCAGCCCGCTCCTGTACAGCGTCGGCACGTCGGTCGGGTACGTGTTTCCGCTGCTGATCGGCACGCTCATGGTGACCACGGAGTTCCGTCACAAGACGCTGACGCCGACATTCCTCGCGACTCCGCGCCGCGGCACCGTGCTCTGGGCGAAGATCCTCGTCGGCATCGTCGTCGGCGCGCTCTTCGGCGTGATCGGCGTCATCGCCTCGGTCGGGCCGGCGGCGGCGTTTCTCGTGGGTTACGGCCTCGACACCGACTTCGCGTCGAGCGACACGTGGGCCCTGCTCGGGCGCATGCTCATCGCCTACGTGCTGTGGGTCGTTATCGGCATCGGCGTGGGCGCGCTCGTGCGCAACCAGGTCGGCGCCGTCGTCGGGGTGCTCGTGTTCACGCAGTTCCTCGAGCCGGTGGCGCGCGCGGCGGCGGCGTTCGTCACGCAGATAGAGCCGATCGTGCGCTACCTGCCGGGTGCGGCGAGCGACGCGTTGGTCGGCGCGAGCATCTTCAACATGGCGGCGGGACCCGGTGCGAACACGACCGAACCGCTCGAGTGGTGGGTGGGCGGGCTCGTGCTGCTCGGCTACGCGGCGGTGCTGCTCGTGCTCGGGTACCTCGTGAGCTGGCGGCGGGACGTCTCGTAACCCGCCCTTCGTCTCGTCGCTGCACTCCTCGCTCAGGGACCGGGGGCGACTCAGGTGGCCGGTGCCGGACTCGGCGACGTGCGCGGCTTCTTCTTGCCGCCCGGCTTCGAACCCGCCGGACGCTCGGGCTGCACCGGCACGGGAGCCGTCGCAGCGATCTCGGTGACTTCGGCGAGCTCGGCCTCACCGTCCAGCTGCAGCGCCTGCACGAGCGCGAGCCCGTGACGGGTCGTGAGGATCACGCGCTCGAACTCGTCGTGCCCCTCGAGGTCGATCACGACGCCGGCGCGGTGGCGGCGGATGAGCGCGAAGTCCGTGCCGCCCGCCGACTTCCACGTGCCCATCGCGGCGACCCCCCACAGGTGCGTGCCGGGGTCGGGAACGCCCCGCAGCCACATCCACGCGTCGTCGGTGAGCTGCACCTTCTTGATGGCGGACCGCTCGATGAGCACATTCTCCTTGCGGAATGACAGCGCCCGCTCGACCTTCGACAGCGCGACCTCGAGTCGCGTCGAGTCGAGCAGCAGCGTCACCATGCGACTAGTCTGCCAGCGGCCGGCCGGAGTCCGCGGGCCATTTGATGACAGACCGGCAACGATCCTCTTGCCGTCCGACGGTGCAAGACTGGGACGGTGACCCTGCTCGATCCGGCGCCAGCGCCGTCGCGCGTCTCGACCGCGGACGCCCTCGAGCGCGCCGAGCGCGGCGATCGACTCGACGTCGACGACGCTCTGGCTCTGCTCGCCGCGAAGGAGGACGACTTCCACCGGATGCTGCGGCTGGCCGCATCCGTGCGCGATCTCGGTCTCGAGCAGGCGGGCCGACCAGGCGTGATCACGTACTCGCGCAAGGTCTTCGTGCCGCTCACGACCCTGTGCCGCGACCGCTGCCACTACTGCATCTTCGTCGACACACCGGGCCAGCTGCTCAAGAAGCACAAGCCGATGTACATGTCCGCCGAGCAGGTGCTCGCGGTCGTGCGGCAAGGTCAGGCTCTCGGGTGCAAAGAGGCGCTGCTGACACTCGGCGACCGTCCGGAGGATCGCTGGCCCGAAGCGCGCGCGTGGCTCGACGAGCACGGCTTCGCGTCGACGCTCGACTACGTCGCCCACATCGCGCGGCTCATCACGGCCGAGACCGGCATGCTCGCGCACGTGAACCCCGGCGTCATGAGCGCGGATGAGCTGCGGATGCTGCGCCCCACCGCCCCCTCGATGGGCATGATGCTCGAGACGACGTCGCGCCGCCTGTTCGAGGAACCCGGGCAGGTGCACTACGGGTCGCCCGACAAGGATCCGGCGCTGCGCCTCGCCGTCATCGACGACGCCGGGCGCGAGCACATCCCGTTCACGACTGGGATCCTCGTCGGCATCGGCGAGACGCTGCGCGATCGCGCGGAGTCGCTCGTCGCGCTGCGCGAGTCGCACGAGAGACACGGGCACGTGCAGGAGGTGATCGTGCAGAACTTCCGCGCGAAGCCCCGCACCGCCGCACAGGGGACCCCCGACGCCGACGTGCTGGAGTACGTCGCGACTGTCGCCGTCGCGCGGCTCGTGTTCGGGTCGCGCATGCGCATCCAGGTTCCGCCGAACCTGTCCGACCCCGCCGAGTTCGAGCTGCTGGTGCGCGCGGGCGCCGACGACTGGGGCGGCGTCTCGCCCCTCACGGCAGACCACGTGAACCCCGAGCGTCCGTGGCCGCACCTCTCCGACCTCGCCGAGCGCACCGCCGCCCTCGGCTTCGAGCTGCGGGAGCGCCTGACGGCGCATCCGGAGTATGTGACGGAGTCCGCGACCTGGCTCGACGCCGCGATGCACGCGCCCGTGGCGGCGCTCGCCGATCCTGCGACCGGTTTGGCGGTGGCCGGCGTGAAACCGTCGGGCTCGATCCCGCCGGTGAGCCCGCCGAACGACCGTTCATGGCAATCGAGCCCGGCGCTTTCACGCTCCGCGGCATTGCTCGGTGACGACGACATCCGACGTCTGGCGGAGGCCGCGGCATCCGACCCCCTCGCCCTCGCCGACGAGGAGTGGGCCGCACTGCTCACGGCGACCGGCGCCGGGCTCGACGCGCTCGCGGCGACGGCCGACGACGTGCGGCGGTACACGGTCGGCGAGGTCGTGAGCCTCGTGGTGAACCGCAACCTCACGTCGAGCGGCTTCCGTGCGGGCGGCGCGAGCGCTTCCGACGAGTTCGACCTCGACGACGCCGCGGCGATCGCCGCCGACGCGTGGGACCTCGGCGCGAGCGAGCTGTGCGTGCAGGGATGCCTGCCCGACACCGAAGCGCCCGAGGCGTATCTCGACATCGTCCGCGCGGTGAAGGCGGCGACGCCCGACATCCACGTGCACGCGTATCGCCCGCAGGACGTGTGGGACCTCGCCGACCGCGGGAACCTCGGCCTCGACGGCGCTCTCGCGGCGATGCGGGACGCGGGTGTCGACACGGTCCCCGGCACCGGCGTGAAGGTGCTGAACGAGCGCGTACGTGAGCTGATCGCACCCGGCGACCTCGAGATCGACCGCTGGGTCGAGGGGATCACTGCCGCGCACCGCGCCGGCTTCCGCTCGACGTCCGTGATCTTCTACGGGCACGCCGAGACCGCGACCGAGCGCATCGCGCACCTGCGGGCACTGCGGGGAATCCAGGACGCCACCGGCGGGTTCACCGAGTTCGTTCCGATCCCGCTGCCGGGTCCGGCGGGCGGGGTTCCGCTCGTCGCGGACCGGATGCCCCTCGACGAGCACCGCGCGATGGTCGCCGTGTCGCGGCTCATGCTGAGCGGCAGCATCCCGCACGTCCAGATCCCGTGGACGCGCGTCGGCCGCGACACCGCCGGCGTGCTGCTGCAGTCCGGCGGTGACGACCTCGGCGGAACCCTCCTCGACGGCCGGGTCAAGCCGGAGGCGGGCATAGAGTTCGGCCTCGAGCTGCCGGTGGCGGATGCCGCGGCCATCGCCGCACGCCTGTTCCGCCCGTTCCGCCGGCGCACGACCGACTACCGCAATGCGAGCGCGCGATGACCGAGATGGCCGAGCGCTTCGTCTCGCCCACGGCTCGCTCGGCGACCGGGGTGGATGTCGTCATCGTCGGCGCCGGCTTCGCGGGCATCGCGATGGCGGTCGCGCTCCAGCGCGCGGGCCGCGACCACTTCACGATCCTCGAGCGGGCGTCCGCGCTCGGCGGAACCTGGCGCGACAACACATACCCCGGGGTCGCGTGCGACGTCCCCGCGCACCTGTACGGGCTCGCGAGCCACCCGAACCCGTACTGGTCGGGCCTCTACGCGCGGGGCGACGAGATCTGGCGTTATCTCGAAGGCGTCGCCGAGCGCGAGGGGCTCGGCGACCGCATCCGTTTCAACACCCCCATGACCGGCGCCCGCTGGGACGACGACGAAGACCTCTGGCGCGTCGAGACCCCCACCGGAGCCGTCACCGCGAACACCCTCGTGCTCGCGTGCGGGCGGCTGACCGAGCCGCGCATCCCTGACATCCCAGGGCTCGAGACCTTCCCCGGGCCGATGTTCCATTCGTCGCGGTGGGACCACTCGGCCGACCTCGCCGGCCGGCGCGTCGCGGTCGTCGGAAGCGGCGCGAGCGCCGTGCAGCTCTCGCCCGAGCTCGCCAAGATCGCCGACGTCACGCTCTTCCAGCGCACCCCCGCGTGGATCGTCCCCCGCGGCGCCCACCCGTACACGGACGCCGATCGCGACCGCCTCGCAACCCACCCCGAGGAGCTCGCACGGCTGCGCGCGGAGCTCTACGCCGAGGGCGAGGCGCGCTTCGCGTCCAGGTCGGGCGATGCCGAGGCATCGGCGACCGCCAAAGCCACCGCCCTCGCACATCTCCAGACCCAGGTGCCCGACCCCGCGCTGCGCGCGGTGCTCACACCCGACTACGCGTTCGGGTGCAAGCGCGTCCTGCTGTCGGACGACTTCTACCCGGCGGTGTCGTCGGGCGCGATCCGGCTCGTGCCGTCGGCGCTCGCCGCCGTCGAGGGCACGACGGTCGTGGCATCCGATGGATCACGGCACGAAACCGACGCTCTCGTGCTCGCGACCGGGTTCGCGACGACGCGCCAGCCGTACGCCGACCTCGTGCACGGCGAGGGCGGCGAGTCACTCGCGGTGCACTGGTTCGAGGGCATGACCTCGTTCGGGTCGACCATCGTGTCGGGGTTCCCGAATCTCTTCATCCTCGACGGGCCGAACGCGGCGCTCGGGCACTCGTCGTCGATCCTCATGATCGAGGAACAGGCCGCGTACACGGTGCGGGGCCTCGTCGAGCGCGACCGCGCGGGCGGGGTGCTGCGGGTCGATCCGGGCGCCGAGGCAGCCTATACGGACGAGATCGCGGATGCCGCGGCCTCCACCCCCTGGCTCACGGGCGGGTGCCGCAACTGGTACGTCGACGAGAGATCCGGCCGGCTCACGCTGCTGTGGCCCGGTACGGTGGACGCCTTCCGCGCGCGGCTCGCGCGCGCCGACGGTTCCGAGTTCGTGCATGTCCGCGCTGCGCGCGCGGTGAAGGGAGTCACATGACCGTTCCGCTGCGGTTCGGGTACAAGGCGTCGGCCGAGCAGTTCGGGCCCACCGAGCTGCTCGACTACGCGATCCTCGCCGAAGAGATGGGCTTCGACTCGGTGTTCGTGTCGGACCACCTCCAGCCCTGGCTGCACGAGGGCGGTCACGCCCCCGCATCCGTCCCCTGGCTCGGCGCGCTCGGCGCGAAGACCAGTCGCGTGCTCATCGGAACGTCGGTGCTGACACCGACGTTCCGATACAACCCGACGGTCGTCGCGCAGGACTTCGCGACGCTGGGCGTGCTGTATCCGGGGCGCGTGATCCTCGGTGTCGGCACCGGTGAGGCGCTCAACGAGGCGAACCTCGGGATCGAGTGGCCCGACCCGCCCGAGCGGTTCCGCAGGCTCAAGGAGGCGATCGGGCTCATCCGTCGCCTGTGGTCGGAGGACCGGGTCAACTTCGAAGGCGAGTTCTACACGACGAAGAACATCACCATCTACGACAAGATGGACGACCCCGTGCCGATCTACATCGGCGCGGCCGGCCCCGCCGCCACGCGTCTGGCGGGTCGCATCGCCGACGGCTTCATCACGACGAGCGGCAAGAAGCGCGAGCTCTACACCGACACGCTGCTGCCCGCCCTGCACGAGGGGCTCGACAAGGCCGGCCGCGCGCCGGACTCGATCGACACGCTCATGGAGATCAAAGTGTCGTTCCACCCCTCGCGCGACGCCGCGATGGAGAAGACCCGCTTCTGGGCGCCGCTCGCGCTCAGCCCCGAAGAGAAGATGGGCGTCGACGACCCGCTCGAGATGCAGCGGCTCGGCGAGGAGCTGCCGATCGAGCGCGCCGCTTCGCGTTTCATCGTGTCGGACGACCCCGACGAGCACGTCGAGCGCATCGCGTGGTACATCGGCCTCGGCTTCCGGCACCTCGTGTTCCACGACCCGGGCGCCGACCAGGCGGAGTTCCTGCGGATGTACGGCGCGGAGATCCTCCCGCGCCTGCGCGCGCGGTTCGCGTGACCGACGGCACGGTGCCGGGCTGGGCGGTCGTCGTGCCGGTCAAGCCCGCCGACCGGGGCAAGTCACGCCTCGACGTGCCGGGCGTCGACCGGGTGGCGCTCGCGCGCGCGATCGCGCTCGACACGATCGCCGCAGTGGCGGCGTGCGACGTCGTGGAGCGGGTCGTCGTGGTGGGCGACGACGGCGGGCTGGCGCTCGAAGCCGGCGCGATCAGCGGCCTGCGGTTCGTGCCCGAGCCGGCACCCGGCGGATTGAACGCCGCGATCGCCGCGGGCATCGAGACCGTGAACGAGCGGATGCCCCGCGCCGCCCTCCTCGGAGACCTGCCCGCCCTGCGGCCTCATGACCTCGCGCAAGCCCTGCGCTCGGCGCGCGGGATCGCGCGCGGCGTCGTCGCCGACGCGGATGGGGCAGGCACGACCCTCCTGACGGCGGCACCGGGCGTGGCGTGGGAGTCGGCGTTCGGCGAAGACTCCTTCGCGAAGCATCGCGCGCTGGGTGCGGTGCCACTGGACGTGACGGATGCCTCGACCCTCCGCCACGACGTCGACACGGCCGAGCATTTCGCCGCCGCGATCGCGCTCGGCCTCGGGCCGCGCACGGCGGCGCTCGTTCGCGTGAGCGAGCGCTAAGCCGCCCGCCGGCGCAGCGCGACGGCCGTGACGCCGAGCGCGAGGACGAGGGCACCCACGATCGCGCCGACGGTCCACAGGACCACCGGCAGCTGCGGCCCCTCGGACGCGAGCTCCACGACACCGGTGTCGCCACCGCCGCCCGCACACGCCTCCACGCCGCGGCACGCCTCGACCGAGGCGTTGTGCTCGGCGGCGATGAGCGAGCGCGCTTCGGCGAGCGGGGTCGCGCCCGACACGATCTGCGTGGCCCAGTCGTTGAGCGGGGTCACGGTGTCGCCCGACACCATGTACCACGAGCCGCTCGGGGGATCGTGGACGAGCAGGGCATCCGGTGGTGCCCCTTCGATGAACATGAGCACGAGCTCGCCGAGTTCGACCCCGTTGTCATACCCGGCAAGCTCGTACTCAGCCTCGGTCGGCTGCCACGCCAGGGCGGTGCCGCGCACCACGCCGTCGGCGTCGAACCGGACGGCTATCCATTCCTTCGGCACTCCGACAACGGGTCCGTCTTCGCCGGCGAGGAACTCGGTACTCCAGCCGTGCACTGCGCGCGGTTCGCTGAAGCTCCCGTCGCCGCACGCCTCGGTGAGCATGGTGCCGCCGTCGGCGGCCGCGCAGTCCATGATCTCGACGACATCGTCGGGGACGTCCACCGCGGCCGTCGCGCCTGAGACAGCGAGAGCGAGGGACACAGTCACCGCCACGAACCACGACATCGCCCACCTCCGCTCGGATCGTATCGACGGCAGGAGACGGATGCCGGAACGGTTGTGGAACCGTGATGTGAGCGGATGCGCCGCCTCACGCCACGAGGAGGTACACCGCCCCCACGATCGTGAGCACGATTACGAGCTGTTCGAAGAGCTTCTGGTTGATCCGATCCGCGATCCAGCGGCCGAACAGCGCCCCGGCGATGACGGCAGGTGCGAGCACGAGGTCGAGCAGCAGCCCTGGCACCGTGATGAGCCCGAGCCCGATCGAGAACGGGAGCTTCGCGACGTTGACGATCGCGAAGAACCACGCGATCGTGCCGAGGAACTCCTTGACGGGGAACCGCGACGCGAGGAAGTACATCGACATGACGGGCCCGGCCGCGTTCGCGACCATCGTCGTGAAGCCGCCGAGCGTGCCGTAGACGGCGGCCGCGACGCGGTGCGTGCCGCCTTCGGCGATCTGCCGCCCCATCCGCCGGCGCAGCAGCGTGACCGCGATCACGATGAGCAGCAGCACCCCGATGACGCGCCGCACCCACGTGTCGTCGGCGAACGCGAGGAATCCGAACCCGAGGAGAAGGCCCACCACGACGGCCGGCGCGAGACCGAGGAGCGCCTTCCAGTTCGCGTGCCGCCGGTACGAGATCATCGCGAAGACGTCGGCGAGGATGAGCAGCAGCAGGATCGTCCCGGTCGACTGTCGCGCGGGCAGTACCGCCGCGAAGACCGCGACCGCGACGGTGTTCGTGCCCGGAATCGCGGTCTTCGAGATTCCGATCGTCGCCGCGGTCACCGCGAGCAGCACCCACGCCAGCGCCGACAGGTCGGGCACGTCAGCCGTGCACCGCGTCGAGGGCGGCGGCGGCGAGCGCGGTGGAGGCCGCGGCATCCGTCATCCACAACGGCCGGACGACGGGCCGGATGCCGCTCCGCTCGACGTCCGCCGCGAGGTCCGAGTCCTCCTCGGCGATGAGCCACGCGTCGAGCAGACCGCCGTCGGCGCGGGCGCCGTAGTGCCCGGCGACGGCGGCCGCCGACGTCTCGACGCCGATCGCAGTGAGGCACACGTCGGCCATGCCGCGCACGACACGCCCGCCGATGATCGGTGAGACACCCACGACAGGAGCGCTCGTCGAGCGCAGCGCATCGCGCACGCCAGGCACCGACAGGATCGGCCCGATCGACACGACGGGGTTCGACGGCGCGATGAGCACGACGTCGGCATCCGCGATGGCCTCCACGGCCCCGGGCGCAGGTGCCGCAGACGAGATTCCCGGGTTCTCGAAGTCGACCGGTTCGAGCGTCGCGCGGTGGCGCGTCCACCACTCCTGGAAGTGGAGGGACCGGATGCCGCCGCCGTCGCGCACCGTCACGATCGTGTCGACCTCGGCGTCGGTCATGGGCAGCAGGCGTGCTCCGAGGGGCCAGCGGCGGGACATCCGCTCGACCACCTGCGTCGGTGTGAGCCCTTCGCGCAGCCAGCCCGTGCGCGCGAGATGCGTGCCGAGGTCGAGGTCGCCGAGCGTGAACCACGGCCAGCCCGCTCCCCACTCGCGAAGCTCGTGGTTGACGCGCTCGGTGTCGCCCGCCCGGCCCCACCCGCGCTGGGTGTCGTTGACGCCGGCGAGCGCGTACGTGATGGAGTCCACGTCGGGCTGGAGGCGCACGCCCGACAGCCACAGGTCATCGCCCGTGTTGACGACGACCGTGAGCACGCGGGCGGTGTCGTCGATGCCGCGATCGCGCAGCGCACCCCTCGCGCCGAGAGTGAACTTCGACCCGCCGACACCACCGGCGAGCACGACGACGCGGGGGGAGTCATGCATCCCCACAGGCTATCGGCGGTCGCGACGGCCGCCGTTTGCGGCTACTGCTCGATGGGCCGGATCATGCCGGTCGGCGGGGCGAACTCGTCGGCGGCGTGCGGCAGCGGGAACTGCGCGACGGCCTCGATGAGTGCGTCGACGGTCTGCGTCTCGGCGACGACGTCGACCGAGAGACCGGCCTTGCGGGCGTCCTTCGCGGTGCGGGGCCCGATCGCGGCGATGATCGTCGTGCTCGGGACGTCAGGGAACTGGGCGTGCACCTGCTCGGCGACGGAGCCGCTCGTGACGAGGATCGCGTTGATGCGGCCGCTGCGCACGTCCTGCGCGATGCGCTCCGTGACGGGCACGCCGACGGTGCGGTACGCGACGACGCTGCGCACGCGGTGGCCTGCCTGCTGCAGCATCCGCGTCAGCAGAGGCTTGGCGATCTCGCTGCGCAGCGTGAGGATGTCGCGCGGCTCGGGCTCGAGCGCGATCATCTGCTCGGCCATGCCTGCGGCGGAGTTGTCCCGCTCGGGAACGAGGTCGACGCGGTAGCCCATCGACTGGAGGGCCGCGGCCGTCGTCTCGCCCACCGCCGCGACCTTGGTCTTGGCGGGGACCGTCGCGCGGTAGGCGTAGAGGACGTCGACGGTGGTCGCGCTCGTGATCGTCACCCAGTCGAAGGCGCCGGCGGCGAGGTCGGCGAGGGCCTTCTCGAGCGTCTCGATGTCATCGGTCGGTGCGAAGTTGATGAGCGGCGCGATGACGGGGATGGCTCCCTGCCGGCGCAGGGTCGCAGCGACGCCGTCGCCCCACGGGCCCCCGCGGGGCACGAGGACGCGCCAGCCGGTGAGGGGCTTGTCGGGCGTCGGTCGGATTGCTGCGTTCATATCTCGTCATCCGGGCGCTGTCGTGGAACTCCGTCAGCCGCCCCAAACGTCGAGCAGCCGACGCGCGTGCGAATCCGCCTCGGATCTGCGGATTCGCGCATCGGCAGCATCGCACCATCGCACTGCCTGCCTTCGAGCATACCCCGCGCGGCGCGTGGCCTCGCGGGGTGGGAGCCCCGCCGCGAAGGGCGTCAGCGGGTGTACGCGCGCACACCGGCCCACACGATCGCCCCCACTGCGGCCGCCCCGGCGACGATCGCCGCCATCGCGACTCCGGGGTTGCTGCGCTGGAACGCGCGCGCCTTCGCGATCGTCCGATCGACCGCCCGACCGACGCGCCGGGGAACGTTCGCCTTCTCCTCGATCGCGGCGAGCGCGGCCTTCAGCTCGGCGCGGGCGCGCTCCACGGGGTCGTCGATGCCGACGTCGACCGCCGTCCGGGGCACGGCGGACGTTCGGGTGATGTCAGAGCTCATCGCGCACCTCTCTCACGTCCTGGGCGATCGATTGAACGGGCGTCTCGCGCTTCGCGAGCCGCCGGAAGCGGAGGACGCCGAGCAGCGCCAGCACGATCGCGATCACGAGCGCGAGCCCGAAGACGAACAGGGCTGATGCCCACACCGGCCACCACGACGAGAGCCCGGCGATGAGGAAGGCTCCGAACGCGGGGATCGACCAGAACAGCACAAACAGCGCGGCGATCATCCACAGTGCGCCCCACCCGCCGTCCTTCGCGGTCTTCGCGACCCACTTCTTCGCGGCGTCGACCTCGGCCACGACGAGGTTGCGCACGAGCTCGGGCACCTCGCCCAGCAGCGTCAGCAGGCTGTCGTCGGCGCGGTCGCGAAAGCGTCGCGGCTCGCTCATGTCACTTCCCGTCGGTGGTGCTGCGGCGGGCCTTCTTGGCCTCGTCGACGGCGTCCTTCACGTCTTCCGCAACGTCTTCCGCCGCCACCTTCACCGCACGTGACGTCGTCTTGGCGGCGGCTCCGACGTCGTCCGCCTGCTCCTGGCCGACCTTGAGCGCCGCGTCGAGGCGCTCGCCGGGCGTGCCTTTGGTCGATGCGGCCTTGCCGACCTTGACAGCCGTGTCCCACAGCGTGCTGGGGAGGGCCATCGCGCTCGACTTCGCGAACTCCCTGACCTTCTCGACCTGTTGCTGGACCGGGTCGAGGTTCCACACCTTCTGAGCCTGAGCCTTGATCTGCTCGTAGCGCTCGCGGCCGGCGCGCGTGCCCAGCACATACCCTGCTGCGAGTCCGATGACCAGTCCTACTTTGCCCCTCATGAGGTCTCCTGACGCTCGTTCGCGTGTCCGATGCCACCCAAGGTTAGTCCCGTATTCCGTTTCGGGCATCCTCCCTTGACAAGCGGGCCGAGAGGGTGAACGGATGCCCCGACCGCCCCGTCATCCGATCGCGGCGTCGCCCCACAGGATGGTCCGCCGCACACGGTCCGCCTCCTCGCGCGCGTCGAGGACGATCTGCGCGAGCCCGGGTCCCGCCAGCCACGCGCCGGCGACTCCGAGCCCCGCGACGCCCGCCACCGCGTGCCGTGCCGCCGCATTGACCTCCGCGCGCCCGATCGCCGACGCCGGCCGCGGGAGCTCCGCGCGCCAGCGGTGGGCACCGAGCAGCCGCACGCGTGCGGAGTCGACGCCGAGGAACGCGGATGCCTCGGCCACCGCGAGCGCGAACGCCTCGGCATCGTCGAGGGCCTCGGTCGCCGGCCGCTGGCCGCGCGTGCCGAAGCTCACGCGCAGGACGTGTCCGCCGGTCGCCTCGGCGAGCTCGGGGTGGCGGCGCGACAGCGCGAGGAGACCCGACGCGCGATGCGTGCCGGCGACGGGGTGTACGGTGACCGCGGCAGCCCGGGATCCCGTGCTCTCGCCGTCACCGGGGACCGCCGCGTCGAGCTCAGGCGATTCGAGCACGAGCGTCACGAGCTCGAGCGGCGTCGACTCGGCCGAGCCCGACCCCAGCCGCGGGACGACGGGCGCGAGCATCCGGCGGGACTCCGCTTCGGGAGTGGCGACGATGACGGCGTCGAAGGTCTCTGGCGGCGCGGCGGCTGGGGACCTGCCGCCTGCCGCCTGTGCCGAGACGCGCCACCGACCGCGCTCCGCCGCGATCGAGGCGGCGCGCTGCCTCGTGCGCACATCGACTTCGAGATTCGCGAGGCGCTCCTCGAGCGCCGAGATGAGGCGGGCGACGCCACCTCTGATGCTGAGAAGCACCGGATCGGCCGGCATCCCGACGCGGAGATCGGCGACTGCCGCGCCGAGTGATGCCGTGCGCGTGAGGGCGGCGCTGAGTCCCGGGACCGCGGCGTCGACGTCGACCTCGTCGGGGTGGATGCCGTAGACGCCGAGCGACAGCGGCGCGACCATCCGGTCGAGCACGCGCTCGCCCATGCGCGAGCGCACAAGCCGCCCGAGGCTGCGCTCACGACCGATCGTGAGCGGCGGGCGCAGCCGGTCGATGTACGCGCGCCACGCCCCGGACCAGCCGATGATGCGCCGGACCGACTCATCCCACGTGTTCTGCGGGATCCCGATGAGCGTCTCGCGCGGAAGGGACGCGGCGCCCGACGGCAGTCCGGCGATCCACGTGTCACCGACGCGCGTCGACACCACCGTCTCGCCGAGCCCGAGCTCGTCCGCGAGGGCTCGCACTGCCGACGCCGACTCGGGGAACCCCTCGGCGGTGACGTCGATGTCGGCGCCCGCGATCCGGGCGGACGCGATCGTGCCGCCGAGGCGTTCGGATGCCTCGAACACCGTGACGCGCGAACCGACTTTCGCGCACTCGAGTGCCGCGACGAGGCCTGCGATGCCGCCGCCGATCACCGCGACGCGGGCGTGCTGCACGTGTGACGCGAGGTCGTTCGAGGCGCCGGACACGTCCCCCATCCTCGCATCCGCCGAGAACTCCGTGCGGCTGGGTCGCGCGTCAGCGGCGCTTGCGGCGGGCGCGCGCCTCCGCGCGAGTGAGCGGGGCCGACTCGGATGCCTCGCCCGCCGGCTCCTCGGACTGCGCCGGCTGGGCGACGGGGGGCGCGGCATCCGTGATCTCTTCGATCGCCGCGACATCGGCCTCCGCGACGCTGCCGGACGACACCGACGTGACCCGGCCGTCGTGCAGTTCGATCACTCGATCGGCGCGCCGCACGAGCAGCGGGTCGTGCGTCGAGACGACGGCCGCGATCCCGCGCGTGTGAACGAGTTCGCCGATGAGGTCCATCACGGTGGTGGCGGTGCGGGAGTCGAGCTGCCCGGTCGGCTCGTCGGCGATGAGGACGCGCGGGCGCGACACGATCGCGCGGGCGATGCCGACGCGCTGCTGCTGTCCGCCCGAGAGCTCCGCGGGGCGCTGCGGCGCCTGGTCGGCGAGGTTCACGAGGCGGAGCGCCTCGGCGACGCGCTCCTCACGCTCGGCGGGATCCGTGCGCGCGATGCGCAGCGGAAGCTCGACGTTCTCGGCGGCCGAGAGCACCGGGATGAGCCCGAACGACTGGAACACGAACCCGAGCTTCTCGCGACGCAGCTCCGCGAGGTCGTCCTCGCTGAGCGCGGTCGCCTCGACGTCGCCGATCCACACGCGGCCCGACGTGGGCTGGTCGAGTCCGCCGAGCAGGTTGAGGAGCGTCGTCTTGCCCGCGCCGGACGACCCGCGCACGACGACGAGCTCGCCCTCGTTCACCTCGAGGTCGATGTCGACGCACGCGTGCACGTCGCCCGCGCTCGACGTGAAGACGCGGGTGAGCTTCTCGGCGCGCAGCGCGACGGTCATGCGTGATCCTCCTCGTTCTCCGGGTCGCTGAGCGAGGGAGCGGAGCGACCGAGACGAAGCGGGTCCTCTTCGGGTGGCGCTTCGTCTCGCTCCGCTCGCGCAGCGTCCGTGTCGGGTTGCTGCGCCCGCTCGGCGCCTGGGGCATCCGCCGCGGCGGCATCCGGTCTCCGCGTCTGCCCGGGCCACACGCCCACGTGATCCGGCTCGAGCGCGAGACGCACGCGCTCGCGCAGGTCGAGCGCCTGGACGAACTCGTCGGGCAGCTGCAGGCGCCCGACGCGGTCGAGCACCGCATACTCCTCGGCGACGTGGTGCTCGGCGCCGGTCTCGTCGGTGCGCGTCGAGCGCAGCACCTCGGTCGAGGTGCGTCCGTCGCGGATCTGCACGGTGCGGGCGACGTGCTCCGACACGGCCGGGTCGTGCGTCACGATGAGCGTCGTCACACCGAGCTCGCGGTTGACCGAGCGCATCGCCTCGAGCACGTGCGCGCTCGTCGTGTCATCGAGCTCGCCGGTCGGCTCGTCGGCCAGCAGCACGCGCGGGCGGTTCGCGATGCCCACGGCGATGGCGACGCGCTGCTGCTCGCCGCCCGACATCTCGGCGGGCTTGCGCTCGGCGCAGTGCGAGACCTCGAGCAGGTCGAGCAGTTCGTCGACGCGCGCACGCCGGGCCGCCGCGCCCTTGACCTCGCCCCTGACCGCAAGGCTGGCGGCGACGTTCTCGCTCGCCGACAGGTACGGGAGGAGGTTGCGCGACGTCTGCTGCCACACGAACCCGACGCTGCGCCGCCGGAACTCGACGCGCTCCTTCTCCTTCATCGACAGCAGGTCGTGCCCCGCGACCCACGCGACGCCGGCGGTGGGCTGATCGAGGCTCGACAGGATCGACAGCAGCGTCGACTTGCCCGAGCCGGATGCCCCCACGACGGCGACGAGCTCGCCGGGGTCGATCCGCAGGTTGAGGCCCTGCAGCGCCTGCACCTCGACGCCCGGCCCCGTGCCGGTGGTCACTTTGAAGATGCGCACGAGGTCGACGCACAGGATGTCCGCATCAGGGGCGGTCATGTGGGCCATGGTCCCATCCTTCCTCGATGGTGCGGCGCGGTCATGTGCCCTCCTCGACCGTGCGCAGGGCGCGGGCGGCTCGGATGCGACGCGACACGAGCAGCGCGATGGCGGTGAGCACGGCGGCGAGCGCGACGAACCCGCCGAGCGTGAGGGCGAGGATCGCCGGGTCGAGCTGGTACGACGGCTGCACGGTCGACGCCGTGAAGGGCCGCAGGTCGACGGCCGCGAGCACGACGAGTGGCACGATCGCGCCGAACACCGTGCCGGCGACGATGGCGGCGACGGCGGGCGGGCCGACCTCCCACAGCGCGAGCGAGGTCGCCGCGCGACGCGGAGCGCCGAGCGTGCGAAGGAGCGCCAGCAGGCGGTTGCGGGGCTCCGTCGCGAGCGTGAGGGTCATGACGATGGCAAGGGCGCTCAGCAGGGCGGTCACCGCCGTCGCGATGAGCAGCGCCCAGCGCACGCCCTGCACGGCTGGTCCGGACTGGATCCGGTCGGCGATGCGGTCGGCGGTGTCGATGCGGACGTCGAACGCGAACGCCGCGCGCAGCTGCTCCTCGACGGCTCCGGGTGCGGCATCCGTCTCGAGCCGAACGAGCACCGTGCGGTCGCTCGGGCCCCGACCCAGCACGTCCTCGGCGTGCGCCTCGTCGATCGCCGCCCAGTTCTCGCGTGCGCCGATCGGCGAAGGCCCGCTCGTGACGCCTGCGACCTGTGCGGGCACCGAACCGAGCCGCAGCTCGTCGGAGCCGCCGATGATCCTGTCGGTCGCGCCTGCGACGACCATCCGCATCGGCTCCCCGTCGCCGGGCTCGAGCGACGCGCCCGGTGGAAGGAGCCCGGGCTCGTCGCCCTGCACCTCCCGCAGCTCGGCGGCGTTGACGACGAAGACCGAGGTCGCGCGCTTCGCGCCGTTCACATCGAGGGTCGAGGGCTCGGCTCCTGAGATGCCGGTCACGGCCGCGACGCCGTCGAGCTCGCGCAGGCGGTCGAGCTGCTCGAGCGTGAAGCTGCCCCCGGTCACGCGCATGTCGGCGCCGACCTGCGCCCGCGCGGAGTGCGTGATGCCCGACTGCAGCGCGGACAGGAGGATGCCGGATGAGACGGCCACCGACACCCCGACGACGAGCGCGAGCACGGGTGTGAGCCCGATCGACGGCTCTCGCAGAGCACGCGCCGATCCGACGAACGCGTCGAGGCCGCTCGAACGGCGAGCGCGATCGAAGATGCCGTGAAGCGGGATCGGGTAGAGCCGCAGCGTGATGAGGCACGCGGTGATCGCGAGGAGCAGCGGGGCCGCGGCCAGCAGCGGATCCAGGCCCGAGCTGTACCCCCGAACGAAGAGGAGGACGAGAGTCAGCGCCGTGAGCACCACGACGATCCCCTCGACGATGAGCCGCACGCGCGAGCCGCCGAGGTCGAGGTCGGTGCGCGCGCGGCGCTCGGCCGCGGCGGGCGCGAGCACGACGAGGATCGCGATCGGGGCGAGGCCGACGATGAGCGCCGGCACGAAGTCGGCCACAGTCGGCGCGGCGCCGAAGACCACCGCACCGACGGTCGCCGCGATCGCGGCACCGATCGCCGCCGGGACGACCCCGGCCGCGACGCCCTCGAGCCCGAGGATCCCGCGCAGTTGGCCGAGCGATGCGCCGCGCGCCGACAGCAGTCGGAGGCTCGGGCGGCGCCGCTCGAGGATGAGGCGGCACCCGAGCACGAGCACCGCCGCGGCGACGCCGATCGGCCCGGCCACGATCATCGCGATCACGGCGACCGTCGATGCACCCTGCGCGAGAGCGAGCTCGATCTCGCCCGTGACATCGGCCTGGAAGCGCAGGCTCAGGATCCCGATGCCCCCCGACGACGAGCCGATCGTGTGCGAGACGGCCGTCAGCTTGCGCAGGGCCGCCGCGGTGTCCTCCGCCGTCGCGGCGCTGATGCGGTCGGTGTCGGTCGGGAACCACACCGTGGTCGAGTACAGCCCTTGCAGGCCGCTCATGACGAGCGAAGCGGGGTGTGGGAACGCCATTCCCGTCACCTCGCGCGGGCGGTTGCCGTCGTCGAAGATCTTCGGCGTGAGCGACGACGGCACATGCTCCCAGTAGCCCGCATCGGGGTCGATCGGCTCGAATGCGCCGACGAGCACGAGCTCGACGAGCACCGACGGCGTTCCGACCGAGCGCGTCTCGCCGACAGCCCACTCCATCTGCTCGGCGGTGTCGGCCGAGAGGACGACCTCGACGCGGTTGCCGACGGTGCCGCCCGGGATCGACGCCGACGCGACGGGCTCGGGCAGGTACGAGGGCGCGGGCTCCGGCATCCGCCCTTCGACCAGCACGATCTCGTCTTCGATGCCCGGCGCGAACGCCATGCTCACGGCCCGCGTGCGCGGCGCCTCGGCGACGGGCATGTCGGTCACCGTCGTCACGGCGCGACCCTCGCCGAGGATCTCGGGGAGGGGATCGTCGGCGTCGGCGCGGATGCGCTCGACCGCCTCGAGGAACGTGCCCCACACCTCATCCGTCGTGGACGGGGTCGAGAAGTCGTGGGCGCCGAGCTGCGGGGCTCCCGCGGTCTCGGAGACGACGTCCCGCTCGAGCGCGCCGAGCACGCCGAGCCGGTCGCGCAGCGCCGCGTCGGAGAGCAGCCCGAGCACGACGGGCGCCGCCGTCGCGAGCAGCGACAGCACGAGCACGAGGAGCGCCACCACCGCGCCGCCGCCGATGCGCGAGCGCAGGTGGTGCGAGACCAGGGCGCGGGTCGTGACGCGGCGGCTCATCGCGACTCCTCCCCCACGGTCGCGGTGCGCGCCGCGCGCGAGACGCCGAACGCCGCGTACGCGACGATCGCGGCGAGGCCCACAGCGAGCGCGGCGACCGCGAGCGCGAGGGGTGCCCACGCGACATCGATGCCGCCGGCGAGCGCGAGGATGCCCGGGGTGACGGCGCGCACGAGATCGGGCACGACGAGCCACGACACGAGCACGCCCGCGCCGGCGCCCAGCACGAGAGCCGCGCCGAAGACCCCGCCGAGCTCCGCCGCGCGCATGCGCGCCTGCCGTCTGGCCGTGATGCCGACCGCACGCAGCACGCCGAGCTCGCGCCGCCGCGCGATCGCGAGCGTCTGCACGATCGCGAACGCCGCGACGAGCGACAGCACCGCGGACCCGGCGGTCGCGATCCACCATCCCGGCACAAGCGCTCCGACCACGCTCGCCGCAAGGCTCGGCGCCGCGGTCGCGACGGGACGGTCGTTCATCGCGGCGCTGAGCGCGGCATCCGCCCCGGTGTCGCCCGCGGCCCACAGCGAATTGGGCGGCACGATCGACGTGCCCCGCTGCAGCTGCGAGGTCAGCAGGTGCTCGAGCGGCGCGAAGAGGGCGAGCGAGCCGGATGCCCCGGGCACGGCATCCACGAGCGACGAGATGACGACGTCGACGCGTCGCCCCGTGCCGGCGTACCGCAGCTCCACGAGGTCCCCGGGTCCCACGCCGAGCCGCGACGCGAGGGCCTTCGTCGCGGCGACCTGGACGGGCGGGCGCTTCGAGTCGACGCCGTCGCCCTGCACGGGCGGCGCCTCGGCGAGCACGCCGCCGTCGCCCAGCCACGCGATGGCGTCGGGGTTCTGACCCGTCATGATCCCCGTGCCGGAGATGTCGAGCGGGCCTGCGCCGATGGCTTCGGCCGCGGCGACCTCGACCGTGATCTGTCCGCCCGCGACGGGCCCGAGCCCTGTCGCGACCGCCATGAGCTGCCACGGCCCCTGACCTTCCGGCAGCTCGGCCTCGCCCTCGAAGTACCCCTCGAAGTCGAGGTCGCCGGTGAACTGCGGCAGGTCGTCCGCGTCGAAGAAGAGGCCGCCGTCCAGCGGGAGCGCGAAGGGCGCGCCCGTCGAGTCCAGCAACAGCGCGATGACCGTGAAGCCCTGCGGGAAGCCGTCCACGACGTGGATGTCGAGGCGCACGCGGAGGCCGGTCGCAGTGTCGCCGAGCGGCACGGGCTCCGGTTTCACGAGGAAGTCGTCGTCGGCGACTTCGGCTGTGGCGGCGAGCGCGTCACGGTCGACGATGCCGCCCGCCGTCGCCACGACCTCGTCGATCATCGCCGAGGGGACGCCGACGAGCTGCGCATCCGTCTGGCCGATCTCGACGCCTTCGACGAGCGCCGCCGACGCGGCCTCGACGCCGTCGATCGACGCGGCCTCGAGGACCTGGGCGGGATTCACGGACTGGGGCTTCGTGTCGACGCGCAGATCGGCTCCCGCGCGCACCGCCGCCGAGTCCGTGGTCATCGCGCTCCACGTCGCCGCATACGCCGACGCGAAGACGGTCTCGGCGACCGTGAGCCCGACGAGCAGCACCGCGACCGCATAGATCGGCACGCGCCGCGACACCTGGCGCGTGGGGTACGCGGGAGCCAGCGACGGGATCGCCGCCGACGGTCGCGCCACCGCGGCCGAACCGACGCCGAAGAGCGCGAGAGCGACGAGGGTGCCCGCCATGAGCACGACCGCGGGCGCGATCGCGACGATCGGGTCGAAGCCTCCCGCACGCGCGGCGGGCAGCTGCCATACGACGAGCGCCGCCGCGAGCAGCACGACCACCACGAGGGCGGCGGTCGTGGCGCGGGTCGTGCGGCTCGATCCGGCCCGGCGTTCGCCGCGGCGCAGCGCGATCGTGAACACGATCCCGAGCACGACCACGGCCGCGAGCGCCCACGGCCACTGCGCCAGCGCCTCGAGCGCCGAACCGCCGGCGACGGCCGAGATCACGGAGGCGAGACCCACGCCGACGATGCCGCCGACGACGACCACGACGAGCGCCTCGCCCGCGTCGAGCAGTCGTGCCTGGCCCGACGACAGGCCGCGCGCCCGGATCGTCGCCGTCTCGTCGTCGCGGGCTGCCGCGATGAGCCGTGCGAGTTGCGCGATCGCCGTGCCCGCGAGGATCGAGACGAGGAGCACGAGGGCCGGTGCCGCTGTCGCGAGCGCCGTCGATCCG
Source organism: Microbacterium immunditiarum (assembly GCF_013409785.1). Lineage (NCBI taxonomy): Bacteria > Bacillati > Actinomycetota > Actinomycetes > Micrococcales > Microbacteriaceae > Microbacterium > Microbacterium immunditiarum. The sequence continues at coordinate 236,313 of NZ_JACCBV010000001.1, forward strand.
AGCTCGATCTGGTCGGCCACGTCCTCGGCCGACAGGCCGGGTGGCGGCGGATGCCCCGCCTCCCCCGCCGCGCGAGCGAGCGCCGCCGGCACGAGGCACACCGTCGCGACGGCGACCGCCACGGTCGCGGCCGCGCTCGCGAGCAACCCTGCGCGCGCGAGCGCGCGTGCCCGCCAGAGGCGGCCGGTCGTCAGCGGCGACGAGCGGGGAATCGGCATGCGGTCCACGGTCCTGGGCTGTCGGGTTCGCGCCCAGGGCGCGAGAGTTCTCTGACAACCTAACCGAGCCGGTGGGAGACTTGCGGCATGACGTTGAACATCACCGGCGACAGCGACGCGGATCGACTCCTCACGGACGATCCCCTCGCCCTGCTCATCGGCATGCTGCTCGACCAGCAGGTCGCGATGGAGACCGCGTTCGCGGGCCCGCTCAAGATCCGCGAGCGCGTCGGCACGCTCGACGCCGCGGCGCTGGCCGGATACGACCCGGAGGCATTCGCCGACGCGTTCAAGAAGCCGCCCGCCGTCCACCGCTTCCCCGGATCGATGGCCGCGCGCGTTCAGGCGCTGTGCGCCGCGATCGATCAGGACTGGGGCGGCGACGCATCCGCGATCTGGACCACCCCGGCTGCAGGGCATGCCGAAGCGCCCGACGGAGCCGAAGTCCTGAAGCGCCTCAAGAAGCTGCCGGGCTTCGGCGACCAGAAGGCGAAGATCTTCCTCGCTCTGCTCGGCAAGCAGTACGGCTACGACGGCGACGGGTGGCGCGAGGCATCCGCCCCCTATGGAGAAGTGGGCTCGCACCGCAGCGTCGCCGACATCGTCTCGCCCGACTCGCTCGCGAAGGTGCGCGAGTACAAGCGCGGGGTGAAGGCGGCCGCGAAGTCCGGCGGCGGAGGCGTCTGATGCGCCAGGTCGACCGAAAGGGCTGACTCCGCTCCCCCCGACGGTGCGGCTGCGAACGTTATCCCCAGGGCTGAACCCCGGCGGATGCCGCATCCGGCGAACCCCTAGGGTGGAGGGAACCGGTCCCACACCGAGGTGCGGACCGCCGCTGGGGAGGAGCAGCCGTTGGAGCTCACGCCGTTCATCGTCATCGGGGGCATCGGGCTGCTCGTGCTCGTCATCTCGCTCCTCGTCGGCGACATCTTCGACCACTTCGAGATCGGCGACGGCGCCATCTCGGGCACGGCGCTCGGCGTCGCGGCGGTCGTCTTCGGCGCATCCGGCGTGCTCACCACGACGGCGGGACTCGACCTCGTCTGGGCGTACGTGCTCGCGGGCGTGCTCGCGCTCCTCGCGTACCTGCTCGCGGTTTTCTTCGTGCGTCGGCTGACGAAGAGCTCCGACGGCGTGCCCGTCTCCGCGATCGGCCTCACGGGCGTGACGCGCTCCACGGTGTCGCCCGCCGGCGGTGAGGTGAGCCTCGACGGGCCGCACGAGGTCGAGCGGCGCTTCGCCTTCGCCGACGACACGATCGCCGAGGGCGTGCGCATCCGCGTTGTCGAGCACACCGGCACGCGCGTCAAGGTCGTCGCCGACTAGTACCCAGCCGCGAAGCGGCGACGGATGCCCCGGTGCCCGCGCCGCGGCACCCGATCCATCCCCCACACCCGAAAAGGACACCCACATGCCGGTCGATGTCATCCAGATCGGCGCTGTCATCGCGCTGATCGTCGCCGTCCTCGGACTGCTCGTGTTCATCGCGCGACGCATCCGTCGCGTACCCCCCAACGAGGCTCTCGTGATCGTCGGCCGCGGAGCCGGCAAGCCCGCGCCCGGCGAGGCGCCCGGCGGCCAACGCGTCGTCATCGGCGGTCGCACGTTCGTGTGGCCGATCCTGCAGCAGGGCTTCTCGATCTCGCTGGAGCAGCGCCAGATCGGCATCACGGTCGAGGGCGTCGACAAGAACCGCATCAAGATCGCGATCAAGGCGTCGATCAACTTCAAGGTGAGCGGCACCGAAGAGGGCGTGCGGCGCGCCGCGCAGCGCTTCCTGTCGCAGCAGGACGCCCTGACCGAGATCATCAAGGAGTCGCTCGAAGGCTCACTGCGCTCGATCGTAGGAGACATGACGATCGAGCAGATCATCTCCGACCGCAAGAGCCTGTCCGACCGGGTCGTCGCCGAGACGAAGGCCGACCTCGTCGAGCAGGGCCTGCAGGTCGACCTGCTCAACATCAGCGACATCTCGACGCCTGGCAGCGACTACCTCGCCAACCTCGGTCGCGCCGAGGCGGCGCGTGCGCGTCAGGTCGCCGAGATCAGCGAGGCCGAAGCCGCGCGTGCGAGCGAGTTCGCGCGCATCGAGGCTGCGGAGCAGATCGCCGAACGCCAGAAGGCGCTATCGCTGCGCCAGGCGTCGATCAAGGCCGACACCGACCGCGCGAACGCCGAGGCCGAGGCATCCGGTCAGCTCGCGAAGGCCGAGCAGGACAAGCTCGTCGCCGTGCAGGAGCGCGAGGCGCTCACCGAACAGGCACTCGTGACTCAGGAGCGCCTCGACATCGAGATCCGCAAGCCCGCCGAAGCCCAGGCGTACGCCGAGGTGCAGGCGGCCACCGCCCGCCGCGACGCCGCCAACGCCGCGACCGAGGCCGACGCGTACAAGCGCACCAAGATCGCCGAGGCGAACAAGGTCGCCGCGGTCCAGGACGCCGAAGCGGCCGCCGCCGCCGTGCGCCTCGCCGGTCAGGCCGAGCGCGACAAGCAGGTCGCGCTCGCCGAAGGTGTCAAGGCCGAGGGTGAGGCTCGCGCCGCCGCGATCCAGGCCGAGGGTCTCGCGGAGGCCGCTTCGACCGACGCGAAGGCGCTCGCGCTGCAGAAGTACGGCGAGGCCGCCCTCGCGCAGGAGATCATCTCCCGTCTGCCCGAGATCGTCCGCGCGGCCGCCGAGCCGATCGCCGCGATCGACAAGCTCACGGTCGTCTCGACGGACGGCGCGTCCGACGTCACGAAGACCGTCGGCAAGGTGCTCGGCGAGGGCACCGAGGTCGTGAAGGGCCTCACCGGCCTCGACCTCGCGGCGCTGCTGCAGTCGTTCGCGCTGAAGGCGGGCGCGCCCACGGACGTGCTGCCGGTGTCACCCGACGGCGCGATCGCGAAGAACTGACCGGCCGCCTCGGGCACAGAAACCCGGATGCCCCGACCCGCGTGAGTCGGGGCATCCGTCGTCTCAGCAGTGATCATGGACGGATGCGGTGGACACGCGCCTCCCAGGGTGCGAGCAGGTTCGTGACCGGCCCGAGGACGTTCCGGAGGACGAGCACCGCGTCGGCAGGAGCCTCGACAGCATGACGCGGGACATCTGAGAGGTTGGCGACGACCAGGAGGCTCTCGTCTCCGAGCCTCCGCTCGAACGCCACGACGAGCGGGTCTGTCGTCGTGAGCCGCGCGAACGTCCCGTCGCTCACGACGCGGTCGGTGCGCCGAAGTGCGATGAGAGCCCGATAGTGCTCGAACACCGAGCCCGGCACGCCACGCTGGTCGTGAGCGTTGATGCGATCGTGGTTCGGGTTGACCCCGATCCACGGCTCGGCCGTCGTGAAGCCCGCATGCGGACCGTGCGTCCACTGCATGGGAGTACGGGCATTGTCGCGGCCGCTCCAGCGGATCGCCGCCAAGACGCCGTCGAGTTCCGCACCCCGGGCGACCGCCTCGGCGATGTGGTTGAGGCTCTCGATGTCGCGGAGCTCCGCCATGTCCGAGAACGGCATGTTCGTCATCCCCAGCTCCTCGCCCTGGTAGACGAACGGCGTGCCGCGCTGCATGTGCAGCACGGTCGCCAGCGCCGTCGCCGACGCGTGCCAGTGCTCGCGATCGTTGCCGAATCGGCTGACGACACGAGGCTGGTCATGATTGTTCCAGTAGAGGCCGTTCCAGCCTGCGGCCGCGAGCCCTTCCTGCCATTCGACGAGGGTGTCGAAGACGCGATCGATGCTCGTGCGCGTCGGCTCCCACTTCCCGGTGGGACCGTGGTCGAGGCTCACGTGCTCGAACTGGAACACCATGTCGAGTTCGCGCCGCGCGGGGTCCGTCGCGAGGCGGGCCTGGTCGATCGTCACCCCCGGCATCTCGCCGATCGTGAGGAGATGCGACGGATGCCCCTCCAGCACATGCTCGTGCATCTCCTGCAGGAACTCGTGCAGACGTGGCCCGCAGTTGTAGTGCGGAAACCCGTCCCCGTACGCGCCGCCGGACCGGACGGGGCCGTCCGGCAGATCCGGGTGCTTGGAGATGAGGTTGATGACATCCATGCGGAAGCCGTCCACGCCACGGTCGATCCACCATCGCATGACGTCGTGCACGGCGGCCCTCACCTCGCGGTTCTCCCAGTTCAGGTCGGGCTGCTTGCGGGCGAACAGGTGCAGGTAGTACTCCCCGGATGCCTCGTCGTACGTCCAGGCCGGACCGGAGAAGAACGACCCCCAGTTGTTCGGCTCCGCGCCCGGTGATCCACCGATGCGACCCGCGCGAGGCGGCCGCCACCAGTACCAGTCCCGCTTCGGGCTGTCGGGGCCTGACGCCGACTCGACGAACCACGGGTGCTCGTCCGAGGTGTGGTTGACGACGAGATCCATCACGAGTCGCATGCCACGGAGGTGGAGCGCTTCGACGAGCTCGTCGAAGTCGTCGAGCGTGCCGAACACGGGATCGATCGCGCGGTAGTCGCTGATGTCGTAGCCGTTGTCGGCGTGGGGCGAGGCGTAGATGGGAGAGAGCCATACGACGTCGATCCCCAGATCGACGAGGTGGTCGAGATGCTCGATGATGCCGCGCAGGTCGCCGACGCCATCGCCGTTGGAGTCGGCGAAGCTGCGCGGATAGATCTGGTACACGACCGACGTCCGCCACCACGAATGCGGGTCGCGGTCGTCGACGGGCGCGGCGAGCGCGCGAGCATCCGTCGTCATGCGCGTGCCTCCGCCGCGTCCTCGCCCGCGCGATCGTCGGACCTTCCCGTGGGATCCACCGCGACGAGCTGCCACACGCGCAGCGGTGGCAGCTCCGCGACGGCGTGGTCCTCCCCCTCCGCGCGGACGGGCACGTCGATGAGACGCCCGGCTCCGTCCGGGTCGGCGACACGGACACGCGGCATTCGGCCTCGCACCCGTCGGACGCGAAGCCGGCCGCCCGCGACCGGCTCAAGCGGTGCCCGCGGCGCATCCCACCGGGTGTCCGGCTGCGTCGTGAGGTTCACGAGGTGCACGACGAGCGTGCCCTGCACATCGCGGATGCGCCGCCACACCGCCCCGGCGACCGGCTCGAGATCCACTGGGGGCGACGCCTCCCTCGCGTACGAGACGTCGCAGTCGTCGTTGTACTCGCCCGCGTATGCGTTGGTGACATCGACGATCCCGGGCGGCATGAGCAGTTCGTCGTGCGCGACGAGAAAGTCGTACCAGCGCTTGAGCAGCTCCGCCGTTGAAGCCTCGACGCGATGATTGCGCACGTAATAGGGGTCGACGAGAATCCGATCCGCCTCGCCCGCGAGCAGCTGCGTCGCACCGTGGGAGAAGAGCGTCGCCATCGTGAGCGCCACCGCTCGGTCGGCGACCTCGGCAGGTTCGAGATCGTAGACGTGCTGATAGGCCGCCACGACGACGGGCTTGCCTCCTCCGGCCGCCCGGGCGCGCTCGACGGTCGCCGCGAGCGCGCCGAGCGTCGACTGCGGTTCCCATGGCTCGATGTAGACGGCGTCCTGTGCGCTCGTTCCCGTGCGCCACGTCGGGAAGTCGTTGACCTGGTTGAACACGAGCCGAGCGCCCGGGAGCCGGGAGCGCACGGCGTGAAGCATCGCGGCGAACGACTCGGCGACGTCGATCTGCGTACCGTCGGCCCGCTCGGCGCGCTTCGGCCACCCGTACTGGTCGAGATGGAATCCGTCGAATCCGATGTTCTCCGTCGCGGCAACGAGCTCGTCGGTGAGATGCGCGAGCCAATCGGGCGCCGCGGGGTCGACGACCCGCAGGAAGTCGCCCAGCGCGTACGGCTCGCCTGACGCCGTGAGCAGCGCATCGTGGCTCCAGGCACCCCACTCGTCGCCTCCGACCGCGTATACAGCGGCGTAGCCCAGTGCATCGGCCCCTCGCTCCTGCACTGCGCGCGCGATCTCCCGCGCAGTCCGCAACGACACAGGGCGCTCGAGGGCGTCCGCGTACTCCTCCCCACCGCCGAGGAGGTCCGCGTGACGGTAGGCCCAGTCGTAGCACTGGATGGCTGTGAGGTGCAGTCGTCGAACCAGGTCGGCGAGGCCCGTGATGTCACGCGAGGGAGAGAAATCCGCGGCGAAGCCGTAGCGCAGACGCGCCCGCGGGTCGTCCCGCACGTCGATCGCGGTGCGCACGTTCCCGGCGTCCGTCTGGAGCTCGATTCCGTAGCCGCCGGCGGGAAGCGCCCCGAGATCGACTGCCGCCTCGCCCGTGTAGGGAATGCGACGGATCGGCTCGCCGAGGTGCCATACGACGATCTCGCCGCCGGTCGCGGCATCCGTCGCCTGTGCCGCGCTCGCGACGCGGCGGACCTCGACGACGACGGGCTCACCGAGGCGCACCCACCCACGCTCGGGCAGCAATTCGATGTCGCCCATGGTCATCCCTTCACCGCGCCGGACGTCAAGCCCTGCACGAAGTGCCGCTGGAAGGCCAGGAACACGACGATGACGGGGATTATCGCGATGACGGATGCCGCGAACACCAGGCCCCACTGCACGGCGTTGTTCCCCGCTCCTGCGAAGAGCCGGATGACGATCGGGAGGGTCCGCAGCTCGGGCGTGTTGATGATCGTGAGTGCCCACGCGAACTCATCCCACGAAGCGAAGAACGTGAAGATGGCGGCGGTCGCAAGGCCCGGCCGCGCCAACGGGATGGCGAGCCGCCAGTACCGGGTCCACGCGTTCGCACCGTCCACCTGCATCGCCTGGTCCAACTCGCCGGGGATGGCCTCGAAGAATCCCCGCAGCAGGAGGGTGTTGAGAGCCAGCGAGCCGGCGACGTAGAACACGATGAGGCCGAGGTGGCTGTCCAGGAGCGCGAGGTGCTTCGCGAGGATGAACTGCGGGATCAGCAGCATCACGGCAGGGATCATGAGCCCCACGAGCAGGATGCGGAAGATGAGCTCGCGTCCAGGGAACGAGAACCGAGCGAACGCGTACGCCATCATCGAGCTGATGAGCAAGGAGACCGCCGTAGAGATCGCCGCGATGTACAGCGAGTTCGCGAAGGCGAGCGGAAGCCCCTGCGTCATGAGCGCCTGCTCGTAGTTCGCGAGCGTCGCAGGATCGGGAATGAACTGCGGCGGCGTCGTGAGCACGTACGTCGACTCGGTGAACGAGATCGACACCATGTAGAGGAACGGTGCGACCATGACCAGAGCGCCGAGCGAGAGGATTCCGATCCGAAGAGTCGTGGCGAGCCACGTCCGGCGCGCGCCGCGGGCGATGAGCGTCATTCCGCGAACCCCCCGTTCCGATCGCGGAACATCCGCAGCTGTATGAGGGAGAGACACAGCACGAGTGCTGTGAGGATGACCGCGATCGCCGCTCCGTATCCGAACTCGAGGCTGCCGAAAGCCTGCTCGTACATGTATGTGAGCAGAACGTCGGTACGGCCGGCCGGCCCGCCGCCGGTCATCAGGTACACGGAGATGAAGACGTTGAAGCCGCCGATCACCAGCATGATCGTGACGAACGCGAGCGCCGCCCAGATGGCTGGGAGCGTGACGACCCGGAAGCGCTGCCACGGACCGGCTCCGTCCATCGCCGCCGCTTCCAAGAGGGAGCGCGGAACTCCCTGGAGCGCCGCGAGGAAGATCATCATGGACCATCCGATGCCCTTCCACACGCCGAGCGCGCTGATGGCCAGCATGCCGGTCCACCTGTCTGCAAGCCATGACGTCTCGGTGCCCAGCACGAAGTTCACGAGGCCCTGGTCGGCGAACAGGAATCGGAACAGCAGCGACACGACCACCCAGCTCGTGACCACGGGCAGGTAGTAGAGGACGCGCAGGAAGGGCTGCACGGGGCTGCGACGGTGAAGCAGGAGCGCGACGGCGAGTCCGATGACGATCTGGGGGATGATCGTGGCGACCGCGTAGAACGCCGTGTTGCCGAGGGCCAGCCAGAAGTGCTCGTCGGCGAAGGCGCGCCGGTAGTTCTCCAGTCCGAGGAACTCGCTCGTCGCACTCCCGACGATCTTCCAGTCGAACAGGCTCATGTGGACGGCCTGCAGGATCGGGTAGAGCACCGCGACGGCGAAGAGGGCGATGCCGGGGAAGAGGAAGAGGTATGGCGTGATGGAGAGCCGGCGCGCCCGGGCGCGGGTCGCATCCGGCGGCCTGGTGCCGGCGGGACGGGCGCCCCTCCAGCCCCGGTCGGCGGACGGATCGCCCGCGGACCGGAGCTCAGGAGACATCGTGCCGCTGGTCATCAGCCAGCGAGCAGCTCGTCGATGCGGGCCGCCGCCGCACTGAGGGCCTCGCGGACCGACACGGTTCCCTCGAACGCGGGCGTGAGCTCCTCGTTCAGAATCGTGTCCACCTCTGCGCCCTGCGTGATGGCGAGGCGGTTCTTCGCCGTCTCGAGCTGCGCCGTGAAGACCTCAAGACCCGGCACGAGCTCGACCTGCTTGGGACCGAGCGCCTCGACGACAGTGAGCTGGCCGGTGGGCACGAGTGCGAGCTGGAACTCCTCCGACTGCGTGAACCGGATGAACTCGAGCGCCGCCTCTTGATGCTGCGACGACGCCGTGAGGACGATGTCTTCCCCGCCCACGACGCTGATCGATCCGCCGGGTCCCGCGGGCACGGGCGAGTACACGGGCTCGAAGCCCGGGAACTGGTCAGCCCAGATGCCGGTCATCCAGGGACCGTCGAGGATTGTCGCGTAGTCGCCGTTGGGAAGGCCCTCGCTGGTCGAGACGGCGCCCTCGTTGCCGATGATCCCGGACGAGACCTGACCGGAGTCGAACAGGTCGACGAGCATCTGGATCGTGGCGATGTTCTCGTCACTGTCGAGCACACCCGTCGAGGCGGTAAGGTCCTCGTCGGCGATGTCCCCGCCGCCGGACCAGATCCACGGCATGATGTTCCACGCGCCGAGGCCGCCGTCGGCGAACAGCGTCACCCCGGTGCCCTCGAGCGCTTCACCGAGGGCGACGAACTCCTCGAACGTCGCGGGAGGCGTGTCGACGCCGGCCGTGGCGAGCGCCCCCGGCTCTGTGATCTGCACCCGCGTGTTCGTGTCGAGCGGCAGGCCGTAGTACTTCCCGTCGAACAGATTCGTGGCGAGGACCCCCGGGTAGGTCGCGTCGGCGAGCTCGTCGAAGTCGTCCATCACGTCGGACAGGGGCACGAGCACGCCGAGATCGGCGAACCGAGGAACCCATCCGAGGTCGGCGCGGACGAGGTCGGGCAGCTCGTCGCCAGCGGCGGAGGTCGTGAGCTTCTGCAGCAGGTCGTCGTAGGGCACATCGACGTATTTCACCTCGACGCCGGGGTGCGACTCCTCGAACGAGGGGATGAGCGTCTTGTCCAGCACCTCCTGCTGCGCGGAATTCCCGCCGTTTCCGTAGGAACCCCAGAATGTGATCGTGATCGGATCGTCCTCCGTGCCCTGCGGCACACCGCCGGCGGCGGAGCATCCGCCGATTGCGATGGCCAGCACAGAGCCGACGGCGGCCGCGGCCGCGGCTCGGGTGATGCGCGTCATTGCGATTCTCCAGTCGTTTGATATCGGCAGGGTGCCGGTGCTCGCGGCGTCGCGAGCGTTCGATTGACGTCGGCTTGCACGAATTACTTCTACCGCAAAGGAAATTAGGCTGTCAACCATCGAACTGCGGCGAAGATGGCGCTAGATTATCTACGCGATGAAACTAACTGATCCGGTTCTCTCCAGTTCTTGGGTTCCCGACCGTGGGACTCTGCACGCCGTCGCGCTCGAAGTGCTGCGGCACGGGCCGCTGTCACGCAGCGACATCGCGCGGCGCCTCAACCTCTCCTCCGGATCACTCACGCGGCTGGCAACCGAGCTTGTCGAGGCCGGATTGCTCCGTGAGATCGGCGAGCGCGCCTCCACGGGTGCGGGCCGCCCGTCCCGCCTGCTCGACGTCGTCGCGGACTCCCGCACATTCATCGGGCTCAAGCTCACGGCCGACGAGGTGCTCGGCGTCGTCACCGACCTGCGCGCCGACGTCGTCGACACGGCACGAGTCGGGCTGCCTGCGCGAGACCCCTCGTCGGTCGTCGAGGCGATCGCCCGACTCGTCGAGCAGCTCGCGGGTGCGCATGGCACCATCACGGCGATCGGAGTCGGTGTCGGCGGCCTCGTCGGCGATGGCGGGGTGGTCGTCAGCTCACCCTTCCTCGAGTGGCAGGACGTGCCGCTCCAGGCGCGCGTGGAGGAACGTACCGGCACCCGGACGATCGTCGACAACGATCTCGTCGCGCTCACGGAGTGCGAGCATTGGTTCGGCGCGGGCCGCGGCCTCGACCGCTTCGCGGTCATCACCCTCGGTGCCGGAGTGGGCTACGGGCTCGTCGCCAATGGAGGGATCGTCCTCGACGGGGACTACGGCATCGGCCTTGTCGGGCATTGGCCCCTCGACCCGCTCGGCCCCCTCTGCCCCGCGGGGCACCGCGGCTGCGCCCGAAGCATGCTCACGCAGGAGGCGATCACGACTGCGGTGTCGACCGCCCTCGGCGTCGAACTCGACTACGACGGTGCACTCGATGCGGCCGAGCGCGGGGATCCGGCGGCGCGTCGCGTCGTCGACGACGCGGGCCGCGGACTCGGACGCCTGCTCGCCGCGGTCGCCAACCTCACGCTGCCGCAGGCCATCATCCTCGGCGGAGAGGGCGTGCGCCTCGCGACGGTCGCCCGCGACGCGACGGCGGTGGGCATGCGGGCCGACCGCGATCCGCGGACCCGTGAGATCCCCATCGCCCTCATGCCGGGCGATAGCACCGACTGGTGCCGCGGTGCCGCCGTTCTCGCGATCCAGGCGTTCGCCCTCGGACGGGAACTCGACACGACCGAAGCGCAGGAGCACGGTCAGCTCACGCGCCGCTGACGCGCGCAGACATCGATGCGAGAACGACGGATGCCCGGACCATGCGCGCGCGGAAGGCCTGCCCGCGACCCCGCGACGCGTCAGGCGCCGCGCAGGCGCTCCGCGAGGTAGCCCTCGAGCGCGTCGAGCGGCACCCGCTCCTGCGCCATCGTGTCGCGGTCGCGCACCGTGACGGCACGGTCGTCGAGCGAGTCGAAGTCGACCGTGACGCAGAACGGCGTTCCGATCTCGTCCTGGCGGCGGTAGCGCCGGCCGATCGCGCCGGCATCGTCGAAGTCCACGACCCAGCGGCCGCGCAGCGTGGCGGCGGTCTCGCGCGCGATCGGCGAGAGCTGCTCGTTGCGCGACAGCGGCAGCACGGCGATCTTGACCGGCGACAGGCGCGGGTCGAGCTTGAGCACCGTGCGGGTGTCGAAGCCGCCCTTCGCGTTGGGCGCCTGCTCCTCGTGGTACGCGTCGACGAGGAACGCCATCATCGCGCGCGTGAGGCCGAACGAGGGCTCGATCACGTACGGGATGTACTTCTCGCCCGAGGCCTGGTCGAAGAACGAGAGCGAATGACCGGATGCCTCGCTGTGCGAGGTCAGGTCGAAATCGGTGCGGTTGGCGACGCCCATGAGCTCGCCCCACTCCTTGCCCGGGAACCCGAAGCGGTACTCGAGGTCGATCGTGGCGTCGGAGTAGTGCGCGCGCTCGTCTTCAGGGACGTCGAACCGGCGCATGTTGGCGGGGTCGATGCCGAGGTCGACGAACCAGTTCCAGCACTCCTCGACCCAGTGGTCGAACCACTCCGGCGCCTCGGCGGGAGGAGTGAAGTACTCGATCTCCATCTGCTCGAACTCGCGCGTGCGGAAGATGAAGTTCCCGGGCGTGATCTCGTTGCGGAACGCCTTGCCGACCTGGCCGACGCCGAACGGAGGCTTCTTTCGCGACGCCGTCACGACGTTCGAGAAGTTCACGAAGATGCCCTGTGCGGTCTCGGGGCGGAGGTAGTACAGGCCCGACTCGTCGTCGACGACGCCGAGGTACGTCTTGACGAGGCCCGAGAAGGGCTTCGGGTCGGTGTACTGACCCTTCGTGCCGCAGTTCGGGCACGGGACATCCGCCAGACCGTGCTCGGCCTTGCGGCCCTTGCGCGCCTCGAAGTCCTCGAGCAGGTTGTCGGCGCGGAAGCGCTTGTGGCAGTGCAGGCACTCCACGAGCGGGTCGGTGAAGGTCGCGACGTGGCCGGATGCCTCCCACACGCGCTTCGGCAGGATGATCGACGAGTCGAGGCCGACCATGTCGCCGCGGCCGCGCACGAAGGTCTGCCACCACTGGCGGCGGATGTTCTCCTTCAGCTCGGTGCCGAGGGGGCCGTAGTCCCACGCCGACCGGGATCCGCCGTAGATCTCACCCGCTTGGAACACGAACCCACGATGGCGGGCGAGCGAGATGACTTTGTCGAGGCGGGAGGGCTCGGCCACGGTGGCTCCAATGGTCGGAAGAGTTGTGCGAGAGTGCGGGCGGCGAGTGCCGCGGCATCCGTCGATTCTACCGAGCGGATGCCGCACGCCCCGCCGCCCGCACGCACGACCGGAGCCAGGCGGACGCGAGACGTCAGGCGGTCACTTCACGAAGGGGATGGACGCCGGATACGTGTACCACTGACCGCCGTTGGACTTCACGGCCGCGACGATGCACAGGACGATGTTCAGGATGTACGCGGCGAACAGGATGAGGAAGCCGATGAAGACGATCGAGAGCACCGCGCCGACGACGTACGCGATGAGCAGCGTGAGCTGGAAGTTCAGCGCGGTCGCCGTGTGCGCGCGCACGAAGGGTCCGCGGTCCTTCAGGATCAGGTAGCCGACGAGCGGCGCCAGGAAGCCGAAGAAGAGTCCGCCGAGGTGCACGAGCGTGCCCCAGAGCTTCTCGTCCGCGGGCGACATCGAAGGGGGCGGCGCCGAGTAGCCGTACGCCGGGGGCTGAGGGGACGGAGGGATGGTCATGCTCTCAGCGTAGGGGCACGCGACGACGTCACGCGCGGGGGACATCCCCCCGATTTCCGCGGGGTGACCGGATGCCTCGCCCCGGGACTCACGCCTCCCGCAGCACCCCGCGGTCGAGCTCCGCGATGCTCGTGACGCCCGCGAGCCCCATCGTGATGTCGAGCTCGGCGAGGATGTTGCGCACGACCTCGCGCACGCCGTTCTCGCCCGCGATCGCGAGCCCGTACGCGTAAGGCCGGCCGATCGCGACCGCCGTCGCACCCAGCGCGAGGGCGATCGCGACATCGGCGCCGCCGCGCACCCCCGAGTCGAACACGATCGGCAGTCGCCCGCCGACCCGCCGCTCGATCTCGGGCAGCGCGGCGAGGGTCGGCACGGACTGGTCGATCTGGCGGCCGCCGTGGTTCGAGATCCAGATCCCGTCGACGCCTGCGTCGAGCGCGCGGGTCGCGTCGTCGGGGTGGACGATGCCCTTGAGGAGGATCGGCAGGCTCGTCCACTCGCGCGCCTTCGCGAGGTCGTCCCACGTGAGCGCGGGCGTCGAGAACACCTCGAGGAACATCTCGACCGCCGCCCGTGGCAGCGGCGATCGCAGGTTCTGACGCAGGCTCTTCGAACCCGTGAGCGCCGAGCCCTTGCGCGCGATGCGCACCCCGGCCGCGACGGCCTTCGGCGTGAGCCTCACGGGCGGGTTCGTCTCGACCGCGCGGGCGGGGGTCGTGGCGTTCGTCTCCGACCCGCCCGCGGCCTCCGCCGCGCCGGGCGCCGAGGCACCGCGCGTGCGCTCGCGCACGAGCTCCTGGAAGACCGGGTCGCTCGTGTACTGCGCGATCCCCAGGCCGCGCGTGAACGGCAGGTACGCGAGATCGAGGTCGCGCGTGCGCCAGCCGAGCAGGTGCGTGTCGAGGGTCACGACGATCGCCTCGCACCCGGATGCCTCGGCCCGCCGCAGGAGCGACGCGTTGAGCTCGTCGGACGACGACCAGTAGAGCTGGAACAGGCGGGAGCCGGATGGTGCGGCATCCGCCACCGCCTCCATCGGGAAGGACGCCTGGTTGCTGAGCGCGTAGGGAACACCCACGGATGCCGCGGCCCGCGCCACCGCGAGGTCGGCGTCGCCGTCGACGAGCTCCATGACGCCGAGCGGCGCGAGCAGGAGCGGCGTGGCGCGTCGCTTGCCGAGGAACTCGATGGAAAGGTCGCGGCTCGACACGTCGCGCAGCGGCCGCGGCCACACCTGCCACCGTTCGAAGGCGGCGCGGTTCGCGGCAACGGTGCGCTCGGCTCCGGCACCTCCGACGATGTAGGCGAACGCCTCGGCGCTCGACGCCTTGCGGGCCGCGCGCTCGAGCGCGAACGGATCGACGGGGACTGCGGGGCGCGTGCCGCTGATGCCGGCGCGGTAGATCTCGGACTGGGTGCGGCGCGAGATGCCGCGTGCGGCTGCTGCGGGGTCTTCGGGAGCGACTGGGCCCACACGCCCGGAGGCTCCGCGCGGGGCGCCAGCGCCGTGTGGAGAAGGCGTGGGGGTGCTCATGCGGACAACGATAGGGGTCCCCGGCTCAGGCGCCCGGCCCGAAACCGCACCAGTCCGCGACCCACGACAGGATCTTGCCGCGCATGTCCTCGCCGACGAACACCTCGATCTCGCCCGGCTCGCCGTTGAGCACGACGCGCACGTCGAAGATCGTGCCCCGCTTGTCCTCCTGCACGGCGTGCGGGTCACAGCGGAACGGCACGATCGGCAGGGAGATGACCGTCCGGTCGGCCCCGCCCGTGGAGACGTCGAGCCCGACGGGGTAAGCGCCGTCCACCGTGGCCGTGCCGAACGAGAGGAGGTTCGTCTCCTGCACGCCCTCGATGGAGAGTCCGCTGCCCCCTGCCGGCTCGATCGCGAGGTCGAGTCGCGCGGGCTGGCCGGGAGGGGACGGCGTGAACCGTTCGAAGGCGATGGCCGCCGCATCCGCCACTTCTCGAGCACGGCACTCGCGCTCGTTGAGCGGTGCGATGAACCCGAGCGGGTCGGATGCGGGCACCGTCGCCTCCCCCGTCGTGGCGTCCTCGCGCGTGAACGCGAGCGTCACGCGCGGCTCGGCGTCGTCGGGCGCGGGGCAGGCGACCTCGGGAAGCTCCACGCGCACGTTCACCGTCATGCCCGCCGCGACGCGGCTCTCGCGCTCGGTGTCGCGCACAGCGTCGCTCGCGAACCGCCGGTCGCTCACGCGCACCTCGCCGATGACGAGCGTCTCGTCGGAGCCGTTGTGCACCGCCACCTGCGCCGTCCGCGTCGAGACGTCGGCGCGCAGCTGGACGACCTCGACCTCGACTCCGTCGGGCAGTGCCGCACCGCCGGCATCCGTGCCGGCGTCCGCCGAGCAGCCCGCCACGGCGAGCACGACTACCGCGACGAGCGCCGCACCGAGGAGCCGCAGACGGCCGGTCGACAGGGTGCGCATGCGCACAGGGTAGTCGCCGCATCCGACGCGTGCTCCACGCGGATCGGTGTCACGCAGTGTGCAGCGACACGGTCTCGGTCACGGGACGGAAGGTCGAACGGCACCGCCGCGGTCCGAGGTGCCGCCGCGCGCGACGTTCGCGCCAGCGCTGCACCGATCGGGCGACTCTATTCGTCTCGACCTGCACGTTCATGGCGGCCTCCTTCCGATGGCGATCCGGTGAACCGGTCTCGCCTCGAAGGAGCAGCACTCCCGCCGTCAGATACAGCCGTGCATCAGCACCACGGCGAACCGCCCTCGCCGGGCCGCATCGGGCGAAGCGAGTCCGGCGCGGGCCACGCGAGCTCGAACCTCTCGACGGGCGCGTCGATCGCGCCGAAGTCGTCGGTCTGCACGACGACGCGACCCCCCTCCCCCGGCCGTGGAGGCGTCACCTCGACGATGCGCACGCGCAGCGGCGGGTCGCCGTCGCGCTCGAGCATCCACACATCGGCGAGGAACCGCAGTCCGACCTCTTCGAGCGCCGCTTCGGCGTCGAGCCAGTCGAGGGGTCCGGATGCCTCGCGCCCCAGCACGTCGACGGCGACCCAGCCCTCCCCCTCGGGCCGGATCCACCCGATGAGCTCGCGGTCGTCGCGTCTGTGCGGGGTCCAGTCGCCGTTCACGGGGCATCCGCCACCTGCGCGAAGGCGCGCACCGGGAACGTGCCGAATCCCTCCACCGCGGGCGGCGCGGCCGTGAACAGCGCTCCCGACGGAGGCAGCTCCGCGAGGTTCGTGAGGTGCTCGACGACGTGCACGCCCGCCGCCAGCAGCAGGGAGTGCGCCGGCCGCTCGCCGCCCGACTCGGTGTCGTCGATGTTGAGCGAGTCGATGCCGACGAGCGCCGCGCCCGCGTCGATCAGCCCCTGCGCGCCCTCGCCCGTAAGGAACGGGGCGCCCTCCCCGTACTCCGGCTGCCCGAACCAGCGGTCCCATCCGGTGTGCAGCAGCACCGCCGCACCGCGCACGTCGCGGTCGGCGAGCGTCTCAGCACGTATGCCGCGCCGCTCGGGCGTCCAGGCGTCCTCGAGATGGAAGACCTCGGCGCGCAGCCCGACGAGCGTCGACAGGTCGAGTCCCGCGAGGTCGGTCCCGCCGGCGTAGCGGTGGTACGGCGAGTCGAGGTACGTGCCGGTGTTGCCGACCAGCGTGATGATGTCCATCGCGAACTCGGTGCCGGGTGCGTACCGGGCACGCGAGTCCTCGCGCGTGAGGTGCGGCGTGATCGTCGGCGCGGGGAGACCGGGGTATGTGACGAGTCCCGCGCGGATGGGGTGGCTCAGGTCGATGACGCGGGTCGCGGCATCCGGTGCGTCCGCTCCTCCGCCGACCGACGCGATGCCGCGCGATCCGCGATGCGGCTCCTCCACGATGCGGAGGCCGCGCAGCTCGACCTCGTCGACGAGCGCGAGCCCGAGGTGCTGCACGAGCAGGCGTGCGATCTCGTCTTCGCCGGCGTCCGCCGACGGCAGGTCGAGCCGGAAGCCGGTGCCCGCGAGGTCGCCGCCGTTCGCGAAGCGGATGAAGAAGTCGAAGTGCGCGCGGAAGGAGGGTGCCGTGGCCATGCCCGCGAGCATACGGCTGCTGCATCCGCTCTCCCACCGTCTCCCGCCGGATTGGCAGGCCGCCGAGCGCCTGCGGCAGGATTCCGGCGACCGCTACCCGAGCGCCGCACGCGTCGCAAGCCCATCGCCTCGCCGCGCCGGCGATCGTACCGTCGAGCCATGCACACTGACGACACCGGCACGACCGACGCCACGGGCATGAGCGACGAGGCGAAACGCCACGACCAGCTCACGTCCGCGCCGAGCGCGACCGAGGAGGACGCGGCACCCCGCATCGACGTGACGCACCGCGACGGCGTCACGCGCATCGACATCCGCGACGACGCGGACGTGCGCCCGGGCAACCCGATGGAGGAGCCGGAGGACGCCTAGCCGGACGCCTCCACGAAGAGGTATCCCCGGTCGTCGAACCCGCCGATCACGAGCCCCTGCTCGAGCAGTTCGAGGAACCGCCGCCGCACACGGAGCCGCCACGCGGTGGCCTCCGCGGGGTTCTCGCGCCGGATCGCCGAGATGTCGGTCGGGACCTCGACCGACGCGCGGACCTTCTCATCGGGGGGCATCGGCCACGGCGGCGCCGCGAGCGCCCACGAGACCATGAGCCTGTCGGTCTGGTCGCCGCGATTGACGCCGTCGTCCATCGCGCCGTACTGGTTCACGAGGTACTCCGTCACACGCGCGCCGAGCACCCGCAGGTTGAAGTGCGCGTTGCGGGCGACGAGTGGATCGAACGTCCACGTGATGTGCCCCACGCCACGTTCGAGCGCCCACTCCCGCTGGTGCTGCTTGAGGCGCCGGCCGAGACCCTGGCTCTGGTGCTCGGGAAGCACACCGGTGATGTGCGAGTGCATCGAGCGCACGGCCGGCTCGGCGAAGAAAGCGGCGGATGCCCCGACCATCTCGTCGCCCGCGAACAGGCCGACCACGTAGTTGCCCGAGTGCGCGAGCGCGCGCAGGAGGTTCGGCGGCATGCCGGAGCGGTCGCCGCGCCACACCGCGTCGAACACCTCCGACGCGGCGAAGACCTCGTCGAGGGTGTTCAGGGGGCGGATCACGATCTCGTCGTCGTCGGCCATGTCCCCAGTCTGGCCCGGACCGCGACCGCTGAGCGAGAGCGCACGGATTCGGGGTGGCGCCCGCGGAACCGCGCTGATAGCGTGGCCCGCGGTTCCGGGCGCTTTCCCGGACGGACTGTCGCCGACGCTTCCTCGAAGCCGGGTGTCGGCGACCGTCCGGCCCCACTCGGCGGGAGGCCGATGCGCCCGCGGCGCGGCTCGGATGCCGCATCCGCAGATAGCCTGAATCGATGGGTATGGGTGACGCGGCGCGCAGACGCCTCACCCGGATGCCACCGCAGGGCGCCATCGTCGCGGTGCTCGCGATCGCGGGCCTGAGCTCGTCGTTCATGTTCACGCTCGTCGTGCCGATCCAGTCGAAGCTTCCCGAGCTGCTGAACGCGAGCCGCGAAGACACGGCGTGGGTCGTCACGGCGACGCTCTTGGCTGCGGCCGTGTGCACGCCGATCTCGGGACGACTCGGCGACATGTACGGCAAACGCCGCATCGTCATCGCCCTCCTCGTGACGCTCGTGATCGGCTCGATCATCGCCGCGCTCTCCCCGCACATCGTGGGGGTCATCATCGGGCGCGCACTGCAGGGTGCGGTCACGGGTGTCGTGCCGCTGGGGATCTCGATCCTGCGCGACGTCCTGCATGAGGACCGCGTCGACTCCGCGATCGCCCTCATCAGCGCGACCCTCGGCGTCGGCGGAGCGCTCGGCCTCCCGATCAGCGCGGTCGTCACCGAGGTCAGCGACTGGCACATGATCTTCTGGCTGTCGGCGATCCTCGGCGTCATCCAGATCGGCCTCGTCGTGTGGATCGTCCCCGTCAGCGTGCTGCGGTCGGGCGGTCGCATCGACTTCGTGGGCGTCGCGGGGCTCGCGATCGGTCTCATCGGCATTCTGCTGGCCATCTCGCGCGGCAACGAATGGGGCTGGACCTCGCCCGCGACACTCGCCTGCGGGCTCGGCGGCATCGCGGTGCTGCTCGTGTGGGGCTGGTACGAGCTGCGCGTCGACGACCCGCTCCTCGACCTGCGCGTGGCCGCACGCCGGCCTGTGCTGCTCACGAACCTCGCGTCGGTCGCGATGGGGTTCTCTCTGTTCGCGTCGAACGTCGTCTACCCGCAGCTTCTCGAGCTGCCCACGGCTGTCGGAGGGTTCGGGCTGTCGCTCCTGGCCGCGAGCCTCGTCGTGATGCCGTCGGGCCTGGTCATGATGGTGCTCTCGCCCGTCGCCGGGCGGCTCTCCCACCGCGTCGGGCCGCGCGTCCTTCTGCTCATCGGCGCGGCGGCGCTCGTCATGGCCTACAGCTTCACCTACTTCTTCCGCACCGACGTGTGGCAGCTGCTCGTCGCCAACCTCCTCATCGGCGTGGGCATCGGGTTCGGCTTCGCCGCGATGCCGATGCTCATCATGCGGTCCGTGCCGCAGTCCGAGACAGGCGCGTCGAACGGTCTGAACGCGCTCTTCCGGTCGGTCGGCACGAGCAGCGCCGCCGCGGTCGTCGGCGCCGTGCTCGCCACCTTCTCGATCGAGCAGGGCGGGGTGCAGCTGCCGACGCCGACCGCGTTCGACGTCGCGTTCCTGCTCGGCGGAGTCGGTGCGATCGTCGCACTCGGGATCGCGCTGTTCATCCCCTCTCGCAGGGCGCCCGAGGAGCGGCATCCGTCCCTGCCGGACTGAGCGCGCCCGACGCGCGCTGTCACGCACCCACTGTCGCACTCCGCCCACGGGGGTCTAGCCTCGCGTTCATGACGACGACCACCCCGGCACCAGCGGAAAGCGACCGCGACACGCGGTTCTTCGGCCAGCCGTGGGCGCTCGCGCACGTCTTCGGCGTCGAGATGTGGGAGCGGTTCAGCTTCTACGGCATGCAGATCGTCATGGTCTACTACCTCTACTTCTCGACGTCAGAGGGCGGGCTCGGGATGCCCGAGTCCACGGCCGTGAGCATCATCGGCGCGTACGGCGGGTCGGTCTACCTCGCGACGATCCTCGGCGCGTGGGTCGCGGACCGGCTGCTCGGATCCGAGCGCGTCCTCTTCTACAGCGCGATCGTGATCATGTGCGGGCACCTCGGGCTCGCGCTCATCCCGGGGTACGCCGGGGTGACGATCGGCCTCATCCTCGTGGCGATCGGGTCGGGCGGCCTCAAGGCGAACGCGACGTCGGTCGTCGGAACGCTGTACGGCCCGGCCGACCCGCGGCGCGACGCCGGCTTCTCTATCTTCTACCTCGGCATCAACATCGGCGCGTTCTTCGGCCCGCTCGTGACGGGCTTCCTGCGCACGAACCTGGGGTTCCACTGGGCCTTCGGGGCTGCGGCCGTCGGCATGGCGCTCGGCCTCATCCAGTACTCGTTCGGCCGCAAGCAGCTGCCCGCCGAGTCGCGCGTCGTGCCGAACCCGCTCCCGATCCGCGGGCGCTGGATCTTCGCGGGCATCGGCCTCGCCGCCGTCGCGGTGATCGTCGTGCTCGTGCTCACCGGAGTCATCCGCCCCGATAACCTCTCGGTCGTCATCATCGTCACGGTCGTCGGTGCGACGATCGCCTACTTCGCCGTCATCCTGTCGAGCCGGCGCATCGACTCGACCGAGCGCTCACGCGTGTTCGGATTCATCCCGCTGTTCATCACGAGCGTCGCGTTCTGGTCGCTCTACCAGCAGCAGTTCACCGTCGTGCCGATCTACGCCGAGCAGAGGCTCGACCTGAACATCTTCGGCTGGCAGATGCCGCCCGACTGGGTGCAGTCGATCAACCCGGTCTTCATCATCATCCTGTCGGGCGTGTTCGCCGCGATCTGGACCAAGCTCGGCACACGCCAGCCCTCGACTCCCGTCAAGTTCGGCCTGGGTGTGATCATCATGGGCATCGCGTTCCTGCTGTTCCTGCCGTTCGCCGGCGGCGGCCCGAACACGACGCCGCTCATCGCGATGATCGGCATCATCTTCGTGTTCACGGTTGCCGAGCTGCTGCTCTCGCCCGTGGGCCTGTCGGTCGCCACGAAGCTCGCGCCGGGAGCCTTCCACACGCAGATGGTGGCGCTGTTCTTCCTGTCGGTGTCGCTCGGCACCGCGATCTCGGGGTGGCTCGCGCAGTTCTACAACCCCGATGACGAGGTCCCGTACTTCTCGATCCTCGGCGCGATCGCGATCGTCGTGGGAATCGGCCTGCTCCTCGCGGTGAAGCCGGTGCTGGCGCTCATGAAGGGCGTGCGCTGAGAGCACGCGACGTGACGGATGCCGCGGCGGCGGCATCCGTGATGTGAAGGTGCCGCGGCGCCGAGGCCACGAGAACAACCCCGGCGCCGCACGCCTCTCCCGGCCCTACTCCGCCTTCGTCGAGAACGCCGCGTCGAACGCCGCCGCGGGCGGCGTGATCGCGTTGAGGTCCTGCACGAACCCAAGCGCCTCGGGCGCGCCCTGCAGCCGGTCCATGCCGGCGTCCTCCCACTCCACACTCGTCGGCCCGGTGTAGCCGATCGCGTTGAGGGCGCGGAACAGGGGTTCCCACGGGACCTCACCGTGCGCCGTGCTGACGAAGGTCCAGCCGCGACGCGGGTTCGCCCACGGCAGGTGCGAGCCGAGCACCCCGTTGCGGCCGTCCAGGTTCGTGATCGACTCCTTCACGTGCACATGGAAGATGTGCTCCGCGTAGTCCAGCACGAACGCGATCGGGTCCAGCTGCTGCCACATGAAATGCGACGGGTCGAAGTTGAACCCGAAGCTCTTGCGGTGCCCGATCGCGTCGAGGGTGGCCTTGGCCGTCCAGTAGTCGTATGCGATCTCCGAAGGATGCACCTCCAACGCGAACCGGACCCCGACCTCTTCGAACACGTCCAGGATCGGCCCGAACCGGTCGGCGAAGTCCTTGTACCCGGCGGCGATGAACTCGTCGGATGCAGGTGGGAACATCGCCACCGCCTTCCAGATCGACGACCCGGAGAAGCCGACGACGGTCTTCACGCCGAGCTTCGCGGCGAACCGCGCGGTCATCTTGAGCTCCTCGGCGGCGCGCTGCCGCACCCCTTCGGGGTCGCCGTCGCCCCACACCCGGTCGTTCAGGATGTCGCGGTGGCGCTCGTCGATCGGGTCGTCGCACACCGCTTGGCCTGCGAGGTGGTTCGAGATCGTCCAGACCTTCAGACCGTTGCGCTCGAGGATGTCGAGGCGCGACTGCACGTAGTCGGCGTCGTCCCATCGCGACACGTCGAGGTGGTCGCCCCAGCACGCGATCTCGAGGCCGTCGTAACCCCACTCGCCCGCGAGCCGTGCCACCTCCTCGAACGGCAGGTCGGCCCACTGGCCGGTGAACAGGGTGATCGGTCGTGCCATTACTGCTCCTCCTCCTCCGACGTGCCGGCACCGGTGCCGACCCACGCCGAACCATTCTGCGAACTCTCCTCCACCGCGGCCAGCACCCGCTGCACGGCGAGCCCCTCCGCGAAAGTCGGGTGCGGATCCTCACCCGCGACGATGCCCTCGACCAGGTCCTTCACCTGGTGCACGAAGCCGTGCTCGTACCCGAGCATGTGCCCGGCCGGCCACCACGCCGACACATACGGATGCTGCGGCTCGGTGACCAGGATCCGCGTGAAGCCCTGTACCTCACCTGGCGCGGTCCGGTCGTAGAACTGCAGCGTGTTGAGGTCTTCCAGCTCGAAGGCGAGGGCGCCCTGGTCGCCGGAGACCTCGATCGTGAGCCCGTTCTTCCGGCCGGTCGCGAACCGCGTCGCCTCGAACGACGCGAGCGCGCCGCTCTCGAGCCGTCCGGTGAAGACGGCGACGTCGTCGACCGTGACCTCGCCATAGCCCTCGGCGGCGGTGCCGGACAACCCGGAACCCGAACCGAGCAGCGGGCGCTCCTTCACGATCGTGTCGAGCACGCCCGAGACCCGGTCGATCGACAGCCCGGTCACGAACTGGGTCATGTCGATGATGTGCGCACCGATATCGCCCAACGCACCCGAACCCGCGCGCTCCTTCTGCAGGCGCCACGCGAGCGGCATCTGCGGGTCGACCAGCCAGTCCTGCCGGTAGGCGGCGCGCACCTGCTGCACGCGGCCCACTTTGCCGGCCGCGATGAGGTCGCGCATGAAGGTCACGGCCGGAACGCGGCGGTACGTGAAGCCCACCATCGCCCGCACGCCCTCGGCCGCGGCGGCGGTCGCGGCATCCGTCATCGCCTCCGCCTCGGCCACCGTGTTCGCGAGCGGCTTCTCGCACAGCACGTGCTTGCCCGCCTCCAACGCCGCGATCGCGATCTGGGCGTGCGAATCACCCGGCGTCACGATATCGACGATGTCGATGTCGTCGCGGGCGACGACTTCACGCCAGTCGTTCGCGGCCTCGTCCCAGCCCCACTTCTCGGCCGCCGCGGCCGTCGCCTCGGCGTTGCGGCCCACGACCACCGCCATGTGCGGCCGCACGGGGAGGTCGAACACGGCGGGCGCCTGCCGCCATCCGACGGAGTGGGCGGCTCCCATGAAGCCGTGTCCGATCATGGCGACCCGGAGACCGGATGCCTCGGGGTCGCGGTGCTCAGCAGTCACGCGGGGTCCTTTCCCTCGTCAGACGTCGTGGATGTGCGCGCGGGGCGCCCGCCCTGAGGACGGGCGCCCCGCGGCGGTGTCAGGATGCGAACGAGAGGTCGATGAACTCGTCGACGTTGTCTTTCGTGACCACCGGTGCGTCGAGCACGATGCGGTTGGGCACGCTCGGCGTGATCAGGTCGCTCATCGTCTTGCTCTGAGCGATGAGGCGGGCCAGCGCGATGCCGTCGGCGGCCTGCGTCGACGGGTAGATGACCGTCGCCTTCAAGACGGTGTCGTCGGCCTCGATGGCCTCCATCGCGTTGCGGCTGCCCGCGCCGCCCATCATGAAGAACTCGTCGCGACCGGCGGCCTCGATGGCCGCGAGCACACCGACGCCCTGGTCGTCGTCGTGGTTCCAGATCGCATCGATCTGCGGGTTGGCGGCCAGCAACTGGGACGCCGCCGCCTCGCCGCCCGCAACGGTGAAGTCCGCGGCGACGCGGGCGTTCACCTCGAGGCC
Source organism: Microbacterium immunditiarum (assembly GCF_013409785.1). Classification (NCBI taxonomy): domain Bacteria; kingdom Bacillati; phylum Actinomycetota; class Actinomycetes; order Micrococcales; family Microbacteriaceae; genus Microbacterium; species Microbacterium immunditiarum. The sequence continues at coordinate 260,547 of NZ_JACCBV010000001.1, forward strand.
GCAGTCCGACAGCGCGTCGGCGAAGCCGCGCGAGCGGTCCTGCGTGAGCGGAAGCGAGTCGATGCCTGCGATCTCGGCCACGAAGCCCTCGCCGCCGAGCTGCTCGCAGATGTAGGTGCCGGCGCTCACACCCATGCCGTAGTTGTCACCGAGGATCGTCGAGCGCGCGGCGAACGGGCTCGAGAACTCGCGGTCGACGTTGATGACCGGGATGCCCGCCTGCATCGCCTCGATCGCGACCTCGGTGAGGGCTGCGCCGTCGGTCGGCAGCAGCACGATCGCGTCGACGCCCTCGTTGATGAAGGTCTCGACCGCCGCGATCTGCGCGTTCGCGTCGTTCGTGCCTTCGGCGACGCGGAGCTCGACGTCGTCGAAGCTCTCGGCTGCGGCCTGTGCGCCCGAGTTGATGGCGCCGAGCCAGCCGTGGTCGGCAGCGGGGCCGGAGAAGCCGATGACGACCGTCTCGCCGGTCGCCTGGTTCTCGTCGCTCGTGGTGCCCTGATCGACGACGTCGTCGTCGCCGCCGCCGGCGGTGCAGCCAGCGAGCAGGCCGATCGTAGTGAGAGCGGCGGCGCCCGCGACGAGCGCGCGCAGCCCGATAGTGCGCTTGGGACGCATTCTGTTCCTCCTTGAATGTGATGCAGATCGCCCGGCGTGGCCATGGGCTCGGGGGCCCACACTCAAGCTGTCCACGCTGACCTGGGCCACCGTAGCAGAACTGACCGACCGCGCAACACCTTTTGTCGGATGTTCGGCAAAAGCGCGCGTGGCGCGTGATTCCGGGCATCTGTCCGGCCGGACGCGCGTGTCGCATCGGTTCGCACACCAATGAATCGGCTCTCGATCCGCCGACCGCGGGCGTGTTATGGTCTCGTCGTGATCAAAGACGACCACTCTTCGTCAATATCCGATGCGCCGCCGACACTCCTCGAGGTACGCGGAGCCACCAAGCGCTTCGCCGGCGTGCACGCGCTGCGCGGCGTCGATCTGGAGGTGCGTGCGGGCGAGGTGCACTGCATCCTCGGCCAGAACGGCGCGGGCAAGTCCACCCTCATCAAGATGCTCGCCGGTGTCCACCAGCCCGACGACGGCACCATCGTGTGGCTCGGCGACGAGGTCGCGATCCCCGACCCCCAGGCGGCGCTCTCGCTCGGCATCGCCACGATGTACCAGGAGCTCGACGTCGTCGAGGGGCTCACCGTCGCCGAGAACATCTTCCTCGGGCACGAGATCGAGCGCGGCGGACTCACGCGGCGCGGTGAGGCGACGCGCCGGGCGCGCGAGCTGCTGCGCCGCCTCGGTCACGCGTCGCTCTCACCGAACACCGAGGTCGGGCAGCTCAGCGCGGCGAACCAGCAGATCGTGAGCATGGCGCGCGCGCTGTCCCACGACATCAAGCTGATCATCATGGACGAGCCGTCGGCGGTGCTCGACACCGAGGAGGTCAAGAACCTCTTCAACGTGGTGCGCGAGCTCACCGCCGAGGGCATCGCGGTGGTCTACATCACCCACCGGCTCGAGGAGATCCGCCAGATCGGCGACCGCATCACCGTGCTCAAGGACGGCCGCAGCATGGCGAGCGGCCTCTCGGTCAAGGACACGCCCACGAGCGATCTGATCCGCCTCATGACCGGTCGCGCGGTGGAGAACGTCTTTCCACCCGCGGTGCCGGTCCCCCCCGATGCGCCGCTCGTGCTCGAGGTCGAGGGGCTCGGGCTGGCGGGCGTGTTCGAGGATGTGTCGTTCGCCGCGCGCGCCGGAGAGATCATCGGGCTCGCGGGCCTCGTCGGGTCGGGGCGCTCCGAGATCCTCGAGACGGTGTTCGGCGCGCGCCGCGCGACGGCGGGAGCCGTCAGGGTGGCGGGCACCGAGCTCAAGCGCGGCTCGGTGCCCGACGCCGTGCGGGCCGGAGTCGGGCTGTCGCCCGAGGAGCGCAAGAGCCAGGGGCTCGTGCTCGACGAGCCCGTGTTCGTCAATGTCACGCTCTCGTCATTCGAGCGGTTCGCGAAGGCCGGATTCCTCGACGAGCGCAGCGAGCGTGCCACGGCACGCGAGCAGGCCGAAGCGCTCGATCTGCGACCCGCGGATCCCGATCGGCCCGCCGCGACCCTGTCGGGCGGCAACCAGCAGAAGATCCTCCTGGCCCGCTGGCTCGTGCACGGCACCCGCGTGCTGCTGCTCGACGAGCCGACGCGCGGCGTCGACGTCGGCGCCCGCACCGAGATCTACGCGCTCATCAGGCGCCTGGCCGCGGCGGGCAACGCCGTCGTCATCGTCTCGAGCGAGATCGAGGAGGTCCTCGGCCTCGCCGACACCGTCCTCGTGATCGCCGACGGTCGCGTGCTGACGACCGTGCCCGCCTCCGACATCGACGAGCACGGAGTGCTCGACCTCGTCATGAAAGGAACCGCCGCGTGAGCGACTCCACCAACCCCGGCGCCGTCATCGACGCACAGTCCGCGCCGCCGACGCAGCCCCCGTCCGAGAAGACCGGTCGCTCCGGCATCCGGCGCATCTTCAGCGGCTCGTTCGGGCGCAACCTCGGCCTCATCGTCGCACTGCTGCTCATCGTGGCCGTCGGTGCGATCACGGCCGCCGACACGTTCATGAGCCTCAACAACATGCTCGTGATCCTGCGACAGGCCTCGATCATCGGCGTCATCAGCATCGGCATGACGTTCGTGATCATCTCGGGCGGCATCGACCTGTCGGTCGGCGCGGTGATGGGCCTCGCGTCGGTCGTCGCGACGATCGACGTCATGCAGAACGCGGTCGACCAGACGCACTGGGTGCTCATGGTCGTCGTGGCGCTCGCCGTGGGACTCGCGGCCGGCATCATCAACGGCGTCGTCATCGCGTACGGCAAGGTCGTCGCGTTCATGGCGACCCTCGCGATGCTCGTCGCGGCGCGCGGCCTGGCCGAGATCATCGCCGAGAGGCGCACGCTCGTCATCCGCGAGCGCGGGTTCATCACCTTCTTCAACGAGGACTTCCTCGGCATCGACGTGCTGATCTGGATCTTCATCCTCGTGTCGGTCGCCGGCTGGATCCTCCTCAACCGCACGACGTTCGGACGCCGCACGGTCGCCATCGGCGGCAACCGCGAGGCGGCACGCCTGGCGGGCATCAACGTCAAGCGGCACACCGTGTGGCTGTACGCGCTCGCGGGGCTCACGGCCGGCATCGCCGCGGTCATGATCCTCGGCCGCACGACCGCAGGAACCTCGACCCATGGCCAGCTCTACGAACTGGACGCCATCGCCGCCGTCGTCGTGGGCGGCACGCTCCTCGTCGGCGGTCGCGGCACGATCACCGGCACCGTCCTCGGCGTGCTGGTCTTCGCGACGCTCAGCAACGTGTTCATCCAGAACAACCTGTCGTCGTCGGTGCAGGCGGTCGCGAAGGGCGTCATCATCGTCATCGCGGTGCTGCTGCAGCAGCGGTTCGCGAAGCCGGCGGGCGCGCGATCGACCTAAGCTCCCCAGACTTCTGCCGAAGCACGGTGACCCGAACACCCGCTTCGGCAGAAGACCCGGTGAGTTCTGACGCCTACCCTCGCATGATTGACTGAACTGTGGTCTCCATCACCTCCCCATCCGCAACCGGCGGGACGGGTGCGAGCGAGCTCTTCCAACTCCTGCGGGACGGAGAGCCACGGACTCGGGCGGAGCTCGCACACGCCACCGGTCTCGCCCGCTCGACGATCGCGGCGCGGGTCGACGAGCTCATGCGCATGGGCCTCATCGCGCCCCTCGCCGAATCGACCTCCACGGGCGGACGGCCGCCGTCGCGGTTCGCGCTCAAGCCGAGCGCGCGGATCGTGCTCGCGGCCGACATCGGGGCGTCGCACGCGACAGTGGCGGTCGCCGACCTCGCCGGCACGATCCTCGCCGAGCACACCGAGCCGGTCGCGGTGACGCTCGGCCCGGAGCACGTGCTGACCTGGATGCTCGACACCGCCGCGATGCTCCTCGAGCAGACGCAGCGCGACCGGCGCGAGCTCGTCGCGATCGGGATCGGCGTGCCCGGGCCCGTGGAGCATTCGACCGGGCAGCCCGTGAATCCGCCGATCATGCCCGGGTGGGACCGGTTCGACGTCCCGGGGTGGGTGCGGCAGCACCTCGAGGTGCCCGTGCTCGTCGACAACGACGTCAACATCATGGCGCTCGGCGAGCGCGCGACGGCGTGGCCCACGACCGAGGACCTCGTCTTCGTGAAGGTGGCGACCGGCATCGGCGCGGGCGTCATCTCGGGCGGCATGCTCCTGCGCGGGGCGCAGGGCGTCGCCGGCGACATCGGGCACGTGCAGATCGCGCGGGGTGCGGGTGTGCCGTGTCACTGCGGAAACACCGGATGCCTCGAAGCCCTCGCCTCGGGGCCCGCGATCGCCCGCGCGCTGCGCGCCCAGGGCGTCGAGGCCGAGAACGGCGACGACGTCGTCGCACTCGTCAAGCGCGGCAGTGTCGAGGCGGTCCAGGCGGTGCGCCAGGCCGGCCGCGACATCGGCGAGGTGCTCACCGCGTGTGTGAGTCTGCTCAACCCGTCGGTCATCGCGCTCGGCGGCTCGATGGCCCGCGTCGGCGAGCACCTGATCGCGGGCGTGCGCGAGGTCGTGTACACGCGTTCCATGCCCCTCGCGACGGGGCACCTGGCGATCGTGCAGTCGGCCGCGGCCGGGAGGGCGGGCGTCATCGGAGCGAGCATGCTCGCGCTCGACCACGCGCTCTCGCCGGGTGCGTTCCACTCCCTCGCGGGACGCTGACGCCGATCTCCTCCTCGCGGGGGAGGCGCGAGGGCCGGGGCATCCGTATCGTCCCGTACATGAGCGAGACTTCTTTCAAGCCCGGAGACGACGTGCGGACGCCGCGCTCGCGCGGCACCGTCATCGACGTTCGCGCGACGCCGTCCGGCGCCTGGGTCTTCGGCATCGAGGACGCGGACGGCGCGGTGGGCTACTTCACGAGCAGGGCGCTCCGGCCGGCCGAGGACTGATATCGCGCATCACGGATCCGCCGTTCCCGCGACGCGGTGCCGCGGATAGCGTCGATCCATGAGCAACTCCTATCCCGGACTCGAGGGGCGCACGGTGGTCGTCACGGGAGCGGCGGCTGGCCAGGGCGCCGCCGAGGCGCGGCTGCTCGCGGCGTGCGGTGCGCGCGTCATCGCGACGGACGTGACGGATGCCGCATCCGCCGACCTCGACGGCATCGAGTACCGGAGCCTCGACGTGTCGGACGAGCACGCCTGGGCCGCGCTGGCTTCCGCGCTGGCGGACGAACTCGGCGACGAGCCCCTGCGCGGGCTCGTCAACAATGCGGGCATCACGCACCGGGCCCGGCTCGGCGCCGTCGACCGGGCGGACTGGGATCGTGTGCTCGCCGTCAACCTCACGGGGCCGATGCTCGGTATGCAGGCGCTCGCTCCGCTCATGGCCACCGGATCGTCCATCGTCAACATCGGGTCGTCGGCGGCGCTCAACGCCCACTACCCCGTCGCGTACACAACGTCGAAGTGGGGGCTGCGCGGGCTGACGCACGTCGCGGCGACCGAGCTCGGGCCGCGCGGCATCCGTGTCAACCTCGTGCACCCGGGATTCATCGAGACGCCGATGACGGCGGGCGCACCCGCGGCGATGCGCACGGCGCAGCTCGCGCTGACGCCCCTCGAGCGCACCGGCGACGCGGACGAGGTGGCCCAGGTCGTCGCACTCCTCCTGTCGGATGCGACGTCCTACCTCTCCGGCGCGGAGATCCCCGTCGACGGCGGGTTCACGTCGTCCGCGGGCGCGAAGTACATGGCCGACCGGATCGCGGGGCGCTGACCGACGCGCGCCCGGCGGATGCCGTCAGCGGACGGCGTCCTCGGCGAGCGCTCCGGTGAGCTCCTGCGTGAGTCGACGCGCTCCGCGCACGGCGATCGCGACGCTCATGAGCGTCGGGTTCATCGTGTTCGCGGTCGGGATGAGCGCGTTGCCGCCCACCACGAGGTTCTCGAAGCCCCACACGTGGGACCACGGGTCGGCGACCGAGGTGCCGTCGTCGGAGGCGCCCATCCGCATCGTGCCCATGTAGTGCAGGCTCGATCCGTTCGGCAGCAGCCGCGGCTCGGCGACGAACGTGCCGAGCGCGGCGCCCGCTCGGCGTAGGCGCGCCTCCGCCTCCTCGAGCTCGGGCCGCTCGGCATCCGTCAGGGCGTACTCGATCGTCATGTTGGGGAAGCCGCGGTAGTCGAGCTCGTCGTCGTGGAAGGTGATGCCGTCCTCGACGCGCGGGTGCTTGCGCACGCCGTACCCCATGTTGACGTAGCCCCAGCGGTTGCCCGCCGCGGGGTGCGCGGGATCGAGCTGGAATGGCGGGGTCTCGGCGTACATGACCTGCAGCGAGAAGGGGTGGTCGGGCTCGGAGAACGGGATGCGGTTGACCGCCGCGACGGGGTCGGCGGCGTTCCGTGCGCGGCGCGCGAGCTCCGCCTCGAACTCGTCCTGCGTCACGAGGGCCCTCATGCGCTCCTCGTCGAGCGCGACGGTCGTGATCATGACGTGGTGCTCGGTGAGGTAGCGCCCGAGTGCGCGAGGACGGATGCCGGATGCCCAGAGCAGCTGCGGCGACCGGAAGGCGTCCGCCGCCACGACGACGACGTCGGCGGCGAAGAAGGAGTCCTCCTTCGTGCGCAGGTCCTCGATCGTGACCCCCGTCGCGCGCCCGCCCTCGTGCTCGACGCGGCGGACGAGCGTGAGGTCGCGCAGCTCGAAGCGCTCCGACTCGGGCGTCCCCACCTCGATGAGCCGGCCGAGCACGGTGTTCGCCCCCGCCCACATCATCGATCCGTCGGGCTGCGGGTCGCCCGCGACGGGGAGGGTGCCGACGCCGTATCCGGGCGGCAGCTCGGCGCCGAACTCCCGGTCGAGGAGCGTGCGGATCGCAGCGCCGATCGGCGAGTCGGAGAACGCGTCGGTCTGCGCGTGGAGCAGGCGCTCGGCGGCGGCGATGAGGTCGTCCCACTCCGCGTCGTCGATGAAGTCGACCTTCTCGCTGAAGCCCGGACGCGGGATCGCGCACGTCCAGTGCGCTCCCTGGCCGCCGACGTTGGTCGAGGCGGCCGCGGCCGGGAAGGTCGGCGCGTGCGCCGAGCCCTCGCCGCCGAAGTCGAGCAGGTGCGTGCCCTCGCGGGCGGTGAACATCCCCTCGACGACGACACCGGGTGGGAGGCCGAGACTCTCGCGGTGCGCCCCCGACTGCGGACCCTGCGACAGCTTGCGCGCGCGTGCCTTCTCGTCGGGATCGGCGATGTTTCGGACGCTCTCGCCGGGGACCGCCGTGAGCTGGGGTCCCGCTTCGAACATCACGACGCGCACGTCGGGGTCGCTCTCGATGATCGTCCGGGCGTAGGCCGAGCCGATGGGTCCGCTGCCGACGATGGCGACGGTGGGCGTGTGCGACATGGGGGTACCTCTTCTCGTCACGCGGTGAGGGGTTCGGAGCTGGAGACGGCCGCGGGTTCGGACTCGTCCGACAGGCGGCCGCCGGGGAGCAGGATCGCCGCGACGATGCCCGCCGCGTACACGAAGGCGAGCGCCCCGAAGACGGGGGCGAACACCTGGGTGTAGATCGCCGCGATCTCGGCCCGGAGCGCAGGATCGGCCGCGTGGACGATCTGCGGCGTGAGGGTCGAGGCATCGAGCGACGCCGGGAGGAGCGCCGCTACGCCGAAGCCGATGATGCCGCCGATGACCGCGGTCGTGACGGTCGCGCCGACCTGGCGCACGAGGTTCACGCTCGCCGTGATCGAGCCCATGTCGCGACGCGGTGCGGCGCTCTGCACGACGGCGACCACGAGGCTCATGAATGCGCCCGTGCCGATGCCGACGACGCCCATGACGACCATCGGCACCCACAGCGGCAGTCCGACGGGCAGCAGCGACATCGTGAGCAGCCCGGCGGCACCCAGGGCCGTGCCGGCGATCGGATAGGCGCGGAAGTGACCCGTGCGGCTCACGAGCCACCCCGTCGCGAGGTTGCTGACGAGCATCCCGAACACCGTCGCGATCGGAACGAGTCCCGAGACGGTCGCGCTCGTGCCGTAGGCCATCTGGAAGTAGGTCGGCAGGTACGCGGTGACCGAGAAGAGCCCGACGCCGATGATGGCCGAAAGCGCCGTGCCGGCCGCGATCGTGCGGTTCGCGAAGAGACGGAGCGGTACGAGTGGTTCCGTGGCGCGCAGCTCGATGAGGAAGAAGGCCGCGAACGCCATCGCCGCGACGGCGAACAGCACGACGGATGCCGCGACCATCCGCTCGTCGCCCACCCACGTGACCGCGAGCACGAGCACGACCATCGCGACCGCGAAGGCGACCGCGCCCGCGATGTCGAACCGCTGACGACCGATGCCAGGCAGTCTCGGCACGGCGACGAGCGCGAGCACGAGCGCCGCGACCCCGAAGGGCAGATTGATCCAGAAGACCCAGGGCCAGCCCCAGTGGTCCGTGATGAGGCCGCCGAGGACGGGCCCCACGAGGATCGCCACCGGGAAGGCGGCCCCGACGATCGCGAGGTAGCGCGGGCGCTCGCGCGGCGTCGTCACGAGGGCGACGATCGTCTGCGACATGAGGTGCAGACCGGCGGAGCTCATCCCCTGCACGACGCGTGCCGCGACCAGCTGCGCCATGTCCTGCGCGAACCCGCACGCGAGCGACGCGACGAGGAAGAGCACGAGCGAGACGAGGAAGACGCTTCGGGGGCCGATGGCATCGCCCAGCTTGCCGAGGATCGGCAGGAGGATCGTGCTCGCGAGGGTGTAGCCCACGACGACCCACGCCATCTGCTGGAGTGCGCCCAGCTCACCGGCGACCGTCGCGAGCGAGGTCGAGACGATGGTGTGATCGAGCGCGCCCAGGATCGCGACCGTCAGGAGGGAGACGATGAGGAGGCGCAGCCTCCACGGCGACATGCTCATACGCGGAGTGACCCGTACGACCGGGCGATCGGCGCGACCGTGTGTGCCCCTGCTGCGCCTTCGCGAGAGGGAACGGACACCCGAGGTGTCCCGACGTCAGTGTCGATTCTAAACTTTCTTTCGACGTTTTTCAACCAAAGTCCGGACGTCGTCGGACATCAGCGGTGGCGGGTCCGCGGACGGGCTCGCGCAGGCGGCAGCTCGGGCGCCGGCACGGCCGGCCCGACCGTCCCCACGAGGTCGCCGATGCCCTCGACCGTCATGCGCACCTGGTCGCCCTCACGCAGGGGCGGGAGCGTCGACCCGCGCCCCCACAGCTCTCCGAGGCATCCGCCGTTGCCGACCGTCCCGCTGCCGAGCACATCGCCCGGCACGACACGCGCGTTGCGCGACGCGTACGCCACGAGCTCGGGGAAGGGCCACCCCATGTTCGACACGAGGTCCTCTCCGACGAGCTCGCTGTTGATGCGCACCTCCGCGCGGATCGCGAGGAACCCCTCATCGTCGAGGTACGGCTCGAGCTCGTCGGCAGTCACGATCCACGGGCCGAGGCTCGTGCCGAAGTCCTTGCCCTTCGCCGGGCCGAGCCGCACCTTCATCTCGCGGGCCTGGAGGTCGCGCGCCGACCAGTCGTTCATGATCGTGTACCCGAAGATGCTCGACGCCGCGGCATCCGCCGTCAGGTTCGTGCCGCCCGGCCCGCCCACCACGACGGCGACTTCGAGCTCGAAGTCGAGCCGCTGCGTGACCGGCGGGCTCACGGCGTCGCCGGGCCCGAGGATCGTGTGCGGGTTGGTGAAGTAGAAGGTCGGCGCCTCGTACCACTCGGGCGCGACGTGGCTCTTGCCCTCGACTCCCGCGCTGACCCCCTCGACGTGCTCCTCGAACGCGACGAAGTCGCGGACCGATGCGGGGACCACCGGCGCGAGCAGCCGCACGTCGCCGAGCGGAGCTCCCGCGTCAGCTGCGACGCGCTCGAACGCCGCCTTCGCTGCATCCAGCCCACCGGCGAGGATGTCGGCGACCGTCAGCCCGTCGGGAAACGGCACGACCCCGTCCTCGACGACGAACCCCTCCCCGACCTGCGAGTCGCCGGGGGTCTCCCACCTCGCGATCCTCATGCGTGCACCCGCTCTCGCAGGAGCGCCTCGGCATTGCCCGAGAGGATGCGCTCGGTGAGCTCGTCCGGAAGACCGACCCCGCGCACGAACGCGACCGGGTCGTCGAGTCCCATGTCGAACGGGAAGTCGCTCCCGAGCAGCACCTGGGACGCGCCCGCGACCTCGACGAGGTGACGCAGCGCGACGGGGTCATGCACGACCGTGTCGTACCAGAGCTTGCGCAGATACGTCGACGGCAGGTGGGCGCACCGCTGCGCCTCGGGGCGCACGCGCCACGCGCGATCCGATCTTCCGATCGCGAACGGCAGGTAGCCGCCGCCGTGCGCCGCGACGATCTTGAGCCCCGGATGCCGGTCCAGCACGCCCGAGAAGATGAGGTGCGACAGGGCGACGGCGTTCTCGGTCGGCTGCCCGACCGTGTTCGACAGGTAGAACCGGTCGAGGCGCTCGTCGAGGCTGCATCCGAACGGATGCAGGAACACGATCGCGCCGAGCGCCTCGGCCCGCGCCCAGAAGGGCTCGAGTCGCTCATCCGACAGCTCGACGTCGCCCGCGAACGACGAGATCTCGACGCCCGCGAGCCCGCGCCCGAGCACGGCGTCGTCGAGGCACTCTACGAGGCGCGACGGATGCTGCAGCGGCACGAGCCCGAGACCCGTGAGACGGTCGGGGGCCTGTGCGACGTGCTCCGCGATGAGGCGATTCGCCTCCATCGCGACCCAAACGCCGAGGCCTTCCGGCGCCCACGGGTAGAAGTGGTTCGGAGACGCGCTGACCCACTGCCGGTCGATGCCCTGCGCGTCCATCGCGACGAGGCGCTCGGCGATCGACGTCAGCTTCGGGATGCGCTCCCCCACCATCCGCCCCGACACGGCCTGGCTCTCGGCGCCGTTGCGCCGCAGCTCCAGCGCCGCGGCCTCCTGGACGAGGTCGGGCACGCGCGCCTCGACCTCGGCCTGCAGCGACGGCATGAGCAGGTGCGCGTGGACGTCGGTGACGGGCGTCTCGATGCTCGCCTCGCTCATGCGGGCTGCGCCATCTGCTGCGCGATGCCGAAGATCAGGCCGCCGGCGTCCGCGTCGCGGTTGCCGTCGATCTGCCACTGTCCGAGCTGGACGGATGCCTCGACGACCGCCTTCGCGCGCGGCAGACGGCGTGCGTGGAACGCGTCCCACAGCTCCTGCCCGAGCGACTCGGACTGCACCAGCAGCTCCGTCAGCACGAGGGCGTCCTCGAGGCCCTGCGCGGCGCCCTGCGCGATCGTCGGGGGGCAGCTGTGCGCGGCGTCGCCGATCACGACCACGCGGCCGCGGTTCCACGGCGCGTCGACGAGGTGCTGCGTGAACCACGTGTAGTTCGCGTGCGCACCGCGCTCGAGGTCGGCGCGGATGCTGTTCCACGGCCCGTCGTACGCGCGCGACTCCTCGAGCATGATGCGGGTCGCCTCTTCGTCGGAGACCCCCGAGCGGTCCTGCGCCTTCTCGACGAGGAACGCGTACATCGTGTCCTCGCCCGTCGGCGTGTAGCCCGCGATGTAGACCGGGCCGCCGTAGTAGAGCTCGCTGCGCACGACCTGGGCCGGACGCGAGACGAACGAGCGCCAGATGCCCATGCCCGTGGGCTGCGGCTTGGTCTCGATGCCGATCAGCTCGCGGACGGTCGAGTTGAGGCCGTCGGCGCCGATGAGGAGGTCGTACGTGCCGGCGGACTCGCCGTCGACGAGGACTTCGACACCGGCATCCGTCTGCTCGAGCCCCGTCACCGTCGCGCCGAAGCGGACATTGGCACCGGCCTTCTGCGCGTGCGCGAGAAGGATCCGGGCGAGCTCCGGGCGCGGCATGCCCATACCGGCCGGGTAGTCCGGTCCGCCCGTCTTGACGTCGGGAAGCTCCGCGACGATCGGCGCACCGGGGCCGGGCGCGCGCAGGTTGAGACCCTCGAAGGGGTAACCGGCGGCGCGGATGTCGTGCCACGCGCCGAGCGCGTCGAAGACGCGGAGCGCGTTGCCCTGCAGCGAGATGCCGGAGCCGAGCGCGGTGAGCTCGGGCTTGGCCTCGAAAAGGTCGACCTCGACACCGGCCTTCGCGAGCTGGATGGCGGCGGCCAGTCCCGCGACCCCGCTTCCGGCGATCGCGACCTTGCTGACTGCGGTCATTGTCAGAACCTCCCTGTTCTGTTCGTCCTGTTCGGGTGCTAGAGGATGGCGACGGGGTTGATCGGCGAGCCGACGGCGCCCGTGATGCGAAGCGGCGCGGCCGACAGCAGGAAGTCGTAGCGACCGGCCTCGGCGCACACCGCGGCGATCTCGTCGAGGTCCCACAGCTCGCCGATCGTGAGGCCCATGTTCGGGATCACGATCTGGTGCAAGGGCTGGAACGCCGGCACGTCGAACTCGTTCGGGCGCACCTCGAAGCCCCACGTGTCGGTCGCGATCGCGGCGATCTCGGTGCGGTGCAGCCATCCGGCCGTCGTGAGGCTGAGCCCGGGAGCCGGTCCGCCCGCGTAGTCGCCCCACCCGTCCCGTCGGGTGCGGGTGAGCTGGCCCGTGCGCACGAGCACGATGTCGCCGGGGCCCACGGGCGAGCCCTGGGCCGCGATGGTCGCGTCGAGGTCGGCCGCCGTGATGGCGTACCCGTCCTCGAGCTCGCCCGTCTCGGGGCGCAGGTGCCGCGCGACGTCCAGCAGAACGCCGCGCGAGACGATGACGGATGCCGCGTGCTCGATGCCCGTGACCTGGTCACCCTCGCTCGTGACGACCTCGCCCGCGCGCCGCCCGTTCCACGCGTTGCCGTGATCGAAGATGTGGCCGAGACCATCCCACTGCGTCGAGCACTGCAGAGGCATTGAGATGTAGTCATCGGCGCCGCCGATCCCGTGGGGGAAGCCCTGGTTGCCGCGCTCGGCATCCGTCCCCGTGTCGGTCATGAGGTGGACGGGGTTCGTGCGGCGCCGCCACCCCTTCTGCGGGCCGTTCGTGTCGAACGACTGCGAGAGCGACACGACACGCCCCTCGCGCACGAGGCCCGCAGCCTCGACGCGCTTGGCGGCGTCGATGAAGTTGAGGGTGCCGAGCCGGTCGTCGTCGCCCCAGCGGCCCCAGTTGCGATACGCCTCGGCGCGCGCGGCGATCTCGGCCTTGGGGTTCTGCCGATCGAGGTCGGCGGGGTTCTCGGATGGGTGGCTCATGCTCGTGATCCCCCTTCGGCGACGCAGCGCACGACCTGGGTGCCGAGGCCCTCGATCGTCCCCGTCATGACGTCGCCGTCGCGGAGGAACCGCCTCCAGTGCTGGCCGTTCCCGGGAGGGCTGCCCGTCAGGAGCAGGTCACCCGGCAGCAGCGGCGCGGTCTGCGACGCGGCCGAGATGAGCGCGGGGATGTCGAAGAGCAGGTCGCTCGTCGAACCGTTCTGCATCGTCTGGCCGTTGAGGTCGAGGCGCACGGTCACGTTCGAGCCGTCGACGAACGGAGCCGGCACGAGGAACGGCCCCGTCGGAAGGAAGCCGGGCGCGTTCTTCGCGCGGTACCAGTCGGTGCCGATCTCCTTCATGTCCTTGCGGAAGACGCGGTCGCGCGTCGTGATGTCGTTGACGATCGTGTACCCCGCGATGTGGTCGAGGGCGTCCTCGCGCGAGACGCGGAACGCCTCCGAGCCGATCACGACGGCCAGCTCGAGCTCCCAGTCGTGCACGTCGCTGTAACCCGGCAGCACGAGCGGCACGTCGTCGCCGACGATGACCGTCGGCAGGCCGATGAAGAAGTACGGCTCGCCGTGGGTGGCGCGATCGTCCATCATCTTCGCGGCGAAGGCGCGGGCCTCCTCGGGCGTGCGGGTGTCGTCCTGCGTGAGCCCCGCCACGACGAGCTCGATGACGTGCTCGCGGTAGTTGGCGCCGGCCTGCAGCACCTGGCGCGGCTCGACGGGCGCGGTCAGCACGACCTCGCCGAGCGGCATCCACCCGTCCGACGAGTCCGCGAGGGCCTCCAGGCGGTGCCAGTCGGCGCGGGCGAGGAATCCGTTCAGATCGGGTGCGCCGAGCTCTTCCGGCGTGAGGGGACGGATGCGGTCGCCCGCGACCAGTCCGAGACGCACGGAATCGCCGTCGCGGTAGCACGCGAGGGCGAAGGGGGCGGTCAGTCCCTCTGACGTCGTCGTCATGTGTTCTCCGAGTCCATGTTCGCCACGTGGTGCGAGGGCGGGGACGTCCCTGACGAAGCGTCCCCACCCCCGAGCCTGTCAGCCCTGGCCGTGCTTGGCGTAGGGATTGATGAGGGCGGCCCGGATCTCCTCCGGCACACCCTCCTCCGTCGCCGAAGGCCCGTCGGCCGCCGGGAACGACTCCGTCATCGACATGGGCATGGCGCTGTTGCGGTAGAAGTTGTTCGACCCCTGGGACGGCTTCCATGTCTGCGCCTCCCAGTCGGGCACGTAGTTGCGGTAACCGCCCGTGTTGAGCTCGACGCGCAGCGAGGAGGGCTCGCGGTAGTAGAGGAAGTTCTGCTCGCCGATGCCGTGGATCGAGGGACCGTACTCGATCGGGTAGCCGTTCTCGATGAGCACGTCGGCGGCGATGAGCAGTTCCTCGCGCGTGTCGACCCAGAACGCGTAGTGGTTGACGCGGCCCGCGCGGCTCGAGCCGTCGAGCACGACACCGAGGTCGTGCGACTTCTCGTTCGTCGTGAGCACCGAGAAGACCGAGATCGGCGCCTCGTCGAGGACGGTGCGCGCCATGAAGCGGAAGCCGAGCACGTCGACGTACCACTTGACGAACGCGTCGACGTCGCTCGTCGCGACCGTGACGTGGTCGAGCTGACGCGGAGCGCCCGCGACCTTGCTGCGGCGCGACGGGCGGTCGGGGTAGGTTGAGGCGGCGTCGCCCTCGGTGTCCTTGTGGCGCGTGACGTCCCAGTGGAGCGTCAGCGTGTGGCCCCACGGGCCCGTGAAGCGGTACGCCCGGCCGATCTTGTGGACGTCGACCCACTCGCCCTGGACGCCCGCGGCCTCGATCCGCTTCGCCGCCTCCTCGAGCGCCTCGGGGCTCGTCGTGCGCCACGCGGCCGTGTCGAGCGAGGGCTCGTCGCCAGGCAGCACGACGAGGCTGTACGAGTAGTAGTCGCCCCAGCAGCGCAGGTAGACGGCGCCGTCCACGCGGTCGACGACGTTGAGGCCGACCTGGTTGACGTAGAAGTCGACGGATGCCTCGACGTCCGGTGACGTGATCGCCACATATGACAGATGCGAGAGCAGCTTGATCATCTTCGATCCCTTTCGGTGAGTCTTCGGGGTGACCCCGTCATCCACTTTGGTCTGAGATCGGCATATCAGGGAATGGCATATCGCCTATCCCTCGAATCGACACCGTTTATGAATCGGATGCGGCGCGCACCGTGCGCGCGACGTCCTCGTCGTGGCCCAGCTCGCCGAGGTCGGGTGGAGTCGTTCCGAACGTGACAGCCTCGATCGCGCGGCGCAGCGCCAGACGCTCGGGACGCTCGAAGCGGGTCGGCGCGATGCGGCGGGCCGCGGCATCCGTCACCGTCACGATCATCTGGTGGTCGCCGCCGTCGACCTCGACGATCGTGTCGCCGAGAGCCGTCATGCGGATCCGACCGTCGGGCGGAGCGCCGGCCTGCGTCGCCGCCATGAGAGACACCGGAACTCCGGACGCCGACTCGAGCAGGGCGAGCTCGCGGCCCGACGCGAACGACGCCGTGCGCACCGCCAGCGTGTCGCCGGCCGCCGCGCGCGCCCAGGCGATCGCGTCGCGGAGCGCGGACGACAGCGGCGACGCGTGGCATTCGACGACGATGACATCGGGCGAGCGGGTCGCCGCCAGGGTCTCCACGACGTGCTGGGCCGAGTCGGACCGCAGGAGCGGGCGTTCGACGGTGACGGGGCGACCCACGGCGAGGAGAGCGTCGAGGCGATCGACCGGCACGTTCTCGGGCCGCGACACGACGACGCCGAGGGCGCCGTCCGCGAGCGCCGCCCCGGCGCGGTGCCACCACGCGTCGGTGCCCGCGACGACCGCGATCGCGTCGCGCGGCGACTCGGTGAGCCGCGCGCTCCGAGGGAGCTCGGCCACCGCGACGCGGTATGCGTCGACGGACGTCCATACGCCGGTGGCGTTCATGCCGCCTCCCCCGCGAGCGCCGCGGCGTCCTTCGCGAGCCGAAGGCTGTAGCGCACGTCGTCGAGGAGTTCGTCGTATTCGACGGGGATGCCGCTCGCGAGCACCTCGGCGAGGGCGCGCCACTCGGCGACATAGCCGTCGTCGACGGAGCGCGAGTAGGTCGTGTCGCGGCCGTTGCTCGCTCGCACGCGGACGGTCGCACTACCGGCGTGCACGAAAGCCGGCGGGAAGGTGACGTCGAGGCGGTCGCGCGTCGTGGTGACCGTGACGCGCCACAGGGCATCCGCCCCCTCGCCGCGCATCACCGTCGTGAACTGCACGGGGATGCCGCTCGCGACGAACCCCGCGGCGAAGCCGATCGGGGGGACGGCACGCGCGAAGACGACGCGCTCGAGTCGCGGCGCGAGGTCGCGCACGAGGGGCAGGTCGTGGATCGCGAGGCCCGCGATGAGCTGACGCACCACGCCCGCGGCGACCTCGGGACGCGAGAGGTCCGGCGCGGGGCGCGCGACGGGGCGCGTCTCGAACTCGGTCACCGCGTCGTGGTATCGCGTGTTCGGCGGGAGGGAGAGGGTCACCGAGATCGAGATGACGGGACCCCCGGAGCTCTGCAGGTGGTGTCGCGCCCGACCCCACGCCGGGTCGTAGAAGTGGTTCGTCCCGACGATGAGCGGCACCCCCGCCCTGCGGCAGGCCTCGACGGCCTCCTCCGCCTCGGCGATCGTCGTGCCGAGAGGCTTCTCGCAGAAGATCGCCCGCTTGCCCGCCGCGACGCTCGCGACGATCTGGCGTGCGTGCTCGGTGGGCGGGGTGCAGATCGCGACGATCTCGACGTCCGGGTCGGCGAGGAGATCGTCGATCCCGGTCGAAGCGCGGATGCCGAGCTGTGCAGCAAGGCCGTCGGCACGGCCGCTCCCGGCGTCGCTGATGTGCACGACGCGGAAGTCCTCCGTCAGTCGTGCGAGCGTCGGCAGATGGAGCGCCGCAACCCCGGGTCCTGCCCCGATGACGCCGACACCGTGAGGCATCCTCGCCCTCCTATTCTTTAGCGGAAAGCGTACATAAGTCTTCCGGTGTTTGACCATAGATGTGCGAAATCGGCCACTTGAGGCGGGTAGTTGTGTCAGAATCTGCTATGGCCAAAGAGTCGACGTTGCGGTTCGGCGCACAGACCGACGAAGTCACGAGCCTGTTGCGCATCGTCAACATGGTGCGCACGCACGAAGCCTCCACCCGGCCCGAAATCGGCCGCTCAACGGGTCTCGGACGCGGAGTCGTGACGCAGCGGGTCGACCAGGCGATCGCGATGGGCTTCCTCGAGGACGGTGACTTCGGACCCTCATCGGGCGGGCGCGCCCCCCGTACCCTGCGCTTCCGGAGCGAGCGTGGCCGCATCATCGTGTGCGCACTCGGGGCGCTGCACATCCACGTCGGCATCGCGCTCCTCAAAGGAGACGTCATCGACGACGCGCACGGCGCATGGGACATCGCACGCGGCCCCGCCGAGACGCTCGACACGGCGATGGGCATGATCGACGACCTCCTCGCCCGGACACCCGACGTTCCCGTCTGGGGCGTCGCGGTCGGCGTTCCCGGGCCCGTGGACTTCGCGACGGGCCGGCCGGTGGCGCCGCCGATCATGCCCGGGTGGAACGGCTTCGAGGTCCGCCGCAAGTTCGAACAGCGCTACGGCGCCCCCGTGTGGGTCGACAACGACGTGAACCTGCTCGCCCTCAACGAGCGCGCACGCCAGGGCGACGACCACGTGGACCTCATCTACTGCAAGATCGGCACCGGCATCGGTGCGGGGCTCCTCTCGCAGGGGCGTCTGCACCGGGGCGCCAACGGCGCGGCCGGTGACATCGGTCACGTGCGCGTCCGCGACTCCGACGTCCCATGCCGCTGCGGAAAGCTCGGATGCCTCGAGGCTGTCGCCGGCGGTTGGGCCCTCGTGCGCGATGCCGAGCGGGCGATCGCCGAGGGCGCGACGGGCTATCTCGCCCGCGCCGTGGCGGACGGCGAGACGCTCACGCCCGAGGAGATCTCGAAGGCGGCGGAGGACGGCGACGCCGTCGCGATCGCGCTCGTGCAGCGCTCGGCCCGTGTCGTGGGCGAGTCGATCGCGGGGCTCGTCAACATGTTCAATCCGAGCACGATCGTCGTGGGCGGTGCGGTGCCGTCGGCCGGCGAGATCTTCCTCGCCGAGGTGCGACAGCGCGTGTACGAGCTGTCCCTCCCGCTCGCCACGCGCGACCTCACGATCATCCAGTCGGCGAACGACATCCGCGAGCCCCTCCGCGGTGGCGCGGAGATGGTGCGCGAGCAGCTGTTCGACGCGACGTTCCCGCGCTGGTTCGCGGAAGGCCGACCCACGATCGAGTCCATCTTCGAACCGGCCGAGTGAGGGCTTCGCTCTTATTCCGCAGATCGACAAAAGCGTGTAGCTTCCTGTCTCATGCTGCCGGTCCTGCTCCCCGATTCCCTCGCGCAGCGCGACGACGGCTTCGCTCTCCGCATCGCGCTCCCGTGGATCCGCTCGCTTCCGCTCGCGAGCGTCACGGACCTCGCGGTGTCGATCGACGGCGATCCCGTCGACGTGGTCGTCGCGCTCGGCGGGGAGCGCGTGGCGCCCGCGGCCCTCGTGCATGAGCCGGGATGGTGGTTCCTCCAGGACCGGCTGACGCTGGAAGGACGACGGGTGCTCCGCCCCGGCGTCCACGACGTGTCGGTGTCGTTCCACCTCGCCGTGCCCTACCTGCAGGCAGGCCCGGCGGGGCCCCTGACGCTTCCGTTCCGGGCCGATGCGTCGCTCGAGCTGCGGGACGCGGCATCCGTCTCGTCTTCCGCGCCTGTCCGCGAGACGGGATCGTCCGTCGCCGTCCGCGACCGCGCGCGCGACCCGTACCTGGTCGAACCCGGCGGCTGGACCCTCGGTGCGAGCGCCTTCAACTGGACGCCTAAGGTCATCCGCGCGGAGCGCCCGGCATCCGACATCGTTCTCGGCATCGTGGAGGACGACGTCGCCTCGACGATCGAGATCGAGCCGGGGCAGCTGTGGCGCTCATTCCCCGAGCCGACGGATGCCGACGTCGACACGTTTCGGGAACGCCTCGAGGCGGTGGGCGGCCGCGTGAGCATCGTCGGGGGCAGCCTCGACGATTGGGCGCTTCCCGCGCGCCGGCGCTCCGACGACGAGCGCCTCGACTTCTTCGTGCCGCAACTGCGCGCGGCCACACGACTCGGGGCCACCGGTGTGCGCGTGCCGTTCGGGCAAGCCGATTCCGAGCTCCTCCGACGTGTGCAGCCGGTGCTCGCCGAGCTCGACCTCGTCCTCTACGAGGAGATCCAGGGGCAGCAGACGCTCGATGTGCCGGCCGTCGCCGAAGCGTTCGAGACGCTCCGTGACCTCGACGATCCGCGCGTTCGCGTGCTCATCGACATCAGCCTGCTCATGCCGTCGCTTCCGCCGACCTACCTCGCCGAGCTGCGGCGCGCGGGCCTCGACGGCGGTCTCGTCGATCGCCTCGAACGCGAGTGGCGCTCCCCTGAGACGCATGCGGCGGTCCTCGCGGCGCTTCGCGAGGGCGCCGTCCCGCCCGCCGCGCACACGCTGGTCATGGACCTCGTCGTGCGCTTCGGGCGGTCGTCGGTCGACGACCTCGAACCGCTGCTCCCCTTCACGCACGCGGTCCACCTGAAGTTCTGGGATCTCGACGACACGGATGGCCGCGTCTCCCAGCCCATCGCCGACATCGGCGCGGCACTCCGCCGCGTCGGCTTCACCGGCTCCCTCACGAGCGAGTGGGGCGGGCACGAATGGCTGCCCGACGACCCCGCGACCATGACCCGCGCGCACCTCGCGCTCGCGCGCGAGGCGCTGGCCGCAGCATCCGTCACGGCGCGCTGAAGGCGAACGTCTGCCTCCTATCGGGTCGCGCGCGCGTCCAGTCGCACCCAGATCGAGTCGTTCGCCGAACTCTCCTCCACGGCCGCGAGCACGCGCTGCACGCCGAGGCCGTCGGCGAAGGTGGGGTGCGGGTCGGTCCCGGCGATGATGCCCTCGACGAGATCCTTGGCCTGGTGGACGAAGCCGTGCTCATACCCGAGCATGTGCCCGGCCGGCCACCACGCCGACACGTACGGGTGAGCACCCTCCGTCACGAGGATCTTCGTGAATCCCTGCCGGTCACCCGGGGCCGTGCGGTCGTAGAACTGCAGCGTGTTGAGGTCCTCCAGCTCGAACGCGAGCGCGCCCTGGTCGCCGGAGACCTCGATCGTGAGCCCGTTCTTCCGGCCGGTCGCGAACCGCGTCGCCTCGAACGACGCGAGCGCGCCGCTCTCGAGCCGTCCGGTGAAGACGGCGACGTCGTCGACGGTCACCTCGCCGTACCCCTCGGCCGCCGTGCCCGCGAGGCCGGACCCGGACCCGAGCAGCGGGCGCTCCTTCACGATCGTGTCGACCGTCCCCGAGACGGCGGCGACGGACTGACCCGTGACGAACTGGGTCATGTCGATGATGTGCGCACCGATATCGCCCAACGCACCCGAACCCGCGCGCTCCTTCTGCAGGCGCCACGCCAACGGCATCTGCGGGTCGACCAGCCAGTCCTGCCGGTACGCGGCGCGCACCTGCTGCACCGTGCCGATGGCGCCCTGCGCGATGAGGTCGCGCATGAACGTCACCGCCGGCACCCGGCGATAGGTGAAGCCGACGACAGCGCGCTGCCCGCGCCCACGGGCGCGCCCCGCGGCATCCGCCATCGCCTCCGCCTCGGCCACCGTGTTCGCGAGCGGCTTCTCGCACAGCACGTGCTTGCCTGCCTCCAGCGCCGCGATCGCGATCTCGGCGTGCGAATCACCCGGCGTCACGATGTCGACGATGTCGATGTCGTCGCGGGCGACCACCTCGCGCCAGTCGGTGGCCGACTCGGCCCACCCCCAGTGCGCGGCGGCCTCGGCGACGGCATCCGCATTCCGTCCGACGACCACCGTCATCTCGACGTCGGCCGGAAGGTCGAACACGGCCGGCGCCTGCCGCCATCCGACCGAATGGGCGGCTCCCATGAAGCCGTGTCCGATCATGGCGACACGGAGCGTGGCCCTCCCGGGCAGGTCGTCAGCTGTCAACGTCGTTTCCTCTCACTTCGGGTGGGGCCGTGCGCGGGTCAGCCTTCGCGGTTGTAGTACGGCCAGGGCAGGAACCTGCGTTCGCCGCGGCGGTCGGGGCCGGTGAGCGTCACCTCGCCGGTCGCCGCCCACTCGACGCCGCGGGGGAACATCCGGATGAACTCGATGCGCCGGAACGTGTCGATGTCGTGTCCGATCGTGATCGTGAACGAGCGGCCTTCGCCGTACTCGTTGATCCACGCGATCGGCTGGTCCGTGTTCATGCCCGGCAGCGCCGCCAGACCCTCCTCGGGAATGGCGACCGGGTAGTGCGACATCGGCCACATCGGCGCGTTCTCGTACGACTCGAGGTCGTCGAACGTCGTGAGCAGCACCTGTGCGCCGTCGAGGATCTCGACACCGGTGAGGATGTCGTCGCCGGTCACGGTCCAGCGGGCGCTGATCCCCTCGGTGATCGGATGCCGCGGCTCGACGGTGTCGAGCTGGGCCTCGCCCCACGGCCGTGGCCTGAGCCCGCCTGCGACGGTCATGCGCGAGCCGCGCATGATGTTGTACTCGTCCGGATGGCCCCAGTCGTCCTCCTGCGCGGCGGAGCCATGGAACCACACGATGCCCTTGCCCTCGTCGTGCACGAAGCGCAGGAGCGCGGCATCCGTCTCGGCTCCGAACCCGACCGCCTTGTCGAAGTATCCGTCGCGACCCTCGAAGACGACGATGACGACGTCGTACTTGTCGATCACAGCGGCGCCGAGCCCGCGCGGATCCTCCACGACCCGCACACGGAACCGGCCCGTGTCTTCGAGCAGCGTCGTGATCCACTGGTTGTGCTGACGGAAGCTGCGGAACTCGTTGTCGTGCTCGCGGGTCATGTGGCCCGAGAGGATGAGGACGTCGAGGCGATCGCTCATGGCGCCGTCACACCGCCCGTCATGCGAGCACGACCTCTCGCTCGACCGGCACGCGGTTGGTGACGTACCGGCCGGGACCGCCGTCGAGTCCCGGCATGATCTGCATGTAGAGCAGGCGCATCGTGAGGACGACCTCGACGGTCAGCTTCTCGCCCGGCTCGGGCACCGGGTCGAGCGGAATCACGATGTCGGGCCGGTCGGCGACGTACCACAGCGTGTCGTACTGGTCCGGCAGCTCCTCGATGCGGTAGCTGCGCCCCTCGAGCTCGAACCGCAGCGACTCCTTCGGGATCTCGACGCCGTTGACGGATGCCGCGACGTCGTCGACCGCCGAGAGCCACAGGCTCCGGTACCACGGCAGCTGCACCGAGACGGCGATGCCGCCGTCGACGCGACGGACGTCCTTCTCGGAGAACAGGGAGTTGTGGGTTGCCATGGCGGTTCCTTACGCGAAGGTGTCGATGAAGTGCTCGTGCGGCACCGGCGGGACCGGCTCGAGCTTCTGCACCGTCTCGGGGCTGTAGGGGTGGTTCGTCGACGGCACGGGCGCATCTGCCGGCGGCATGAACACGGGCTTGCCGTCTTCGCCGAAGTACATGAGGTCCAGGTCGAACGCACCCTGGTTCTTCCGGCCGAAGCTCACCCAGTTCTCCTCGAAGGGAGCGCGCGCGAGCTCGTAGCAGCGGAACTTCCAGATCTTCCACTCGCCGTCCTGCTTGAGGAAGTCGATGCCGTACTTGCACCAGACCCAGTGCGCCCACACCTTCTTGCCGAGCACCTCCTGCGGCGAATACATGTCGGGGAACTCCTTCGCCACCTCAGGGTCGGTGAGCCCGGACTCCGTCCCCGCCATGAGCCACACGCCCTTCGCCGTCTCGCCGTCTGCGGCGACTTCGATGACGGGCGTCGTCGTGGCGTGGAGGATGAGCTTGCCCGCCGGCGCAGGGCGGCCGCGGTGGTATGCGGTGACGCTCTCCCACGTCGTGTACACGCCGGCGTTGGTGTAGCGGGCGCGGATGCCCTCCGTGCCCTCCTTCACCCACAGCGGGATGATCTGCTCGTCCTGGAACGCGTTGTGCAGGTACATGTAGCGGTTGAAGAGGTTCTCGATCCTGCCGCGGTCTTCGGCCCGCTCCGCGAGCCGTCGAGTTTCGGCGACCTCCTCGCGCAGGCGCGCGACCTCTGCGGCGAGCTCTGCGACGGATGCCTCGGCGACGCTGTCGGACATGGGTCTGCTCCTTTTCCCGCTCAGGCCGGCTGGCGCTGGGCGACGGTGTCTTCGATCGCACGCCGCATGAGCGCGTGCTGCTTCTTCACGAGGTCGATCGGATCCGCCTCGCCGAGGTCGAGGAAGGCGTGGCCCTCCCACTCGCTCGAGAGGTAGCCGACGTACCCGCCCTCGACGAACTGCTTCACGATGCGCGGGATGTCCATCGCGGGCTCTTCGCCGTCCGGGCCGATGTCGTAGAACTTCGCGTGCACGTGGAAGATCTGCGGCATGATGTCGAGCCACTCCTCCGGCGGCACGAGTCCGTGCATGTTGAACGCGAGGCGCGTGAACGGGCCGAACCGCAGCGGGTCCACGCCTTCGCTCACGAGATAGTCCTCGAACTTCTGGTTTCGCACGTGCATCGGAGTGGGCTCGTGCCAGATCTCCTCCATGACGGGGATGTGCTTGTCATCGAGGCCCATCGCTTTCAGCTGCGTGATGAGCCGCGGCGACAGCGAGTACATCGTCGACGAGAAGTCGGCGGTGAAGCCGAGCCGGTCGCTGCCGAGCTCCTCGTAGAGCTCGCGGATCTCGACGACCTTGGGGTCGTTGGGACCCTGCGGAGCGTGGATCTCGTACCCGAGGCGCTGATCGTACTTCTCCGCGAGCGGAAGGAGTCTGCGCAGCAGCTCCTTGCCCGCCGAGCGGATGACGATGCGCGTGAAGCCCAGCGTGTGCGCCGTCGTGAGCTGCCGGGCGAGGAAGTCGTGCTCCTCGTCGGGCATCATGTCGCGGTCCTTGCGACGGCCCATGTCGAGGTTCGTGCCGATCGCGCTCGCTTCGAGACCGTACTTCTCGAGGGAGTCGAACCACAGCTTCGTGAACTCGTCGTCGACGTCGGGATACGTGCGCAGCAGCTGCGCGATGTTGAACTCGACGCCGGGGCCGATCCCGTTCTCGGCGACCGCGGCGATGAGCGTCTCGGGGGTGTAGACCCCGGCCGCGAACTCGCTCGTCATCGAGTAGAGGGTAGTGCCCAGCTTGATGCCGGTGCCCGCGATTCCGTCGCTCATGCGTTCACTCCTTCGGTCCGGGGCAGCCAGGCTGCGAGCTGCTCGCGTGCGGTCGCGGCATCCGTCACCATGCGCGAGCCGGCCGCCTCGGCGGCCGAACGCTGCACGGCCTGCTCGGCCGCGATGATCTCGAACGGGCTCTGCCAGTGGTTCCAGTGCCAGCCCTCGTACTCGCTCGAGATGGCGCCGGAGTAGGCGTTCTCGACGAGCAGGCGGATGAGGTCGCGCACGGGCACCGACGGCTCTTCGCCGTTCTCGTCGATGCCGAAGAACTTGCCGTGCACGTGCTTGATCCAGGGGAAGATCTCGAGCCAGTCGTCGATGCGCGCCGGGCCGAAGAGGCCGGTGCCGTTGATCCCGAAGTCGATGCCGAGGTCGGGACGCCCGTACTGCGCCGCGAGGCCGATGAAGCGACCGAACCGCTGACCGTGCTCCGCCTGGTCGGCGGGCGGCCCCTGCTCGTAGAACTCGTTCCACAGGTCGTTGATCGCGGTCAGCAGCTCCTCGGATGCGCCGCGACGGCGATAGGCCTCGATGAGCGACGGCGCGAAGCCGGAGACGGTCGCGCCCCAGTCCATCGTGAAGCCGAGGAAGGGCGAGCCGACCTTCTCGTAGCGGTCGCGCAGCGCGAGGATGCGCGGGTGCGACGCGTACTGGTCGGCGTGCACCTCGAGCGCGAGCGTCACGCCGTACTTCTCCGCGACGGGAGCGAGCGCCTCCATCGAGTCGGGCGAGATCGAGATCTGCACGCGCGCGATCGGGAACCCGAGCTTCGCCGCCGCCTCGATCTGGCGCCGCATGTACTCGATGAGCTCCTCCTGCGTGAGCAGGCGATCGCGGTGGATGCCGATGTCGGCGTTGATCGCGAGCGACGTCGTGACGAGGTTCGTCTCGGCGATGAGCTCGCGGAACCGGGCGGCGTACGCGTCGTCGATCGCGGGGAATCCGCGGAAGCTCGAGAAGCCGATGACCTCGAGGCCGGGGCCGTAGCCCTCGGCCGCGACCTTGCGGATGAGGCCCTCGAGGTCGTACTCGCGGCCGTGGAACGCGCGCGTGAAACTGTAGAGCGTCACACCCTGGATCGGAGCGCCGATCGGTGCCTGAGCCTGTCCCCCGGGTCCCTGAGCCTGTCGAAGGGTCATGCCGCCACCGCCTTTCGGACGGTCATCGTCTTGGCGTCGCGCTCCTCGATGTGGAGCACCTCGCCGTCGCCGATGACGATGTAGGGGATGTAGAGCACGAGCGAGACCTCGACCCGGTGCTCAGCGTCGTCGTCGGCGACCGGGATGTCGCCCGACAGCACGGCGGAGTCGGTCGGGAACCACCACTCCTCGGTGTTCGGCATGAGCTCGTCGAACGTGAAGGTGCGGCCGTTCATCTCCCACCGGAGCGACTCGGCGGGCGCCTCGACGCCGTCGACGGCGAGCGTCGCGCCGGCGATGCAGGACGCCGGCAGCGCCCGGTACCACGGCAGGCGCACCTCGACCGCGGCGCGCGTGCCGTCGGTCGTGAGCGTGCCCTGCTCGATGATGCGATCGGGGATCACGAGTCCTCCTTGACTACTTATTACGCGTTTCTACACTCTAATGTCAGAATTCGACGAAAGCAACGGTCCGCGCCGGTCCAGCTCGGCAGCGACGCGCCGCGCGCCACGCACCGCGAGCGCGACCGCGGTCAGCGTCGGATTGCACGCGGTCGCGGTGGGGATGACCCCGTTCCCCGCGACGAACAGGCCAGGCACGCCCCACACCTCGCTGTCGGGCCCGCACACGCTGCGCCCGTCGTCGACCTCGCCCATGCGCGTCGTGCCCTGGTAGTGCAGGGACGCGCCGAGGGGCATCGTGAACGGGCGGTCGCCGATCGGCTCGCCGATGGCGTTCGCAAGGCGCACGATCTCCTCGCGTGCGCGCTCGAGCACCGCGCGATCACGCTCGGTCAGCCGGTAGCGCACGCGCATCGCGGGCATTCCGTACGGATCGAGGTCCTCCGTGAACTCGACGCGGTCGTCCCACTGGAGGTCTTTGGCGCAGAAGAGGCCGAGCCCCACGATCGACCCCGGGATCACCGGATCGTCGTCGGCGAGCGGGACGGGCGAAGCGTCCAGCTGCATGATCTGCCCGTGGAAGGGCAGATCGTCGGCGAAGGGGACCCACGTGACCCCGCTCTGCTCGCTGAGGGCGCCCGCTGCCGCGACCTGGTCCTCGGCGGGCGGCTCGATCCCGCGCAGCCGGGCCGCGTAGACGACCTGCGACTGGTCGTTGAGGGTGCGCCCGAGGGCGTCGGGGCGGATGCCGGAGGCCCACAGCACCTGCGGAGTGCGCAGCGCGTCCGCCGCGACGACCACGAAGCGCGCGCGCACTTCCTGCGTCTCCCCCGTCGACAGATCGCGCACGGTGACGCCGGCCGCGCGACCGTCCTCGACGATCACGCGCGTGACGAGCGAATCGTCGTACAGCGAGAAGTTCGGGTTGGCGCGCGTGACGTCGCCCAGCACGACGTCCGAGCCCGACCACACGAGGCGGCCGTCCTCGCGCCGATGCACGGCGAGGGGCATCCGCTGCACGCGCGCCTTCTCGGGCCGCCCGTCGTCGACGGCCGCCGCCAGCCGCTCGCGCACGAGCTCCGTGAAAGGAGCCGCGTCGAACGCGTCCGTCGTCACACCGAGCA
The DNA here is from genome assembly GCF_013409785.1 of Microbacterium immunditiarum. Lineage (NCBI taxonomy): Bacteria > Bacillati > Actinomycetota > Actinomycetes > Micrococcales > Microbacteriaceae > Microbacterium > Microbacterium immunditiarum. The sequence continues at coordinate 287,737 of NZ_JACCBV010000001.1, forward strand.
GCCGATCGGACTCGTCGAGCAGCTCGTCGAGGTCGGGGAGGAAGTCGATGCGCTCGCTCCCGCCTGGTCGCGGGCACGCACCCGTCCAGTGCGCCGCCATGCCGCCGACGTTGCTCGAGAAGGCCGCGACGGGCAGGCCGTCCTCGCCCTCCACCTGATACCCGTCGGCGAGGAGAAACGTGCCGGGCCGCGCGCGACGCTCGCCCGCCTTCACCGCGCCGGGGTTGTCGAACTTCGCCTGACCCGCACCTGGGCCCTCCGACCGGCGCTGCGCCGCGGCGCGCACGTCGGGGTCCACGATGTTCTTGACGTGGGAGCCCGCGGGATCCGACACCGTCGGCCCCACCTCGAACATCGCGACGACGGCATCCGGCACGCGCTCGCTCAGGATGCGCGCGTACGCCGCGCCCGTCGGGCCGCTCCCGACGATCGCGACGTCGACCCCGGCCGGGTAGCGGCTCATGCCGACGCCGCCACTTCGCGGATGAGGGCCACGGATGCCCCGGACTCCTGCGTCGGGTAGTACTCGAGCCCGATCGGGCCGTCGTAACCGCTGGAGCGGAGGATCCCGAGCCGCTCGACCCAGTCGAGCGAGCCGGACCCGGGTTCGCCTCGACCCGGGGCATCCGCGAGCTGGACGTACTTGATGAGGTCGCCCGCATCGGCGAGCTCGGCGGCCATGTCCTCGCCCTCGACGGCCGAGTGGTAGATGTCGTAGAGCACGCCGAAGAAGGGCGAGTCGACGCCGCGTGCGACGTACGCCGCCTCCGACGTGCGGTCGAGGAGCGAACCGGGGTGGTCGACCCGGATGTTGACCGGCTCGAGGACGAGCGTGATGCCCGAGCCGTCGATCTGCGCGATCGCCTTCTGGTAGATCTCGATGAGCTTGTCGAGCTGGACCTGGCGCTTCCACCCGCCGAAGCCCGTGCCGCTGCCGACGACGATGCGCGGACAGCCCAGCTCGTGCGCGATCGCCACCCCTTCGTCGAGCTTGCGGTAGAACTCGGAGTGGTCCCACGGCGGGATCATGAACTGCGTGCGCGGCTCCGACAGCTGCGCCGTGAGCTGCGTGCCGGTCTCCTCGAGCGCGGCCTTGAGCGCGGGGATGTCCTTCGGCTGGGCCGGGGCGTCGACGCCCGTCGGCCCCCACATCTCGACGGCGTCGAAGCCGGCCGCCGCCGCCGCGCGGACCCGGTCGTGGTAGTCGCCTGCCTCGGTGAAGAGCAGTTCGATGTTCGGTGCGAGCTGGTACATGTGCCTTCTTTCCAGTCCGTGGGCCCGCAAGGGTCAGGTTTTCGGGTGGATGTGGGCGGCATGCACGGGAAGCCTGTCACTCCGCCGTGCTCGACGATCCGGCCGTCCTCGAATCGGTTCTCGCGTCAGCCCTTCAGGCCTCCGGCGAAGCCTTGGATGAACTTCTTCTGCGCGAACATGTAGAAGAGCAGGATCGGGATCATCGAGATGATCACGACGGCGAAGATCTTGTTCCACGCGGACACGAGACCGCCGACGTACGTGTACATCGCGACGGGGAGGGTCTGGGTCGTCGATCCGCCGAGGAAGATCAGCGAGTTGAAGAAGTCGTTCCAGACGATGAGACCCGTGAGGATCGCCACCGTGCCCGTCGCCGGCGCCATGAGCGGCAGCACGACACGGAAGAACGCCTGGGTCGGCGACGCCCCGTCGATGACGGCCGCCTCTTCGTACTCGGTCGTGAGCCCCCGGAAGAAGCTCGCGTACAGGAACACCGACAGCGGCATCAGGATGCCGATCCAGAGCAGGATCATGCCGATCGCGTTGCCCGTGAGTCCGACGGTGCGCGCGCCGATGTAGAGGGGCACGGTGCCGAGCTGCGCCGGCAGGATGATCGCGATGAGCACGAGGTAGAACGTGACGTTCGTCCATGCGCGTGTGCGCCGCGTGATCACGTACGCCGCGACGGACCCGAAGAGCACGAGACCTGCGATCGCGCCGACGGTGATGATGGTGCTGTTGAGGATCGCCATCGGAATGCTGTTGCGTCCGCCTGTTGTGAGCACCTGGATGAAGGCGTTGAAGTCGAGCGACTGGGGCGGTGCCATCGCGCTCGTCGTGAGCGCTTCCTGGTCGGTCTTGAAGGCCGTCGCGAGGAGGAAGTAGAACGGCAGCAGCCCGAGCAGCGTGATGATCCAGACGAGGACCTCGCGGACCGCCGTGAGCTTCGTGTACCGGAACATATCAGGCCTTTCCGACGGCGTCGCGGTCGCGCGTCGCATGCTGCTGGAGGATGGCGAAGACGAGGATGATGAGCGTCAGCACGAGCGCCAGCGCCGAGCCGAATCCGAACTGGCCGAGCGAGAACGCCTGCTTGTAGACCTGGGTCGCGAGCGTCTCCGTGGCACCCGCCGGGCCGCCCCCCGTGAGGGCGAGGATCTGGTCGAAGATGCGCAGGCCCTGGATGATCCCGAGCGTCGTGGCGATGGCGATCGAGGGGCGGATTCCAGGAGCGACGACATGCCAGAACCGCTGCCACAGGTTGGCGCCGTCGAGGGCGGCCGCCTCCTCGAGCTCGACGGGCACCGACGCGAGGCCCGCGAGGTAGATCACCATGACGAAGCCCGTCTGCTGCCAGACGACCGTCAGGAGGATCGCCCAGATCGACCACGTCGGGTCGGCGAGCCACACCTTCTGGAAGGAATCGAGTCCGATCGCGTCGAGGAGACCGTTGAGCGGCCCGTTGAACTGGAAGATGTACTTCCAGACGTACGCCACCGCGAGCGGGCTCAGCACGACCGGCATGAACAGGAGTGTCCGGAGGATGTACCGCGACTTGAGCGTGCGGTTGATCGCGAGTGCGAAGCCCAGACCGAGGACGTTCGTGAGGATCACCGAGCCGAAGGCGAGGAACAGGGTGTTCCAGACGGCCCCCAGCAGGAGCGGGTCGTTGAAGATGCGGACGAAGTTGTCGAAGCCGATGAACTCCCAGTCGCCCAGGCCCGTCCAGTCCGTGAACGCGAAGAAGCCGCCCGTGAGGGTCGCGACGTAGTGCACGGCGACAACGAGAAGGACGGCGGGCATCGCCCACCACCAGTGCCCGTAGCTGATGAGCGGTTTTCGGCCACGCGGTCGCGGTGTGCGCCGAGCCCCCGGAGGCACCGTGAGGGTGCGAGTCGTGTCTCGCTCGATCGTCACTGTCATCTGCTCTCTGACCTCGTCGTCACGCACCGCCCTCCGGCGGGCTCGAAGCAACTCTCACACACTTGCGTCGGAAGCACACATTAGTTTTAGCGATATCCGATATAAGTGCTGCAGCCCCCGCGCGCCCGCGTCTTGTCGCGAGGATGGAGGCCGTGACAGAGTCGCCACCGTCGCCGGAATCCGAGGAGATCTGCGCGCTCTGGCGCAGCTTCGATGACCCGCCTGATGAGGCGCGCCCGCGCGCCTGGTGGCACTGGATGGACGGGAACATCGATCGCGCCGGGATCGTCCGCGATCTGACGTGGCTCCACGCCGTCGGCGTTCGCGGCGCCCAGCTCTTCGACGGGGGAATGGGCGTCCCGCTCGTCGTGCCCGAGCCGGTTCGGCCGGGATCGGATGCGTGGCGGGAGGCGCTGGACGTGGCATCCGTCACCGCCGCCGACCTCGGAATCGAGCTCGCCGTCGCGACGTCGTCGGGCTGGAGCGCGTCGGGCGGCCCGTGGGTCGAGCCGGCGGATGCCATGAAGAAGGTCGTGTGGTCGGAGCTCGTGCTCGACGGCGGTGCGCCCGTCGACGTCGAGCTGCCGCCACTGCCGTCCGTCGCGGGGCTGTTCCAGGACTCGCCGCGGTGGGGCACGCCGCCGCGCGAGCCGTGGGCGGCGGACTGGCGGGTCCTCGCTCTCCCGGCAGCTTCCGAGCACGAACCGCTGGCGCCCGTGCGCGTGACCGGATCCGCGCCGATCGACGATCCGGCGATCCTCGTCGACGGCTCGTTCGGCGCGACCCTCGCCCTCCCGCGCGACCCCGACGGCACGTCGTCGGCGTGGATCGAGCAGGACTTCGACGAGCCCGTCACCGTGCGCTCCGTGACGGTCGGGCTGCCCGGTCCGGGCGGCTTCGGCGCCGCGCCGCCCGCCGACGCCGTCCTCCAGGCGAGCGGCGACGGCGTCTCGTACCGCGATGTCGTGACCCTTCCTCCGTCGACCGTGCCGGCTCGGACGGCCGCGTTCCCGCCCGTCACGGCGCGGCGGTTCCGCCTCCTCCTCACCGGCGGAAGCGCCGCGGCCGCGCTGCCTCCGGTCGCCGACGGCGTGCGGCTCCCGCCGGTCCTCCGCCCGAGCGACACGTTCCTCGTAACGGAGTTCGCACTGCGCACGGCGGCACGCGTGCACCATGCCGAGGTCAAGGCCGGGTTCGGGGTCGTGCCTGATTACCACGCCGTCGACACCCCGGCGGGGTCGGATGCGGCAGCCGTCACTCCCTCCGACGTTCACGACGTCACGGCACTCGTCGTCAGCGGCCGGCTGCAGTGGGACGCGCCCCCGGGTCGCTGGCGCGTCGTTCGCCTCGGCGCGTCGCTCACGGGCCAGATGAACGGCCCGGCGTCCGAAGACTCCACGGGCCTCGAGGTCGACAAGCTCGACGGCGCGCGCGTCTCGGCGTACCTCCGGACGCACCTGGATCGCTTCGCGCCCGGACGGTTCGACGCGCTCCTGAGCGACAGCATCGAGGCGGGCGCCCAGAACTGGACCGACGACCTCCTCGAGCACTTCCGCCGGCGCCGCGGCTACGACCCCACCCCCTGGCTGCCGGTGCTCACCGGGCTGGTGGTCGGCGGCGCCGAGGCATCCGATCGATTCCTCTACGACTACCGCCGCACGATCGCCGAGCTCCTCGCGGACGAATATTACGGAACGCTCGCGGCCGAGGCGCACGCGCGGGGCATGACCTATTACGCGGAGGCGCTCGAGGACCGTCGCCCGCAGCTCGGCGACGACCTCGCGATGCGATCGCACGCCGACATCCCGATGGGCGCGATGTGGACGTTCGACCCCGACCGCGGCCCGATGCCGACATATGTCGCGGACCTCAAGGGCGCGGCATCCGTCTCCCACGTCCACGGCAAGAGGTGGACGGGGGCCGAGGCGTTCACGAGCTTCGACCGCCCGTGGGCGTCGTCGCCGCGAAGCCTCAAGCACGTGGCGGACCTGCAGCTCGCGCTCGGGGTGACTCGCTTCTGCATCCACACGTCGCCGCACCAGCCTCTCGCGGCACCGCCGCCCGGCGTCGCGCTGGCGCCGTTCCTCGGGCAGGCGTTCACGGTGAACGAGACGTGGGCCGACATGGCGAAGCCGTGGATCGACTACCTCGCGCGGTGCTCCGCGGTGCTCTCCGCGGGGGAGCCCGCGGTCGACATCGCGGTGTTCGTCGGCGAGGAAGCGCCGGTCACCGGACTGTTCGCCGACGCGTACGACGTGTCGGTCCCTCCCTGGTTCGATTTCGACTACGTCGGCGCCGACGGCATGGCGGCGCTTTCGGTCGAGGACGGCATGATTCGGTCGGCCGGCGCCCGGTACGCCCTGCTGTACCTCGGCGGCTCGAGTCGGCGGATGACGCTGGGGACGCTGCGGCGGATCGCGACGCTTCTCGACGGCGGTGCGACGGTCGTCGGCGTGCGGCCGGAGCGATCCCCTTCGCTCGCCGACGGCGACGACGAGTTCGCGCGCCTGTCGGATGTGATCTGGGGGCATCCACGCTCCCGCGGCCGCGTGATCGCCACGACGGATCTCGCGTCTGCGCTCCGTGAGCTCGGGATCGTCCCGTGGCTCGAGGTCGAAGGGCCGCCGGCGCGGACGGTCGCGCGGCTCGTCGGCGGACGGCGCGTCACGTTCGTCGCGAACCCCGGAGGACACGACGTGCACATTCGCTTCGCGGTGCCGGCCGAGGTCGGGGCGCTTGAGGTGTGGGATCCGGTCCTGGTCCGCCGCATCGACCTCGCCGAGGCCGGCACCGTGCGCGGGCGGCGCACGTTCGAGCTCGATCTGCCCGCGTTCGGGTCGGTGTTCCTCGCACCGGCGACCGCTTCGCCAGGCGCGCGTGCGGATGCGGCATCCGCCGTCTCGCGGCCCGTCGAGGCACGCTGGACCCTGATTCTCCCGGGCCGCCCCGCGATCGCGGTGCCGCACGGGCCGGTGCTGTGGACGGAGCTCGACGACGACGCGCGCGGATTCTCGGGCGTTGCAGCGTATCGGGGGGAGTTCGACCTCGCGAAGCCCGAGGCCGGAACCGCCGTCTGGCTCGACCTCGGTGACGTGCGCGACATCGCGCGGGTGCGGCTGAACGACGTCGACTGCGGGGTCGCATGGACCGCGCCGTTCCGGGTCGACGTGTCGTCCGCCGTGCGCCCGGAGGGCAACGTGCTCGAGGTCGACGTCGCGACGCCGTGGCGCAACCGGCTCATCCGCGAGGCGGCCGCTCCGTGGGGCGACGTGTTCGCACCCATGACCCGAGTGTTCGAGCCCACGGCCGCGCCGCTTCCCGCGGGCCTCGCGGGACCGGTCGCCGTGCTGCTCGAGAACCGCGCCTGATCAGGCCGAATCGCGGATCAGCCTAACTATTGCATCACATAAACGACACTAATGTCGAAATCATGCGAATGTGTGTCAGGCTGAAGGTGCGGCCGGTGGCCGAGCCAGACACCCGAGCTGGCGACAACGATGTCACGAAAGGTTCGATATGCCACAGCACACAGCATCCCGACCTCGCCGATGGTCGCTCCTTGCGGCGCCTGTCGCCGGTGTCCTCCTCCTTGCCGGCTGCTCCGCGAGCAACGACGACGGCGGCAGCACCGGAGAGCCGGAGGACACGAGCGTCGGCTTCAGCCTCATGGTCGCCCAAGCCAACGATCAGGACGACTACTGGGCGGAGACCGCCGCCAAGTACACCGAGCAGACCGGCGTCGAGATCGAGGTCATCCCCTACCCCTCCGAGGCTTACAACACCCAGGTCACGACTCAGCTGCAGGCCGGCAACGCCGCCGACATGATGGTGCTGGCTCCCGGCACGGGTCAGCCGATCTCGGTCGTCAACCTCGCCGAGGCCGGATTCCTCGAGCCGCTCGACGAGACCTCGGCGGGCATGATTCCGCCCGGCACCGAGAACGAGTACACCGTCGACGGCAAGGTCTACGCCCAGCCGGCCGCGCTCGTCCCCGTGGGCCTCATCTACAACGGCGCCGGCGGCGAAGAGGTCGGCATCGACGAGTACCCCGCCGCCTTCGAGGAGCTTCTCGAGGATTGCACGTCGGCCCGGAGCGGCGGCAAGACGTTCACGGTGCTGGCCGGCGCCGTGCCGTTCAACACGGGGCTGTTCTCGATGCTCGTCTCGGCTACCCGCGTCTATGCGGACGACCCGGACTGGAACGACCAGCGCGCGGCAGGAGAGGTCACCTTCGCCGACAGCGGCTGGCGCGATGTTCTCGAGGACATCATCGAGATGAAGGACGGCGGCTGCTTCCAGGACGGCGTCGAGGGGGGCACGTTCGACACGATCACGCAGAACATCGGCGGCCAGCTGTCGCTGACGGCTGCGGTCCCCGGCTCGGCGGCCGCGTCGATCAGCGCCGGCACGGGTCTCGACCTGAACGTCCAGGCTTTCCCGCCCGCCGACGGCGGCAAGCCCTACACGCTCGCCTCGGCCAACTACGCATGGGCGATCAACGCGGCATCCGACGATGACGTCAAGGCCTCGGCGCAGGAGTTCCTCGACTGGGTCGCCCAGCCTGAAGAGGCACAGGCGTTCGCCGACCTGTCCGGATTCGTTCCGATCTCCGGCGCCACCGCCGACAACCTGCTGCCGCAGTACGACCCGATCGGCGACCTGCTCGAGACGGGCGCCTACGCCGGCCTTCCTAACGCCAGCTGGCCCAACCCCGCCGTCTACGACGCCCTCGGCGTCGGCGTGCAGGGCCTGCTGACGGGTCAGAAGACCGTCGACCAGGTGCTCGACGAGATGGACGCCGCGTGGGACAGCTGATCCGCTGACTCACACGGAGGTGCGTGCCGCCCGGGGCTTTCAGCTCCGGGCGGCATCGCGTTGGGCGCGAGTGACGAAGGGGAGGAGGACCTGGAGGGCACGACGGAGCGGGTGCGCCGGCTGGTCGCGGAGATGACGGATGCCGAGAAGCTCGGCCAGCTTCACATCGTCTTCCGACCGCGGTCCGGCGGAGTGACCTGGACGTTCTCGCCCATGATCGTCGTCTCCCGCGACCCGCGCTGGGGCCGGGTCGTGAAGGGCTTCGGCGAGGACGTGCACCTCACCTCGGTCATGGGCCGGGCGATGGTGCGCGGATACCAGGGGTCCAGCCTGGCTCGCCGCACGCGATCGCCGCGACCGCGAAGCACTACGTCGCGTACAGTCAGCCCGAAGGCGGGATCCACGTCGCGATCGCCTCGATGGTCGGGAGCGCCGTCGGGTCGGCGGGCTCGTTGATGTGGCCGTGGTCCGCGCCGACCTCGAGGTGGAGCGAGACGTCCACGCCCGCCTCGTCGAGCTGCCGTGCGAACGCCTCGCCCGATGGCCGCAGGCCGTCGCGCTCGCACACGACGATGAGCGTCGGCGGGAATCCGTCCGCCGCGCCGAGCCCCGCGAACGCGTGCGGATCGAGCGCCGCCTCGCGCGAGCCGACGAAGTTGAGGGTCAACGCGGTGTGCGGCGAGTCCGGGTCGAGGTCGGCGGAGGCATCCGGCCCGTTCGGATGGACGACCGGATACACGAGCACGAGGCCCCCCGGGACGGGCTCGCCCGCGTCGCGAAGCCGCGCCGTCGCACCCGCCGTGAGGTTGCCGCCCGCGCTCGCGCCCCCGAGCAGGACCGACGCGCCAGGTATGCCGAACAGCTCCTCCGCCTGCGCGACGGCATGCCGCCACGCGGCGAGCACGTCGTCGGACGGCTCGGGGAAGTGCACGTCGCCGAGGCACTTGACGTAGTCGACGGCGAGTACCGGAATGCCGCGCGCCGCGAGCTCGAGCGCGACCCAGTTCGACTCCGGCATGTCGAGGTGGCCGCCGATGAACGCGCCGCCGTGCACCCACACGAGGGCGTGACCGGATGCCGCTGCCGACCCGTCCCGGTACAGCCGAGCCGGCACCGCCCGGCCCTGCGGGCCGTCGATGCGCACGTCGGACGTCTCGACCCCCGCGAGGCGCGGGAACCGGCGCTGGAGCGACGCGGTGTCGATGTCGGGGCGGGGGTCCTCGGGCTCGCCGTGCTCGCGGAGGATGTGGATCACCTCGGGCAGCGGCAGTGCGCGGAAGTCGATGTCGGTCACGTGGCGAGGGCTCCCATCGACGCGCGGATGAGATCGTGCTGCTTGCGGACGAGGAGCAGCGGATCGACCTCGCCCAACTCGGCGAAGGCGTGACCCTCCCACTCGCTCGACCAGTACCCGCGGTATCCGCCTTCCACGAACACCCGGACGAGCTCGGGATAATCGATCGCGGGCTCCTGTCCGGTCTCGTCGATGTCGTAGAACTTCGCGTGCACGTGGAGGATCTGCGGCATGATGTCGGCCCACTCCCGCGGGTCGACATGGCCGTGCATGTTGAACGCGAGGTGCGCGAACGAGCCGAGGCGCGCGGGGTCGAAGTCACGGCTGTTCAGGTAGGCGATGAACTCCTGCTGACGCTCGCGCATCGGAGCATCCGTCGCCCAGATCCGCTGCAGGCGATCGACCGCCTCGTCGTCCAGCCCCGCACGGCGCACCGCACGCAGGAGCGTCGGCGACATCGCGTGCATCGTCGACGAGAAGTCCGCGACGAAGCCGAGGAGCGGCGAGTCGAGCTCGGCGTACACGTCGCGCACCTTCAGGATCTCGGGCGAGTTCGGCCCCATCGGCGCGTGGATCTCGTACGCGAGCGCGAGCTCGAGGGTCTCCGCGACCGGCAGCAGCCGGCGCAGCAGTTCAGGCTTGGCGCTCTGGATGCGCACGAGCGGGAAGCCGAGCTTCCGGGCGCCCTGCAGCATGAGCTCGCTGAACTCGAACTCCTCGTCCGGCGTCATGTCGCGGTCGCGCCGCCGCCCCATGTCGAGGTTCGCGCCGAACGAGCTCTCGTCGAAGCCGTGCCTGTCGAAGGCCGCCCGCCACTGCGCGACGAACTCGTCCGAGACCACCGGGTAGGTCGGCAGCACCTGCGACGCGACGATCTCGATTCCGGGCCCGATGCCGAGCTCCGCGACGCGATCGAGCAGGCCGTCGAAGTCGTACCACCCCGCGCGGAACTCGGCGCTCGCCGAGTACAGCGTCAGACCGAGCTGGAACGGGTCGTCGTCCGCGGCGGGCGGCGGGGGCGCGACATCCGTCACCGTCGCGGGAGGTGGGGCATCGCGATCCGTCACCGTCAGCGTGAGCGCCTGCCGCACGAAGTTCGGCACGTACAGCCCCGGACCGCCGTCCTCGCCGGGAGCGATCTGCATGTAGGGCAGGCGGAGCTCGCCGAAGATCTCGACGTCGTGCTGCTCGCCGAGCTCGACGGGGCGCTCGAGGCGGGCGATGAGAAGCGGATGCTGCTGCAGGAACCACAGCGTCTCGCTCTGCTCAGCGAGCTCGGCGATCGCGCACCGTCGGCCGTCGAGCTCGAACGCGAGGTCCTCGGCCGGGATCTCGACGTCGTCGACGGTGAGTCGCAGAGTCGAGACCGACGAGAGCCACAGGCTCCGGTACCACGGGATCGTCAGCGCGAGCGCGAACCCGTCCGGGTGCGGGCGCAGGCTGTCTTCGGCGATGAGTCCGTTGGGCATGGTGCGGCTCCTGGCGGTCGAGGTGGGCGCCGTCGTCACAGGCGCGACGCGATCGAGCGCATGAGGGAGTGCTGACGGCGCACCTGCTCGATCGAGCGCCACGGGATGCGCTCGCCCTCGTACTCGCTCGAGAGGTAGCCCGTGTAGCCGGCGTCCTTGAGGGCCCGGAGGACGGGCTCCCACGGGATCTGCCGGTCTTCGAGCTTCTCGTCGATGTCGTGGAACTTCGCCTGGATGAAGACGACGTACTTCGCGATGTCGGCGATGTCGGCGGGGTCGACCGCGATGCCGTCCATGAACGCGGGGCGGCGCCCGGGGAGCTCGCCGGGCTTCAGCGGGATCGGGCGGTCCTGGAAGATGCCGGTGTCCAGCAGCAGGCCGAAGTGCTTCGTGCCGGTGCGCTCGATGAAGGCGATGTAGTCGTCGACGACCTGATGCTTGATGGGGGTCGGCGCGTGGATCTCGGGGCAGATGATGACGTCGAGGTCGGTCGCGAGCTCGAGGGAGCGCTCGACGGCCTCGTCCCACGTCGGGTGCGGGATGAGGTCGCTCGATACGACGCCGATCTTCGGCCGCACGAATCTGAACCCCAGCTGCTTCGCCAGGCGCAGGTCGCGCTGCAGGATTGCGGCGCCCTCGGCTGCGGTGAGGTCGCGCGCGTTGACGCCGCTCGAGTGCAGGCGTGTGTCGATCCACGAGCCGTAGTTCGTCGGCTCGAGCGAGTACTTCTCGAGTACCGCGAACCAGCGGTCGATCCACTCCGTCGTGGGCTCGGGATAGCGCTCGATGTGTCCCTCGCCGAGGATCTCGACACCGGTCGCCCCGACGTCGGCGACGGCGGCGAGCGCGGTCTCGAGGTCCATGACCGTGCCGAAGTCGCCCATGTAGCTGTACAGCGAGACGCCGTACTTGAAGGGTGCGCCGTCCACCGCCGACGTGAGCGTGATGTGCCGCGACACGTCGTACTGCGACGGCTGGTGCTCCACCGGAATGTATGACATCCGCAGCCGGAGTCCGATCCCCACCTCGTGCGTGCCCTCGGGCAGCCCGCCCGGGAACGGCACCGTCACGGTCGCCGCCTCCTCGAGCGGCCATCGCACGCCATCCGAATCCCACAGCTCCTGCAATGTGTACGTCCTGCCGGCGAACGTCCACAGCGGAACGTCGGGCCCGACCTCCACGAGGTCGCCGACGCGGACGGAGACGCCGTCGATGAGCGATGCCGCCATCCCGCGGTAGGAGGGCATGCGGAGGCGGAACTGGAATCCCGTCACCTGCCCGCCCTCGGTGACATTGCGGAAACCGGTGGACTGGATGAGCTCCCGCTCGAGAAGCATCGATGCTCCCTTCTCATGGCGGCGCCTTCGCGGCGATGCGTGGCGTCACTGTCGACGCTAACAGCATTTGTCGCTTTCAGTCATAAGTGGGACAGATGCGCACATTTTGAGAACGGATGCCGCGGCATTCGATTTCGTTGCGGTATCGCTGCGGGCGATGCGTCACACCGGCTGCATAGACTGCGTTGATACACTCGGCGGGAGGCCATTCCGACCCCGAAGGAACGCACACCGACGTGTCCGACCAACCGCTGCTGTCCCGGCTCGACCTCAACCTGCTGGTCGCGCTGGATGCGCTGCTGACGGAGCGCAGCGTCACGCGCGCGGCGGAGCGGCTGCATCTGAGCCAGCCGGCGCTGAGCGCGTCCCTGGCGCGGCTGCGGACCCACTTCAACGACCCGATCCTCGCGCGTCGGGGCAACACCTACGAGCTCACGCCCCTCGCGCTGCGGCTGACCGAGCACACGACGACCGCGCTGGACGCGGCCCGCCGCGTCTTCGAGAGTCAGGCGATCTGGACACCGCACGACTCGACGCGCGAGTTCTCGATCTACGGCTCGGACTACGGCTTCGCGACGATCGGCACGATGGTCTCGCGCCTCGCGGCCGAGCAGGCGCCCGGGGTGCGCCTGCGCTTCATGCTGCACAACCCGTCGATCGTCGACGACGCGGTCAACCGCCTCCGCTCCGTCGACGGCAT